>DASWUZ010000146.1:0-20703 GCA_036401395.1 Acidisarcina sp.
GAATTTACATCTTGGCTTTGATTTGGGGGAGCCATTCGGCGGCAGCGCTGGGCTCCATGGTGGCCGCAATCTGTAAGGCTTTCTCGTAGGCGGGGCGGGCTTCGGACTTGCGGTTTAACGCGGTGAGAGTGTCGCCGAGGACCATCTGGGCCTGTAGTTCATCGGGATCGATGGCTACTGCGGTTTGGGCCTCGATGAGCGCGGCGGGAAGCTGCTTTTTGGTGGTCAGGTCGAGGGCGCGGGTAGCGTGTCCTAACGCCGCGGCGAAGCGCATGTCGAAAGTGCCGTTGTAAACGAAGACTCCGTCGTCGATGACGGCGGTGGGCTTGAGAATCTGAAATTGGCGGTAGGGGTTTAGTACATTGGAGCCGAATTCATAGCCGGTGAGGGTGCCCGCGCTGATGAGGACGGTGCCAGTGATCGTGGTGGGCGTGTCGACCTGGTAGTGAAACCATCCTGTATCGGCGGTCGGAAGCGAGTGGCAGGGAATGCCGTAGGCGCTGGGCTGGATGGCTGGGTCGACGAAATAGGCGAACCAACATTCTTTGCCCGGAGTGGTTTCGCTGGCGTGTGTGCTCGCGCCGAGCGGGCTTACGGGCGCGAAGCCATGATGGTACAGGTAGACTTTTACGTCTTTGAGCTGCTGGCCCCAGTCGGTGTTGGAGTCGGTGAGGTACTTATAGGTGTTGCCGGGGCCGCCCCAGAATTCGTTCGAGTATGCGAGGTAAACGGGGGCAGATCGCGCCGAGGAGACCGCGTGGAAGGCCAGAAGTGCTCCAGCTAAATAGGCCCACCGGCGGTCGATGCGGGCAAGGGACGCTACTGCTCCACCGATGAGGACGGCCAGGAAGGCGTACATGGGGAGGATGTGGCGTGCGCCGATGTTTAGGCCGGTGCCTGTTGCGATCAGGAGATAAACGACGGGAGGGATGGCCAGATAGAGTACTTCGCGGCTTGGGGTAAAGCGGCGGTTGGCCGCTAGGGGGGCTGACGACGCGTCGAACGTCGTCGTCCGGAGCTTACCTAGAGCGACGGCAACAGCGGCGAGGACGAGCAGGGCCATGAACCCGATGGTGGACTTGATGAGGAAAGCGCCGGGGAAGTAGAACCACACGCCGTGCTGGTAGATCCTGCCGAAGATGTAGCTCGGGAAAGAAGTGGATACGAGCCGGACGTCAGCCAGTCCGTAGAGGTAGGACTCGGGAAGGATGTGCCAGCGGGCGAGGGCTAAGTAAATGCGCGGTTCGACACCGTGCAGGCCGCTGACGTATTCGGCGAGCGAAGGCCGCATGGGCACGCCGCCGGGGTGCATTGCGAAGCGGAAGTGGTAGAAGCTCCAAAGCACTAAAACTGCGATCACGGTAGCAGCGGCGAGGGTGCCGCTGACGCGGACCGCTGCCTTGGCGCGGCTCATGCTGACGCGGGGCCAGATGATTTCGGTGAGGGCGAGGGCCAGGCCCATGGGTAGGAGGAGGACAGCGGAGTGCTTCGACGCGAGGGCGAGACCGGCGGCCACGCCGAGGATGACGAGTCGCCGGAGCGAGGGCGCTTTGGCGTAGCGGTAGAAGGCATAGATGGTCGCGAAAAGGAAGCAGGAGACGCCCATATCCGTCGTGACGTAAGCGCCGTGGGCGATCATATTCGGCTCAAAGACAATCAACGCGAGGCCGAAAAGCGCAGCACCCGTGCCGAACATCTCTCGTCCGGCGAGGAAGACGAATGCTCCGAGCAGCAGACTCAGCGTTGCGGCGGCCATGCGCGCGCGGAAGATGATCTTGTCCGCCACGGCCTCGCCACCATTGTTATAGATAAAGTCGCGACCGTCGAAGTAGGCTTCATCTTTAAAGAAACCGGTCCTCTTTGTCGGAGGGACTTTCAGATCCATCGAGAGCAGAGGGAGCGCGGCGATGGCCTTAACCAGCGGCGGATGCTCGGGGTTGATGCCGAAGTCGGCGGTCTTCCATGACATGTATCCCGCGAAGAGGTGATCACCCTCGTCCCATGAGAGGGACTGGTGGCTGATGGAGAGGGTGAGTTCCGTTAGGAGGACGAGCAGGAGGATGGCGGCTGCGGCGGGGCCGTAGTGTTTGCGGAAGGCGGGTTGGGACAAGATTTCCTCGGCGGGTGAGTCGTGCTATTCATCATCTCAGAATGTATCGGGCGCGGCGATGCTGTAGAGCACGTGTGGTTGCAGCCAGTGGCCCTCGGGAATGTGTGGATGGTCGAAGTTCAGCTCTGCAACATGGCTCATGCCGAGCTTTTCCATCACTCGGCGCGAAGGAGCGTTCACGGCCGACGTGATGGCGACGATTTGGGAGAGTTTGAGAGTCGAGAATGCGTAGTCGAGGACGGCTTGCGCGCCTTCGGTGGCAAGGCCCTGGTTCCAGTGAGCGGAGGCCAGCCGCCAGCCTATCTCAACCGCAGGTTGCTGTAGGTTTGGGACGGCGAAGTGCATGGTCTGGATTCCAATGAACCCTATGAAGGTTTGGCTTGCGTGGAGCTGGGCGGCGAAGAGGCAGAAGCCCTCCCGCCGGTAGCGCTCCTGAAAGCGCCCTACTTCGGCATCGCTTTCTTCGCGGGTCAGCAGGGTTGGGAAGAACTTGCGGACCTGAGGATCGCGGTTCAGTTCAGCGTAGGGAGCGAGGTCTGAGGTTTGCCAGGGGCGGAGAAGCAGGCGGCCAGGCAGGCATGGTATTCCGGACTCCATACGGGTCAACGAATGTCCCCGAAGTGAACGTCCTCAGGCGCCCCGCCACCCTCATCCAGAAACTGAAAAGTAGTCGCCGGACCCAAGGCCGCAGGCGCCTCCCACGAACTTAGCGCCCAGACTATTTCCTTGTTCGGAGTTACCTCTAAAGCCTGTAGCGAACCAGGGTCGGCGGTGGCTGAACCGGCATTCCATTCATTTACCCAGTTATTCACGACAGTGTCGCCGTTGTGCAGCCGCCAGGCCTGCTGAATCTGCGCGAACTTATAGCGTGGAGCATCCGAGGGCGCGAAGCTCCACACGGAATCGCCACGGCGAGTCACCTCACGCACACCCATCCGGTCCACAATCAGAACATTCCCGTTCGCGAGCGGATTCACGCCCCATGCCCCCGGCGCCGGAAACGACCATAGCTCCTTTCCGTCGGAGTCGTATTCGACGACTTTGTCGAGGTCCATGTGCGCCACCAGCAGCGTGCCACGTTCGGTCAGCCGCGCATGGCGAAACTGCGCGTGAACACTCACCGGCAGCTTCGTAGGCAACGCAAATTCCTTTTCCGTCGCGCCGGTCACGATGTTTACCACCCGCACCAGCGCAGGGCCTCCGTTTTGGATGTATAGGACCCTGTCCTTTCCGATCGGCACCGCCGTATGCACCTCGTGCCCCGCGGGAGCGTCATAGTTCCACACCACTTTTTTGTCCGGAGTAATTTCTGTGACTCCGAACTGATGGCAGAAAAGAATATTGCCGCTCGATAACATCACCGCGTCACTGATCTCGCCCTTACCGCCCGGGTCGTCATAGCTCCAAACAATCTTCCCGCCGCGAACGATGAAAATCCGTCGGTCGTGCGACTCGCCTGCATAAAGAAAATCATGCTGCGATAGACCTTTGCCCGGCAGGGTGGGCGGCAGCCCTGCGCGACCACTCTGCGCTGCCAGTCGAGACTCGCCAGCCGCCAGCCCAACAAGAACCATCAGGACTGCTGCTCCAAACGTCCAAACCGCACTGAACTTCCGCGTAGACAATGCCATCCTCTTTCCCGACTCGTGGGCTCAACTGAAAAAACGAATTGCACACTCAAGCCCGCCCGGCAAACTCCCGGTTTTCCGTAGACACCTTAACCCGGTCTCCATCCTTGATAAACAACGGCACGCGAATCTCAAGCCCGGTCTCAAGCCGGGCGAGCTTGGTCACGCTGCCGCTCGACGAATCGCCCCGCACAGCGGGCTCCGTATAAGCTACCGCCAGTTCCACGAACAGCGGCAGTTGCAAACCGATAGGGTTTCCATTGAACTTGTGCAGCTGAATGATGGCACCCTCCACCAGAAAATCGAGCGCACCGCCGGCCATCTCATCCGTCAGAGAGAGCGTCTCGTAGGTTTCCTGGTCCAGGAAGTTTGCTCCATCGTTGTCACGATACAGGTAAGAAGCGGGAACCAGTACCAGGTCCGGCTCCTTGAACTTGTCGTTTGCCTTGAAGGTCTTCTCGAACACCGCGCTGGTGAGCAGGTTCCGCATTTTGAGTCGTACGAGGGTTTGCCCGCCGCGAGCGGTTGGTGAATTGACCTCCGCCTCAAGACACGAGAACGGCACATTCTCAAACTCAAAAACACTCTTGCGTTTTACATCGATAGCATCGATCAGTGCGGCCATAAGTACCTCAAGAGAGCTGTCCCAATTGCCCTCCAAGTATAAGGTGACGCGCAGGAAAATAGATTTGCCTGAGGTGGTTTGCGGGACGACAGTGCACGGAGTTCCGGGTCCTCGCGGAGAAAAGCGCAAGGAAGCGCTAGCGGCGCGTTACCTCTGAATAAGAGGTTCGATTCGAGCGGAGCCTGGTAATTATCAGCCTGAAATGCAAACCGCTACGTCGCAGCCCTCTCCATTACCCGCTCAGCCGCCACTTCATCGGAAGTCTCTAAACGCCAGCTCTGCGGGAGCACGAACATCCCATTCCAGGGTGCCTTCCCCGAGCCGTAGTAGTCACTGTCGATGATGGTGATGCGAAATGCGTCTTCAATCCAATCGGCCTTTGACAGACCCAGATCAATCCACATGGCGACAGTGTAGTCACCAGGCATCAGCGTCAGACTGGGAATATCGCAGGTAAACACGTATGCCCCCGCGTCAGCAGCGTGTGCGCCGTCGGGCTCGAACTGGCTACTTGCCGTGAATACACGCTGGTTAAACATGTTATTGAAGCCAAGTCCCACATGGAAGCTTTGCGAGGCGCTCAAAAGCTTGAAGTGGATTCGCGCCTTGAGCCGGCCGCCAATGACGAGTCCGTTGTGCAGGGGAGCATCCCCGTCCGTGAACAGTTCAACCTTCCGGAGCAGCTTCTTAACAGATTTGCGGCCTGGACTCTCTTCGGCAAACTCAACCGTCTGCGCGGAGACACCTGGGGCCGCCGTATTCAGATAATGCTGGATCGCATCTTTGGTGCTTCCATCAAAGGCGAGTCTTCCGCGCTCAAGCACGATGCCGCGATGGCACAGGTTATCGACGGCCGCCATGTTGTGCGATACGAAAACGACGGTGCGGCCCCCGCGGCTTACCTCATTCATCTTGCCCAGGCATTTCTTCTGAAAGGCCATGTCGCCGACCGCCAGCACTTCATCCACGACAAGTATTTCAGGGTTCAGGTGCGCCGCTACGGCGAAGGCAAGCCTTACATACATTCCGCTGGAGTAGCGCTTTACCGGGGTATCGAGAAACTGGTCTATTTCCGAAAAAGCCACGATCTCATCGAACTTTGCGACGATCTCCCCTTTGCGCAGGCCCAGGATTGCACCGTTCAGGAAAATGTTCTCACGGCCGGTGAGTTCTGGATGAAAGCCGGTCCCTACCTCAAGCAGGCTGGCCATTCGTCCCCGCAGATGGACGGTGCCGCTGGTCGGATCCGTGATTCGCGAGAGGATCTTGAGCAGCGTGCTCTTACCGGCCCCGTTTCGCCCGATGATTCCGATGACTTCGCCCTCCGCCACATTGAAGCTGAGGTCATCCAGGGCGACAAACCGCGCAAGTCCTCCTTTGGACCCCGGGGATCTGTCCTTAGAGAGCCCCATTTTCCTGATCAGCAATTCGCGAAAGCTCTCAGAGCGGCGGCGCTGCTGGCCGATGAAAAATTCTTTAGAAAGATGGCTTATTTCAATGATTGGCTTCATGTCAGATCACGTCCGCGAATAAGGTTTCCATGCGCCTGAAGATCATTAATCCCGCCAGGAAAAGGATGATGCTGACCAGGAACGACTCCCCAATCAGCGGCCAGGAGACGGCGGTGCCCAGCAATGAATGACGAAAACCCTCGACCATTCCGGTCATGGGATTCAGCGCAAGCAGAACATGATATTTGGCTGGAATATACCGGCTGGGATAAATCACGGGCGTGACATAAATGCCCATCGCAAGAAAGAAAGGCACTGCATATTTCAGGTCGCGGTAGACCACGTTGACGGCTGAAAATGCCATCCCCAGGCCGGCGGAGGCGAGGAATGTTCCGGCTACAAAGAGTGGCAACTCCAGTACCGCAAGTGTCACCGGCCAATGGTAATAGATCATCAGCACCCCGAGCAGCAGCAGGGTGAGGGCCAGGTCCATCAGGAAGGCGCCTATGGCGCCGATCGGGATAAAGGTCCGAGGAAAATAGACTTTGGATACGAGGTGCTGGTTGGAAATAAGACTGTTACTTGCCTGTCCCACCGCGGTCGAGAAGAAGGTCCAGGCCGCCACCCCGGCAAACGCAAAGAGTGGATAGGGGGGGCCGTCGCTCTTCACCCCGGCCAACTTGTGAAAAATGAACGTGAATATGATCATCGCGGTAAGAGGCTGTAGTATGGCCCACAGTCCTCCAAGCATCGTCTGCCGGTAACGGATCTTGATGTCGCGCCACATCAGAAAGCCAAGCAGTTCACGGTATAAATAAATCTCCCTCAGATCGACTGCCTGCCAGCCTTTGCGCCGCTGTATAACCAGTTCGAAGTCAGACTTCATATTCTCCTTTGTTCCGGTTCAGTTCTGTTCTCATTTCGCTTAGCCCCCGTCGGGGACTCTTGGCCGGTCGTTTATCTGGACCTCAGGCGTGCGCAGGGGTCTTCTCGTCCTGATGTATCTGTCGTGGGCCGTAATCCTGACCTTCCTGGCTTTGCCGCCGCTGTGCTGCTTTCTGGGCCGACGCCTCCAGCGAACGATCAATCACGTCCTGCATCTTTGCGGCCAGGTCGATGACATGAGGCTCACGCAGGATAAAATCGTGCTCGCCCTGGATGGGGACCACCTCAACCCCCCCTGCTGCGCGTTCTCCCCAGCCCATCTTGTAGTCGTTAATACGCAGGGGGTCCTGCTTTTCCGCCCGGAAGAGCGTGATCTTTCCGCCGAAGCGGGTGGGAACATAATCGGGCCCTGGCCAATAGCGCTTGTTTCTTTGCTCAATCATAAGCCTACGACGCTTGGCCTCGGCTGCCGCAGCCGGGCTGCCGCCGTTGGCGAGGGTCTTTTCCAAAATGAACTGCTTAACAGAATGGGATTTTTCCTTGAAGCTGGACTTCATGAAGCGCTGCAGGCTTCTCCGCCGCACGGCAGCCATGAACTTCCGGCGGTCCCGCGTATTTTCGACTGGCCATTGATCGAGGACAGCCAGCATTGCGACCTCCTGGTCCATCTCCTCAAGCTTGCGGGCGATTTCAAACGCGATGTGAGCACCCTCGCAATACCCCGTAAGCAGGTAAGGGCCATGGGGCTGGATATTGCGGATGTCGCGAATGTACTCCTCCGCCTTGTATTCGTAGGCGGCCTGCTCATGGGCCCAGGCGTTCTCGTCTTTCTCCATTTGGAACTGCACCCCGATCACCGGGTGATCGGCAGAAAGCCCGCGCGCCAGGAAGATATATCCGAGCGCGTTCACATTAGGCCGCGAAATGCAAAACAGAGGCGTCTTGGAGCCGCTCTTGCGAATGGGAACGGTCGTTTTAAATGGCGCCTTTCCGCGTTCGGTACTAATGGCATTGGCCAGTTCGCCAAGCTTTGGGTATGAAAACAGCAGTGCGAGCGGCAGCACGCAATGGAAAGCGTCCCGCGCCCGGGACATCATCTGCACCGCCAGCAGCGAGTGTCCTCCGAGGGTGAAGAAGTCGTCGTCGGGGCCGATGGGGGAGACGTTGAGGACCTCCTCCCATATCCTGGCCAGGCGGATTTCGATCAGCGTACTCGGCTTGGCCGGCTCCGCGCCGGCTTCGGAGGCAGCCCTGGCACCGCGGTGCTCCGGTAGCGGCAGATGCAGGCGGTCCACCTTGCCGTTGGGGGTCAGCGGCAGCCGCTCCATCGCAAGCCAGCCCACCGGGACCATGTACTCGGGCAGGTACTGTCTGGCGAGGCTGCGAAGCTCGGCGAAGTCGACGGGCGCGCCCGGCTCGGAAGGCACTACATAGGCCGCGAGGAACTTGTTGCCCGGCTGGTCTTCGCGCGCGATGACCACGCATTCCCTCACCGCCGGATGGCGAGACAGGACGGTTTCTATCTCGCTGAGCTCGATGCGGAAGCCGCGTATCTTTACCTGGTGATCGCGCCGCCCGGCGAACTCGATGCGGCCGTCGGGCAGGTAGCGGCCCAGGTCGCCGGTCTTGTACATGCGGGCCTCAGACTGGGACGAGAACGGGTCGGGAATGAACTTCTCGGCCGTAAGCTCGGGCTGGAAAAGATAGCCGTGGGCCACGCCGTCCCCGCCGATGTGGATCTCGCCGGCGATGCCCACCGGGGCCGGCTGGCCGCTGCTCTCGAGGATATAAATTTGAGTGTTGGCCAGCGGCCGGCCGATGACGATCCGCTCCGCGCTCGATTCGAAGCGATGGAACGTCGACCACACCGTGGTCTCCGTAGGTCCGTAGACGTTGATCAGCGGGGTTCCCGGGGCCGCATCCATCAGGCGGGTGAAGAGTTCCTTGGGCAGCGGCTCGGCGCCGATGCAACGCTTCAGTCCGGCACCTGTAAATCCAGCATCGAGCAGCAGGCTCCAGGTCGTGGGGGTGGCCTGCACCACGCCGGCGCGGTGCCGCGCAACAAAGCGCGCCAGCTCCTCCCCATCGGCGGCCAGATGTTTTTCCCCAAGCGCCACCATGCCCCCCGAGATGAGAGGGATGAACAGCTCGGGAACGGAGACATCGAAGGCGAAGCTGGTGATCGCCGGGAAGACATCATTTTCGGTAAACTCGAGCTCGCGCTGCATCCATGTAATCTGGTTCAGCACGCCGCCGTGGCCGACCACGACCCCCTTGGGCTTGCCGGTCGAGCCTGAGGTGAACATCACGTAGGCGGGGTCCCCCGGGGTAGCTCCGCCTTCCGGATTGGTATTCGGCTGCCCGGCCAGCGCGGGCCGGTCGCGCTCCAGGCACAACGCGGCCACGCTGATATCGGGCAGTTGAGGCAGCATCCATTCTTCAGTGACCAGCAGCGACACCTTGCCGGCCTCAAGCGTACCTCGCACCCGTTCGGCCGGATAAGCGGGATCGAGCGGAACGTAGGCAGCGCCGCTCTTCCAGATGCCGAGCAGAGCGACCATCATGTTCAGCGAACGGTCCAGATAGACCCCGACCCTATGCCCGCCGCCGACTCCGCGCAGCCGCAGCAGATGGGCCAGCTGGTTGGCCCGGGCATTTAAATCGCCGTAAGTGAGATACTCTCCGCCGAAGGCAACGGCCGGGGAACCGGCGCGGCGAATTGCCTCCCGCTCGAAAACCTGGTGCACGCAAAGACCGCGCTCGTAGGGCTGCGCGGTCTGGTTCCACTCGACCACGATCTGATGACGCTCCGCCGCGTCGAGGATCTCCAGCTCCGAGATGCGGGACTCGGGGCCGGCCACCGCCGACTCCAGCAGTACCTTGTAATGGCCCTGCATCCGCACGATCGTCGCTTCATCGAACAAGTCCGTGTTGTATTCAAAGGCGCAGCGAAGCCCCCCGCCGTGCTCTGAGACATTCACCAGCAGATCTACCTTCGCAGCCGCGCCTCCGGCGCCATAACCTGAAGCCTTCAGCGACCCGAACGAATGAGAGCTCTGGAAGGCATTCTGCTGGATGAACATGACCTGAAACAGCGGGGAGCGGCTGCTGTCCCGCACCGGATTGAGTTCTTCTACCAGCTTCTCGAAGGGGACATCCTGGTTGGCGTAGGCAGAGAGGGTCGTCTCCCGCACTCGCGCGGTCAACTCGCGGAAGGTCGGCTCGCCGGCAAGGTCACTGCGCAGCACAAGGGTGTTGGTGAAGAACCCTATCAGCCCCTCGGTCCCGGCATGATGGCGGCCCGCGCTGGCCGTGCCGACGACGATGTCCTGCTGGCCCGAGTAGCGGGACATGAGCACATTGAATGCGGCCAGCAAGGTCATGAAGAGAGTGAGGCCCTCGGTGCGGCTGAGCGCCCGCAGTCCTGTCAGCAACTCCGGCGGCAGCAGAGCTATCTCCTTCGCGCCGTGGAAGGTCTGCATCGGAGGCCGGGCGCGGTCGGTGGGCAGCTCGATGGCGGGCGGCGCGCCGGCCATGTGCTCCTTCCAGTAAGTCAGCTGCGACTGGAGTGCTCCTCCCTCCAGATAGGCCCTCTGCCAGACGGCGAAATCCCCGTAGCTAAACGGGAGGGCGGCGAGCGGCGATGGCTTGCCGCCTTGGAATGCCTCGTAGAGCGCCGCCAGTTCACCCGAGAGTATGCCCAGCGACCAGCCATCGCTGACGGCGTGGTGCATGGTCATGGTCAGGATGTGGTCCTGCTCGCCCACCTTTACCAGGTGAGTGCGGAACAGCGGGCCGAGCGAGAGAGAAAACGGCGTCATCTGTTCTTCGCGCACCAGGCGGCGCGCCTCTTCTTCCCGCTCCAGCAGCGGCAGATGAGATACATCGAAAGTCGAGAGTAAAAGCCGGAACTCCGGCGCCACGATCTGCACCGGCACTCCGTCCTCGGTCTTGAAGGTGGTGCGCAGTGAATCGTGCCTCGTACCAATTTCATCGAGCGCCCGCTTGAGGGCTTCGAGGTCCAGATCGCCGCTGAAGCGGAGACTCCACGGCACGTTGTAGAACGAACTGTTCGGCTCCAACTGGTCGAGGAACCATAGCCGCTGCTGGGCAAAGGAGAGCGGGAACGGACCGCCACGCGTCACCGGAACGATGGGCGGAGCGGACTGTCCCCCGCCTTCGCGGACCAGCGCCGTCACCCGCGCGGCGAGTCCTGCGACCGTGGGCTCTTCAAACATGGCGCGCAGTGGCAATTCAACATTAAATGCCCGGCGGATCGCCGTCACCACCTTGACCGCCAGCAGGGAATGGCCGCCCAGGTCGAAGAAGTTCGCGGTCGGCGTCACTTCCCCGGACATCAGAATCCCGGCCCAGATGCCGGCAATCATCTCCTCGACCGGGCTCGCCATCTCCCCGATCTGGGTCGCCGAGGCCTCGTACACCGGGGCCGGTAGCTGCTTGCGGTCGACCTTGCCGTTGGGGGTAAGCGGAAACCGCTCCAGGCTGACCACCGCCGACGGAATCATGTACTCCGGCAGGCGTTCCCGGACCCAGTCCCGCAGCTCTGCTGCACCCGGACTCGCGCCCAAAGCGGGCACGATGTAGGCCACCAGCCGCTTGTCCCCGGCCACGTCTTCGCGGGCCATCGCCACGCACTCGCGGACGGAAGCGTGTTTTGCCAACGTGGTCTCAATCTCGCTGAGCTCGATGCGGAAGCCGCGTATCTTTACCTGGTGGTCGCGGCGGCCGGCGAACTCGATGCGGCCGTCGGGCAGGTACCGGCCCAGATCCCCCGTCTTGTAGAGGCGGGCCTCAGATTGGGACGAAAATGGGTCGGGAATGAACTTCTCTGCCGTAAGCTCCGGCTGGAAGAGGTAGCCGTGGGCCACGCCGTCGCCGCCGATGTGGATCTCGCCGGCGATGCCGACCGGGGTCGGCTGGCCGCTGCTCTCGAGGATATAAATTTGAGTGTTGGCCAGCGGCCGGCCGATGACGATCCGTTCCGCGCTCGATTCGAAACGATGGAACGTCGACCACACCGTGGTCTCCGTAGGGCCATAGAAGTTGTACAGCGGCGTCCCTGGCGCGGCGTCCATCAGGCGGGCGAAGAGTTCGTACGGCAAAGGCTCGGCGCCGATACAACGCTTCAGTCCGGCACCTGTAAATCCAGCATCGAGCAGCAGGCTCCAGGTCGTGGGGGTGGCGTGGACTACCGTCACATGATGCGACCGCAGAAATAGGGCCAGATCTTCCCCGTCGGCGGGGAGATGTTTTTCCCCCAGGGCAAGCATGCCGCCCGAGGTGAGCGGCAGATACAGCTCGGGCACCGACATATCGAACGCAAAGCTGGCAAGCGCGGGGAATACGTCTCCATCCCTCAGCGCGAGATCTCCCTGCATCCACGTCAGCAGGTTGACGAGGTTGCCGTGCTCGACTTCAACACCCTTGGGCTGGCCTGTCGAGCCCGACGTGAAAATTACATAGGCGGAATCCGCCGGGGTAGATCCGGCTGCCGGGTCAGTGATAGCGTACTTCGCGAGTTCCGTCCGGTCGCGTTCAAGGCACAACGTGGTGACCTGCACTTCGGGCAACTGGGGCAGCAACCATTCCTCGGTGACGAGCATGGTTATTCTGGCGGCATCGAGCGTCGCCCGGACGCGCTCGGCCGGGTATGCCGGATCAAGCGGTACATATGCCGCGCCACTCTTAAGCGCCCCCAGCAGCGCCACCATCATGTTGAGCGAGCGGTCAAGGTAAATGCCCACGCGATGGCCGCGGCCTATACCACGCGACCACAGCAGGTAAGCGACCTGATTGGCGCGCGCATTGAGCTCGCCGTAGGTTAGGTATTCGTTCTGGAAGACCACTGCCGGCGAATCGGCGCGCCGCGCCGCCTGCTGTTCGACAAGTTCATGTAAACAAAGATCGCGCTTATAAGGCTGCTCTGTCCGGTTCCAATCCACGACGATCTGCTGACGCTCGGCGGGAGCCAGAATATCCAGCTCCGAGATGCGGGTCTCAGGGCCGGCCACCGCCGACTCCAGCAGCACCTTGTAATGGCCCTGCATCCGCACAATCGTCGCTTCATCGAACAAGTCCATGTTGTATTCAAGCTTGCCGCGAATGCCCTCCGCATCCTCTTCAAGGTAAAGAGACAGATCGTACTTCGACGTGGCGTTGCCGCCGCCGAGGAACTTCATGGCCAGATCGCCCAGGCGGAGCTGACTCGGCGGAGTGTTTCGCAGAGAAAACAAGACCTGAAACAAAGGGCTATGGCTCAGGCTGCGCTCGGGCCGCAAACCTTCCACTAATTTTTCAAAGGGCATGTCCTGATGAGCGTCTGCCGACAGGGTTGTCTCTTTGACTCGCCTCAACACTTCGGAAAATGCCGGGTCGCCATCAAGCCTGGTGCGGAGGACTAGAGTGTTCGCAAAAAATCCAATCAACCCCTCTAACTCAGACCGGTTCCGGTTGGCGATCGGTGATCCGACCACGATGTCATCCTGGCCTGAGTACCGCGAGAGGAGCACTTGAAACGCGGCCAGCATCGTCATGTTCAAAGTAACGCCATGAACGCGGCTGGCTGACTTCAATGCATCCGTAAGGCCTTTAGAAATCCGGACGGAAGACAGGGCGCCGTTGTAGGTCTGCACCGCAGGCCTGGGACGGTCTGTCGGCAGTTCCAGTGCCTCGGGGGAATCTTGAAGCTGCTTCTCCCAGTAGGAGAAGTGGCGGGCCAGATTTTCTCCGCTGACATGCTCTCTCTGCCATGCCGCGAAGTCTCCGTACTGAATCGCCAGTTCCGGTAGATTGAGGGGCTTGCCGCTAACGTAGCTCTCGTAGGCTGCGCTGAGTTCGCGGAGCAGAATACTGCGGGACCATCCGTCAAACACAATGTGGTGGGTGGTCAACAACAGGAGATGATCGTTGGCCGACAGGCGCAGCAATTGTGTGCGAAGCAGTGGGCCTTTGGAGAGACTGACCGGGGTGTCCGCCTCTGCTTTTGCGAGGCGGCGGGCCTCGGCCTCTCGATCGGCAAGATCAAGGTGGCTAAGGTCGATCACGGGCAGAGGAACATGAAGCGAAGATGCCACTACCTGTACCGGCTCTTCCCCTGACATCTTGAACGTGGTCCGGAAAATTTCGTGGCGCCTGACCACTTGATTAATGCTGTGTTCAAGCCCCCCGCTATTCAAATTCCCATCGATGCGAAGCGCCCATGCCACCAGGTAAGACGTCTGGTCAGGTTCCAGTTGATCCAGAAACCACAGGCGCGTCTGGGCGAACGTGAGCGGGAAGGCGTAACTCTCGACGGTCACCGTCTGCACGTTCAAGTTGGGCTCAAGAACTTCCATCTATGACCTCGGCAGATTGAGAATCAGGCAGAGCTAGAGAGACTGAATCGAAGGATTTCAGAGAACAGGGGCGAAGCAAAGATACAGCAAACCACTACCAGGCCCCAGGCTGCCAGCCACGCCGCCTGTTGGACTGTTAAATTGCGCGCAGAGCCTGTTCTCTGCTGGAGACACTCTTCGCCTGTTCATTAAGCTTCTCTGGATAAAGGGGACTCTTAAAACAATAACCTATCGAGCGTTCCAGACAAAGGCCTACTCGTTCGGCTCGCTGCCTGCAATGCTAATCGGCGCGGCTGCAACTGCAAGTGAATTCTTGACCTGCACCTGGATTGTCCGACGTTCCTTCGGCTGGCAATAATGAGTCTTGCTTGTTGAGCGGTCCTCAAAGTTGTAAGACACTGAGTCATAACTATCTAAACAGACAAAGATGGCAACTAAAGAAGGCGCAGCGATTGTAGTCAGCCAAAGCACCTTTTTCCCCAAGCCCGACAATGTACAGAGTCTATCCCGGCTTGGCCATACCTAAGGAGCGATCGGAGGGGCGGGATGAGGTGGTAGCCTGCACCGCGGCGGCAGCCCGGTCGCGGAGAGCGGCGTGGATTCCTGAGCCCGGCCGCGCGCCGGTTGACTGAGCAGAGTGCTTCAATGATTGGCCCGGCTGACTCACCACAGCGGGGCGCAGGTACTTCGCTATAAGCGTGAGCAATAGCTCGCGGTGCGGCTCGCTGAACAAGTGGTCCGCTTCGGGGTACATAAGCACGGGTAGCTCCAGCTCTTCCGCCGTCTTCTTGACGAAGTGGTTGAAGTAGCTGATGCCGCGATCTTTACCACTGTAGATGATGAGGGGCTTAACGCCGCGCTTGTAGAGCCTGAGAAGCTGCGACCTCAGCTCGGAAGCATCGGTGGTGGTTCCCTGGCCCGCTGCGTCACTCGCGGTGTCACCGATGAGAACGGTACTTCCAGCACTACCTGCATCATTCCGGGACACCCTGGAAATTGACTTCTGGGTTAGCCTTGATAGACCTCCAGACAAGAAAGCCCGCCCGGCCGCGAGGAACGCCCTCAGTTCCCTTTTAGCTAGTTTCGAGTACACGCCGCCCTTGAAGGCGCGGTGCCACTTGCCTGCATTTCCCAGCACATGACGCAACTGCACGAGCAGATGATAATTCTGCCGCTGCCCCTGAAAGGAGGGGGGATTGATCATCTGGATGTCTATCACCCGGTCGTCGGCTAGGGCCACCGCAAAGGCCAGACGTGCACCTGAGCAAAGTCCGCAAAGTGTAAACTGCTGGATGCCGCGCTCCCGTGTCAGAGCGTCCATGGCAAGCCGGACCTGCATTACCGCGTCCTTGGGAAGCCTTAACCCCTCATTGTTCTCGCCTGAGGCGGGGCTGTCTCCTATGCCGGACAAGTCGAAGCGAAAAGCGGTGTGTCCCATGGCCGCCAGGTCGCGGGAAGCCGCCACGTACAACCTCCCTGGGCCAATATGGTGACTGGTGCCACTGGTTAAGAAGAGGACAGCTTGCCCAGTTTTGGACGCGTTGGGGGATGCAGGTTCAGACAAGATACCGAAAAGATAAGGCTCGGCTGAAAAGACCAGCGTGCTTTCACGAACTGCGGCACTCATCGGCACCGCCGGGAGGGTCTGCCCGGTCGCCGAGTGAGCGGCTTTTACATGTGCCGAACCTGCATACAGAACCGGAATTCCATTCGACTGATCGTCACTTTGAAGCCATTCTTTGACCTTCTCGGCAAAAGGCGCAATGTATGGGAGATTTGGATGCAGTGGGACGCAAGGATCGGTAGGAACCGAGTCCAGAGTAATCGCCACATTAAGTTCTTCGAAACGCTTGATCAGAGCCGCATCGATCGGCTGGTCTCCGCGCTGGACGAGCCACGCACGCCGGGCCGGCTGGCGCTCAATCGAAGTAGCATCCAGCTTTTCGAGGTCTTCGAGTGTGCTCTGAACCGGCAGAAAACCAAAGAAGTGGCGGGAAAGCAGGGTGGCCTCGGAATGTTCGGAGCGGCGTTTTCCGTAATGCAGCGTTTGCGCCATACGGATCTCGCGGCTCAGCGTCTTACCCCGGGCCAGTGGTCCCCAGAGGACCAGGTCGGAGACCGCTCCGTCAGAACGCTTTGCCGCCGCTGCTATAGCCAGGGTTGCGCCGAGGCGAAAACCCATCAGACAAACCCTTGATAGATCTCGCGGCCCGGTCAGAGCGTCAACTGCCGCATTAATACCGTTGACCCATGACTCAACCAGGCCAGGCTCGTCATCGCTGCCGGACGAATTGCCGGTGCCATAGTAATCGAAGCGCAGGGTGGTAAAGCCGCTTGCCGTCAGATGCTCTGCCAGCTTTCTATGCAGATAACGCGTGTCTGAATGGCCTACGGAGTCGCAGAGGATAATTCCCGTATTCAGGCTGGCCTCAGGCGATGGCTCATGGATCCAGCCAAATAGACTCGGCCTGACGGGCGGAACATCCTTGCCACTGGGCGAAGGCTGGTACTGGGACCGCGAAAAATCTGGGAAATAGAGCGGAGTGGCCCTTATCATAATTCCTGCGAGTACCAGCGTCGGTTGGTACGTGGTGACGCGTCTTCTGATTTGGCTCTTGCCCAATTTTACGCCAGGGTGCACCCGGCAGGGCAGTGATCGGAAGCGGCAGTTGAAGCAATACAGTTTTGAACGGTTACATCAGGGAGTCTTCTGCCCCCTTCTGCTACATACTCTTAAGGATTGCGGTTCAACTATCCTCAAACGCAAGCCAATATAGAAGGCAAACGGGAAGTTCTTCCGTTGTCTCGCTCCGGCTTGCAATTGAGCATGACGCAGTGAGTGTAGCGTAACTCCGGCGGTCCAGCAACAGCATTCGCAACTTGGCGGATAAATTTAACGATGGGATTTCAGCGAGTGGATTTGTTTGCCGGGAACTATTTCAATTCTCCGGTCCGTATAAAATGAAGACGAGGCCCGTAGTTCACGACCATATTTATCAGCACAATCTCCGATTCCCGCGACATCATAGAGATATTCACTACCAGGAATGAGAGGGCAAGTGGATAGCCAGCGTGCCGTACACTCAGGGCCGGCCGAGGCCGAGACTGTGGTCGTGAAATCCTGTCAGCTCGTTCTCGGGCGCCCCACCGTCCGTGCGGATGACGACTTCTACGTGATCGGCGGCACCTCTTTAAGCCTGATCAGGGTCATCACTGAGTTGATGGACGCAGGCTACGACGTAGACATCGAACAGATTCCGGTCGGCGCTTCACTGACCATCCGCCAACTCGCCGCCGCCGTATCGCGCAGCGACTAAAACTGAGCCTGCGCTCCAGCAGGTTATCTAGGCCAGGCTGCCAGGCCAGCCACAAAACCACAACCCACCTTAGCCGAAGAATCCCTTCGTTTTTGGCGCGACATGAATCAGCAATTATGGTGGAGCTGAGCGGGATCGAACCGCTGACCTCCTCGTTGCGAACGAGGCGCTCTCCCAACTGAGCTACAGCCCCAAACGGGCGGGAACAACTTCCCAGATTTTACCAGCGCGCAGCCATTCCAAAAAGCCCAGCTATCGCACCCCGCTCAAATGCCTCCTCGCGTTGAGAATTTCTGCACACCCAGTGACAGCGGCACCGGCCGATTCAAGCAATTCATACGCAGTACTCCGGTTGAACATGCTAGTCTGACTCCAACTTATGCGGAAAGCACTTCTTCGGCTGCTGTTCGTTGCTTTGGCGAGCCTTGCGGCGCTGGAGACTGCGGCAGCCGCTTCGCCGTCCCCTGACGATGCACCCAACTTAATCGTTTCACGTATCCAGCTAGGCGAGTCATTCACCCCGCTTGCCGGCCCCTGGAAGTTCGCGCCAGCCGACTCTCCCCGCCAAAACGGCACCCTGCTCTGGGCCAGCCCCGCCTTTGACGACTCGGCATGGGCAAACATGGACCTCCATGGAGATCGCAACGCCAGCGACGCTGCTTATGGAAATCCCGGCTACGTGACTGGCTGGGTGGCGCGGGGCTATCCCAGTCTTTCTGGCTTCGCCTGGTACCGGTTGCGCCTGCACGTGGTGAATACCCCGGCCCCGCTCTGGATCAAGATGCCCGACCACGTCGACGATGCTTACCAGGTCTACGCGAACGGGAAGTATCTAGGCGAATTCGGCGATTTCGCCGTCAATCCCGTCCAATGCTACCGCTCCCGCCCCGTCAATTTTGAACTTCCCGCGCCCGATGAGCACGGGGACATACTGCTCGCCATCCGCTTCTACATGGAGCCCGTCGTCTTTGTCCGCGGTACTACCAGCGACAGCGGCGGCATGCATCAGACACCGCTGCTCGGCCTGCACTCGGAACTGGAATCGATTCGCAGCCAGGAGGTCACAGGCCGCATCCTGAGTATCATCGTTCCCGTATTTGTCAGTTTGCTGATGATCATTGCTGCGGCAGGAGCATTCTGGATATGGCTGCTCGATCGCCCCAGCGCAACCTACCTCTGGCTCACCCTCGGCCTCCTCCTGCTCGCCGCACCCACGCTCGTCCTTTGCCTCGCCTTCTTCACAACCGCGATCACGCAAGGCCAAAATAGCCTCATCGCGGAAACCCTCGCCGCAATCGGGTTGGTGTGCTGGCTGCTCTTCTGGCGGCAGTGGTTTCACCTGGCCAGAAATCGCCTGGTCGAGCTCCTTATCGTTACCCTTGCCGGCATCGATATCTCGTTGGAGTTTCTCCTCCGATTCGCCGTGCAGATGCAGGCACATACGGTAAGGCTCATACTTGAGGCCCAGGTGGCGTGCAACTTCACGCTGGCTCTTTTGCTCTTCGCGGCGCTGCTGCAAGGCGCGCGCAAAGACCGCGTCGCAAAATTGCTGGCTCTGCCGCCGATCCTGCTGCTCACCATCAGCCTGCTCAGCGCGGAACTTATCGCCCAGTTCAACATTCGTACCTCCGTCTTCCCTTTCGGCATCCAGATTTCCGTCCAGGACGTCGCGTATGTCCTCCTCGTCCTGGTGGTCAGCGCTCTCGTATTCCGCCGATTTACCAGTACACAGGTCGCCCAGCGCCTCCAACGCCAGGCCGTCGAGCAGGAACTCGAACAGGCCCGCGAACTTCAGCAGCACGTCCTCATTCCCGAGCCGGTCACCTCAGCCTTATTCGCCGTCGAAACCGCGTATTACCCCGCCCGCCAGGTTGGCGGCGACTTCTTTCAGGTCATTCCGCATCGCGACGGCTCGCTGCTGATCGTGGTAGGCGATGTCTCCGGGAAAGGCATGGCCGCCGCCATGCTGGTCGCGGTACTCGTCGGTTCCATTCGCACCAGGGCCGATGAGACCGGCGATCCGGCCGCCATCCTGCATACCCTCAATGACCGCCTGCTGGGCCGCGCCGGAGACCATTTCGCCACCTGCATCGCCGCCCACCTGCGCCCCGGCGGCACCATGCTCATCGCCAACGCCGGCCACCTGCCCCCTTACCGCAACGGCCTCCCGCTCGACCTCCCCGGCTCCCTTCCACTGGGCATCGACCAGGACGCGGAGTACGGCGTGCACGCACTACAGCTCGACCCCGCCGACCACATTACCTTCCTCACCGACGGCGTTCTCGAAGCACGCGATGCCACCGGCCAACTCCTCGGCTTCGATCAGATGGCGAAGCTTTCCTCGCTCCCGCCCGAAGCCATCGCACAGGCCGCAATCAACCACGGCCAGGACGATGACATCACCATAGTCAGCGTCCACCTCCGCGCAGCAGCAATTGCTATCGAAAGCCCATCGGTTTACGAAACGTCACCCAGATAAACCACTCCTGTCCGCTGAAACGCTGGTGCGCGGGTGGACCATTCATGCCGACAGCACCATTGTCGACATGATTGTCGTCAAACAAATCTCACCGCCTATCATCCTCCGCCTCAAACCATCCATAGGAATCCAAGCGCACCGGCAAGCATCCAACCCACATGGCAACTCAAACGATCAATGCAGCCCAAAGCGGCACATTCACGCTCGGAACCGCCAGCAGCCTAACCATTAACCGCCTCGGCTTCGGCGCCATGCGCATCACCGGCGACGGCATCTGGGGAGAACCCAAAAATCCCGAAGAATCCCGCAAAGTCCTGAAGCGGGCCGTCGAACTGGGCGTCAATTTCATTGACACCGCCGACGCCTATGGCCCTGAGGTCAGCGAACGCCTCATCGCCGAAGCCCTGCACCCCTACCCAGCCGACCTGCTCATCGCCACCAAAGGCGGTCTTACCCGCTCCGGCCCCAACAAATGGGCGCCCGTCGGCCGGCCCGAATACCTCCGCCAATGCGTCGAAATGAGCCTTCGCCGCCTCAAAGTCGACCGCATCGGTCTCTGGCAGCTCCACCGCATCGATCCCCGAGTCCCGGTCGAAGAGTCCCTCGGCGAGATCAAAAAGCTCCAGAAGGAAGGCAAGATCCTACACGTCGGCCTGTCCGAAGTCACTCCTGCTGAGATCGATCAGGCCCGCAAAGTCATGGACATCGTCAGCGTTCAAAACCAGTACAACATCGGCGACCGCCAACACGAACCCACCTTGGAGTACTGCGAAAAGAACCACCTTGGCTTCATCCCGTGGTTCCCAGTCGGCGGCGGCAAGCTGACCAAACCAGGTGGCCCGTTAGACTCCGC
>DASWUZ010000147.1:0-12941 GCA_036401395.1 Acidisarcina sp.
CGCGCTCGTCGTCTCTACATAACTCCCATAGGCCAGCCCCCCAGCCACCGCAGTTGCGCCCAGCGTCTGCTGGTGTGTCTGCGCCGTCCTCTGCAAAAACGTGGTCAGGAGCGCCGTTCCCGCACTTCCACCGATGTTTCGCGCAAAGTTGGAGAAGGACGAGATCTGGTTACTCTTCTCCCGCGGCACTCCAACATAATTCAAAGTACTGATAGGAATAAATACAAACGGAAGACCGACCACCTGCAACATTCGCCAGACCATTACCGTAGTAAATGCCTCCCCTAAATCAAGTCGAGTTAGATTAAATATCATAATGGCAGTGATCGCATAGCCCATCGAGGTCAGCAGCCGCGCGTCCATCTTACCCACCAGCTTGCCCGCCACCGGCATCAGCACCATCATCGTCAGCCCGGCCGGGGACAGCACCATCCCCGACAACTGCGCCGTATAACCCAGCAAGGTCTGCAAAAACTGGGGTATCAACACCGTAGTACTAAACAAAACAATCCCCAATATGAATTGCAAGAAAACGGCCGTCCCAAAATTTCTATTCTTCAGCAATCGCAAATCCACAATCGGGTCAGGGTGCCGCCACTCCCACCACACGAAGATCGTCAGCAGCACCGCCGCCACAATCGCCATCCCCGTGATCGTCGGATCGCCGAACCAGTCCTTCTCCTGCCCCTTGTCGAGCACATATTCCAGGCACCCCACTCCGATCGCGACCAGCCCCAGCCCCATGCCATCGACCTTGTTTTCGCGCGCCTGCATCGCCTTCAGATAAGGCGGGTCCTCGACCATCCGGTTACTCAAATAAAGCGAGATCAACCCTATAGGCAGGTTGATAAAAAAGATCCAGTGCCAGTTGAAGTTGTCCGTGATCCAACCGCCCAGAGTAGGCCCGATCGCCGGCGCAACCACCACCGCCATCCCATATACAGCGAAGGCCTGCCCACGCTTCGCCACCGGAAAAGTATCCGCTAAAATCGCCTGCTCGCTAGGCGCAAGCCCGCCGCCGGCAAGCCCCTGCAACACCCGTGCAAAAATCAGCAACGGCAGAGTAGGCGCCAGCCCGCACAGCAGCGAACAAGCCGTGAACGTCGCCACGCAAGTCATATAAAACCGCTTGCGCCCAAACCGCGTCGCCAGCCACCCCGAGATCGGCAGCACAATCGCGCTCGCCACCAGGTAGCTCGTCAGCACCCACGTAGCCTCCTCGGGACTCGCCCCCAAAGTCCCCGCCATATGCGGCAGCGCCACGTTAGCAATAGAGGTGTCCAGCACCTCCATAAAAGTAGCCAGCGTAACCGTAAGCGCCACCGCCCAAGGATTATGCGAAGGCCGCCAGTTATGTATATCGTGCACAGCGTCCGGCAATGAAGTGGTCCCTGCTTCCCTATGCTCCAGCAATCATTATCGCAAGAGAAACGGCGCCTTCCCTCTCCGCTTGATTGAAGAGCTTTACCCGCTAAGCGCTTCAAGAATAGCTAACCGGTCGGACCTTATAACGCCATCGGGAGGGCAAAATGCTCGCTGCCGTAATATCGTTGCAGGATATCGACATGTTGCAGTCACGCAAGGAACCGAGCGGTCCCATCAGACTCTGGTCATCAAGATCTAATCTGAGCTGGGTACTAATCGCCTTATGCTTTTTCACTGTGCATCTTACAATTCATCATTACCATCCGGGCTTCGCGCCCCCTTCATCTGGGAAACCTCGTTGGGTGAGGATCACGTTCGCAGTTGAGCTGTTGATTCATACAGCTGTCCTGGGCACCGTCATCACCGCAGTCCGCAATAGAATTCCGGCTTTGAGGCGGGCAAACTACAACGACGACGGAACTCTCACCATCGGGTCTTCTGAGTCGGCGATTGTCCCCGAAATCAGGTGGACAGAAATCGCAGCCATCATTGCCGAGTTTGCACTTTACCTGACCATCTGGGCATGGATATTTAAGTTGATTTAGTAACAGCACCTTAAAAAGGTCGGCTGCGCAATCTCAATCTAGGGCACCAAAGCTACCGCTTTGACGATGGATCCCGTCTACCCCGTCTCAACACCATCGGCAACCTTTACAATCCATCTAGAGGAAGCATCGCCAATGACCGCCGCAGGCCCCCGCAACAGGAAGGTAAACCGCTTAGCAATGACTACCCTCATCACCGCCGCACTCTCCGCAACCCCGGCCCTCGCCGCCGACGCATTCACTCCAGCGAACCCCTTTTACGCCCCCAGCGCCCTCCCCTTCCAAGCGCCGGCGTTCGACAAAATCAAAGACAGCGACTACCAGCCGGCCATCGAAGCGGGCATGGCCCAGCAGCGCGCGGAGATCGACGCCATCGACGCCAACCCCGCCGCGCCCACCTTCGAAAACACCCTCGTCGCGATGGAAAAATCCGGCCAGCTTCTCACCCGCGTAATGAACGTTTTCGGCGGAGTGGCGAGCGCCAACACCAACCCCGAACTCCAGCGGATCCGCACCCTTGAGGCCCCCAAACTAGCCGCCCACCAGGACGCCATCTACCTCGACGCTCGCCTCTTTCAGCGGGTAGACGCTATCTACAAACAGCGCGCGACCCTCAACCTCGACCCCGAGTCGCTCCGCCTGCTCGAGGTCACCTACGACCAGTTTGTCCACGCCGGCGCCAACCTCTCCGACGCGGACAAAACAGAACTGAAAAAGCTTAACGAACAGCTCTCCACTCTCCAGGAAACCTTCGCCACCAAGCTACTCGCAGGCACCAAAGATGCGGCCCTCATCGTCCCCGAAAAAGCCGCCCTCGCCGGCCTTACCGAAGCGCAAATCACCGCCGCCGCCGACCTAGCCAAAGACCACAAAACCTCCGGCTACGCGATAGCTCTGCAGAACACGACCCAGCAGCCCGACCTAACTCTGCTCTCGAATCGCGACACCCGTCAAAAGCTCTTCGAAAAATCCTGGACCCGCACCGAGCGACCGGGCCCGAACGACACCCGCGACACCATCGCGCACATCGCCCAGCTACGCGCTAAAAAAGCGAAGCTGCTCGGCTACCCCACCTTCGCCGCCTGGCAACTCGAAGATCAAATGGCCAAGACCCCCGAAGCGGCCCTTAAGTTCCTCGATGTACTAGTCCCCAAGGCCACCGCAAAATCCGCCGAAGAAGCCAAAGACATCCAGGCCGTCATCGACGCGCAACATGGCGGCTTTCAATTACAGCCATGGGACTGGAACTACTACGCCGAACAAGTACGCAAAGCCCGCTTCGACATCGACGAGTCACAAACCAAGCCGTACTTCGAACTAGACAATGTCTTACAAAACGGCGTCTTCTATGCCGCCAACCAGCTATACGGAATTACATTCAAAGAGCGCCACGACCTGCCGGTCTACCAGCCCGACGTTCGCGTCTTTGAGGTCTTCGACGTCGACGGCAAACCGCTCGCACTCTTCTACTGTGACTACTTCAAGCGCGATAACAAGCAGGGCGGCGCCTGGATGGATGAGTTCGTCGGCCAGTCAAACCTGCTCGGCACTCTACCGGTCATCTATAACGTTGGAAACTTCAGCAAGCCAGCCGCTGGTCAGCCCGCGCTCATCACCTTCAGCGACGTAACCACCATGTTCCACGAATTCGGCCACGGCCTGCACGGCATATTTTCGAACGACCAATACCCTACCCTCCACGGAACCTCAGTAGCTCGCGACTTCGTAGAGTTCCCCTCGCAGTTCAACGAACACTGGGCCACTTACCCCGCCGTCTTCAACCATTTCGCCAAACACTACAAGACAGGCGCGCCAATGCCGCCTGAGTTAGTAGCTAAACTAAAGAAAGCCGAAACATTTAATCAAGGCTACTCACTGACCGAAATACTAGCCGCCTCCGAATTAGACATGCAGTGGCATACACTGCCCGCCGACGCTCCGCTGCAAGACCCCGATACCTTTGAACAAGCAGCGCTCACGCGCACCCATCTCAACATCCCAACCGTTCCACCCCGCTATCGCTCGACTTACTTCGCCCACATCTGGGGAGGTGGATACGCCGCGGGCTACTACGCTTATCAGTGGGCGGAGATGCTCGACGACAACGCTTTCCAGTGGTTTGAAGACAATGGCGGCCTTACCCGGGCAAACGGTGACCGCTTCCGCAAGATGATCCTCTCCCGTGGCAACACCGAGGACCTCGCCAAACTTTACGCCGCCTGGCTAGGCAAGGAACCAGACATCCAGCCCCTCCTAAAATACCGGGGCCTGACTACCCCAACCAACTAACCAAGCTATGAGAAGAAGTACACCCCTAAGTAGAGTAGCGGGGGCCCCATGTCTCGCGTTGAGACACGGATTACGTCGGTCCGAACAAGTCGAGGTACCCATTCGTCGCGCCCCTTGCAATGAGTGGGGCTAACTCAAAAGTGTCCCCATACCCTGGTCCACACCTAGACACACTGGCGACAACCAAACCACAGTAAAAAATAATGATTCCCAAGCTGCATTACTTAAGTTACACTGATTCTCATCTTCCAGAGCGCGGCCGGTAACCTCGGCTAGATCGCTCGGAGCAAGCCGCACCCGAGAGCTGGCTATACCCGGCCCGCACTTATCTTGCCGCGCTTTCCATTCAATTGATACCTGGGCCCCGGTCATACCTGTTTCTGGCGGCCTTCCTTTACTGAGCTTCCACGCAGGCTTTCTACAGCCCTTTCTTGCAGCTTTGGGACGGCGGAATATGGCACATCAGCAGACCCGCGTCGAGCACGTAGCGGAGGCAGCCCTGGCCCTCAAGCCAGCCGATCGGGCTGCGTTCCTTGAGGAGGCCTGCGAGAGCGATCCTGACCTCAAACTATCCGTAGAAAACTTCCTTCGAAACGCCGCCCAGCCAGCTAACAGGCCCCTCACCCCGACCCCGGAGGCAGTCGAAACATCCACCGGCACCATCTTCGGAAGCCCCGGCCCAGGCGGCATCTACCATAACGGCCGCGCCCGCTCCAACGAACACCCTGCCAGCCGCCTTGCAATAGGCGACATCGTCGGTGACAGGTTCCTGGTCATCCGCTTCCTTGCGAACGGTGGTATGGGCGAGGTCTACGAAGTAGAAGATCTTCGCCTCGACGGCGTCCACCTCGCCCTCAAAACGGTCCTGCCTCGCATCGCCGACGACCCCGCCGCGCAAAAGCGCTTTCGCCGCGAGGTCCTCCTCGCCCGCGAAGTAGTCCACCCCCACCTTTGCCCCATCTACGACATCTTTCACAACCAGCATCGCGGGCGTCCACTTACCTTCTTCACCATGAAACTGGTCAACGGCGAGACCGTGACCACCCGCATTAAAAAGCAAGGCCACATCGACGTTGCGGAAGCTACACACATCGTCGGCCAGGTAGCCTCCGCGCTGACGGCCATTCATGAGGCCGGAATCCTCCATCGCGACATCAAGGCCTCTAACATCATGCTCGACGGCGTCGGCGAAAAAGTCTGCGCCACCGTCATGGACTTCGGACTGGCCCACACTGACCTTATAGGCGCAGAGTCGACCACCACCAAACTGGCCGGAACACCCGCCTACATGTCCCCCGAACTCTTCCGCGGCGAGTCCCCTGCCAAGTCAGCCGACATCTACGCGTTCGGAGTAGTCATCTACCAGATGCTCACCGGCCGCCTCCCGGAGAGGAACCCGGCAAACGAACTTTTACTCGCCAAGGACAGCGCCTTCCACGCCCTGCCCCCACACTGGCAGCAACTCGTCCGCGGCTGCCTGCAGCCGGACCCCGCCCGCCGCTACCAGTCCGTCAGCCAGGCCGCAGCCCTGGTAGCGCCTCAATCAGCCGCCTCGCCCCAGCCTAGAAAATTTACCCGCCGCAGCATGATCCAACTGGGCGCCGGAGCCTCCGCAGCCCTCGCCACCGGCATCTGGCTGGACTGGCCAAACCTCGACCAGCGTCTCGAACAATGGACCCACCCGCTGCCCAAAAAGCGCTTCGTAGCTCTCATGGCCTGGCCGGCCGACGCTGCAGCTGACCCGATCCTTCCAACCATTCTGAACTCGATACAGAGCCGCCTGGCGCGCGCCGAGGCTTACGTCAAAGACCTCCTGATCATCTCTTCGAGCGACTTGGCGGGGAAAATGGATTCGCCAGCTTCGCCCGCCGCAGCGATGAGTGTCTTAGGTGCGAACCTTGTCCTTGCGGCATCACTCCGATCAGACAGTTCAGGAACGATTCTCGTTCTTCAAATCCTCGATGCCGCTACGCAGCGCTTGATTCGCAAAGTTGCGGTCACTGGCAGCCGCGACGACAAAGCCTCTCTGCCAGACAAAGCGTCTACGGCGGCAGCAGCTCTGTTGGAGCTGCCGCAACGAGACGTACAACAAGGCGGATCCGACGGGTTAGAAGGAATCTCCACAGCAGCGTTTGTAGCGTTCAGTCAGGCGGAGCAAGCTGCCGATCAGCCCAATAACGCAGGTTTGGATGCAGCAATTCAGAAGTATGTAGAGTGCCTCAATCTGGAACCGCATTTCCACCTTGGGTACGCCAAATTATCAATAACCTACATACACAAATATCACTGGGATCCGGACCCCGGTTTGCTAGACCTTGCGCGGGAGAATTCAGAAAAGGCACAAAACGGGAAGGCAACTTCGACCACGGCCCTGCTCAGCCGTGCGCTGGTCTACCTCTACTCCGGAGAAACCGACCAGGCCATGACCTATTTCCCTAAGGCGCTCAAGGCTGACCCGGGAAATCCCGATGTTCTTCTTTACAGAGCGCAAGCCTTCCAAGACCTCAATCGATGGGCCGACGCAGAAAAGGCATATCGCGAAATACTAGATCTTCGTCCTAACTACTGGATGGCTAACAACGAGCTGGGGTTCATGCTTTGGAAACAGGCGAAGTATAAGGAGGCGGCCCAAGCCTTTGACAGGGCTGCCATGGTAGCACCCTCAGTAGCGCTGCCGTTGGCGAATCTAGGCACCATGTACATGGAGATGGGCAAACATGATCAGGCCATAGACGCTCTCCAGCAAAGCATAAAGCGTAGCCCTAAT
The DNA here is from genome assembly GCA_036401395.1 of Acidisarcina sp. GTDB lineage: Bacteria > Acidobacteriota > Terriglobia > Terriglobales > Acidobacteriaceae > DASWUZ01. The sequence continues at coordinate 7,027 of DASWUZ010000147.1, forward strand.
GCAGATGCATATCGAAATTTGGGTGACATGACATGGAGCGACGGGAATTATAAGGGCGCTCTCGAGTACTACAGACAGTCCGCCGCACTAGACCCTAAGTTCCACCTCACGTGGCGGGACATCGCGGATTGCTATGCCATTCTAGGTCAGCCATCTTTGGTGTTGCCAAGTTATGCCAAAGCGGCGAGCCTGCTATCGGATGAATTAGCGGCCAATCCGCGCAATAGTTCCGATTGGATGACCCTGGCGTTCTACCACGCCAAGTTGGGTGCTAGTACCGCGGCACTAGACGACATTCGCAATGCGGAGCACAGAGGCGCAAGCGATGTTGAATCTCAGTTTATGAAGGTACAGGCCCTGGCGCTGCTCGGGAAGAAAGAGGAGGCTACGAAACTGCTCCTCATCTGTATGGATCGAGGCCTTTCACCCGTAGAAGTCGATCTAGCCATAGACCTCAAAGATATCCGAAACGATCCACGATATCTTTCTCACAAAGAAGCGATGTTTTCACGAAGTAAGTAAGCGGCTTGTCGCTTGCTTTTCTATCTAGTAGCGAAAGGATGTCGAATGGCACTCCATCGAGCTCTAAGAGGTACCGCCGTAAGTTGTCTCCTTCTCATAACTGGGTTCGTGGGAGGCTTCCTAGTCCATGTATATATTCATCCGGCGACAGTGTTGGCTCGCACCACAAGAGCTACTTCCGCACTTGATTACAATGAGATCACTTTTGAAATTGAGCCGGGAATCAAAAAACAGCTTCCTCGGCTCATATTGCTGCCAAAGATAGGGGACGTGATTCATTGGGTGGATGTGGATGGGAAGACCCCGGTACTTGTCTCGTTTGCGGCAGGCGCCTCCCCATGTAACATAACGACTCCGACCGCCGACTGCGTGGTACAGCCCTCTGTTGGCGTACTGGAATATCAGTGTGTAGATCCCAAAGGAAACTTTATCTGCCAGGATCCTGGCGTGAGTCCGAGGGGGGGGACTTTCGATTTTGATAAGAAGAAAGATAAGGATCGCGATGGCCGAAAAAAGGATAGGGATCGCGATGATCGTATACACCTAGCAACCACTAGCGAAGCTGGTGAAAGCGGGCTAGTTGCTCAAAGTCAAGCAGACGGTGATGTCCATGCAGTAATATCCTGCGGCAACGATATGACAGTCCACGTCTACCAACCTTCTGGATCAGATAGCAATTCGCTGGCAACGGCGTTACCGATCAAGTTAGGCCAACATATACAATGGCAGTATGCAACACATTTTTCGCCGTTTACGCTTAGCAAGGGAACATGCGATCCTATGAATCCGACTACTATCGATGAGTCTCACCGCGATTGCACGATTGCGGCAACCTTCAAATCAGATATTTATACTGTCGAGAGTGACGCTTGCACCTCAGGAAAAAGCCATAAATTTTACTTGACTCTGGCCCCGTAATTTGCCTGATTCGTCCGTTCATAACTAAGGAAGTTGAGGTCTTGCTAAAAAAATAGCGGCTCTGTGCACGCGCTCTTCAAAACCGCGGCAGCTGGCGAACATCCCAGCTGCCGCCTAACGCTCTCACCAACAAAACACTGGAAGTAAACTCACGCGCCTCAATTCCCGCATAATTCCGCTGATTAGCCAACAGCGCACTTTGAGCTGTAAGTACCTCTAAGTAAGAAGTAACTCCACCCTTATATCTATTCACCGACAAATCAAGCGACCGCTGGGCCGCGGCCACCGCCGCGCGCCCACTCTCAGCCTCGTCCTGCAAAGTTCTTAGCGCCGCGAGGTTATCTTCTACGTCCTGAAAAGCCGCCAGCACCCGCTGCCGGTAATCCGCGACCGTAGCCTCGTAGTTATGCTCGGCCTGCTCCGTCTCGCTGCGCCGCCGCCCCGCATCGAACACCGTCTCCAAACCCGACCCGCCCAGCGACCAAAGCGCGGCCGGACCCTGGATCAACGTCCCCAGCCCGCTGCTCTCAAACCCGCCCGTAGCATTCAACGAAACATTCGGATAATAGGCCGCCTTGGCGACCCCAATCTGCGCGTTGGCCGCCTGCATCCGCCGCTCCGCCGCCGCGATGTCAGGCCGCCGCTCGAGCAGCAGCGAAGGCACCGCCACCGGCACCACAGGCAGCACCGATCCCGGCATTCCCGCCAAGGTTTGCTGCGAATTCTGTACACCCGCGTCGCCCGCGACCTGCCCCGGCGTATTGCCCGCAAGCTGGCCTGCGTTGCCCGCCGCCCGCGCAGTCACGTTGCCTGCATCCGGACCCGCATTACCCTGCACCGCCCCACCGCTACCGCGAGCCGGCATACCCGACTGCCCGGACAAACCCGGCGATCCCGGCAAACCATCCGGCCCCACCACGCCAGAAGAGTTCATCCCCGAAGCGCCACCCGAACCAGCACCCAACCCCGGGCCTCCGACCGCGACCGGAGCCAGACTAAAACTCGACGCAGGCTCCCCAATCAAAGTAGCAATAGCATGTTCATACTGCGAACGCGCCACATTGATCTCAGTGTCCTGCGCCCGCGTAGACTCCAACTGCGTGCGGGCCAACTCGACATCCGAGTCGCTCGAAACGCCGCCATGGAAGCGCCGTACCGTCAGGTCGTACGACTTCTCAAAACTTATCAGGGTGTCATCCAACAGCTGCTTTTGCACATCGAGGCCGCGCAGCTGAAAATAATCGAGCGCCAGCTCCGAACGCACACTTAACTCCGCGTTGGCCAGGTCCGCTGCGCTGGCCTGCGTCGAGGCCCTCACCGCCTCAACATTCCGCCGCACCCGCCCCCAAAAATCAGGCTCCCACGAGGCCTGCCCCTCAAGCGCAACATCGTTATAGAGCGACTTGGTCTGTGACGTCTCCTGCGCACGGTTCAGGGAAGTCTGCGATCGCGAAGCCGTAGGCCCAACTCCGATCGTAGGGAATAAATCCGCGCGCGCAATTTGAATCTGCTCCCGCGCCGCAAGATACCGCTCGCTGGCCGCCCGCAGCGTCTGGTTTGAAACCGCGACCTTCTCTTCGAGCACATCGAGCTGCGAGTCCCCGAAGATCTCCCACCACTTGCCCCGAATCGCCTCGTCGCTCGGCCGCGCCACCTGCCAAACCCCATCCGCCGGCGGCGCAAGCTCCTTATATATGGGAGCAGCAGGAGCGGACGCACGCTTATAGTTCGGCCCCACCAGGCAGCCGGTCAGCGCAACCGCTAACGCCGAAACAGCGACCGCCCCCGCCAACGAAACAAGCTTGCGACACCTGCAAACCCTGCCAAAAACAAACATCATTTCGAACCGCCAGAGCCAGCCCCGCCCGAACTTGATCCGCCGCCGCTGCCCGAACCAGACCCACCTCCATTGCCCGAACTTGAGCTACCGGAACTCTGACCACCGGAACCTGCGCCGCCGGCACCACCGCCGGCACCCGCAGACCCCGAAGCATTCGGCTTCTGCGGAGAGACCTTCACCAGCTCCCCATCCACCAGCGAGTCAGGAGGGTCCTCTATCACCTGCGAATTCGCATCAAGCCCGCTCACCACCTGCACCGTCTTCCCATCGTCCTCGCCCAGCGTGACGGGAACCAGTCGCGCCTTGTTCCCGTTCACCACCGTCCCAATGCGAAGCCCCTCCGACCGGTACATCAGCGCCGACACCGGCACCACAAATGTCGACGCGCCCTCTTTCAGCTTGAAGTGCACCTCGGTATAAGCCCCAGGCATCAACTCGCCACGACGGTTGTCCACCTCAAGTTCCGCCAGCAGCGTTCGTGAAACAGGGTCAATCTGCGCCGACGTCCGCACCAGCCGCGCCTGCACCTTCTTCCCTGGCGTCTCTGAAAAAGTCAGGTCCGCTACCACTCCCGGCACAGCGGCCCGCGCATAAACCTGCGGCACATTCACATAAACGCGCAGCGTATTGATCGCCGCCAGGTGAAACAACTCCGCCCCCGACCCTGAAGAAATGAGCTGCCCCGTATCCACATTCCGCGCCGTGATCACTCCATCAAACGGCGCGATGATCTTTTCGAAACCGACTAGCTCCTGCGCCCGCACCACATTCGCCTGGGCCGACTTCACCACTGTGCTCGTCGAGGTAGCCTGCGTATTGAACTGGTCAACTTCCTGCTGCGAAACCGCGTCCGACTTCAGCAGATCGTTATACCGCTTTGCATTCGTCTGCGCGTTGCCCGCGTTCGCCTCCGCCGTCGCCAGATCGGCCCGCGCCTGCGCCAACTGCTGATCAATCTCCGGCGACTCGATCTCAGCCAGCAACTGGCCCTTCTTTACATGGGCCCCTATATCGAAATACCACTTCCTCAGATACCCATTCGTCCGCGCATAGATCGGCGCGTCAGTGAATGCCTGGATGTTCCCCGGCAAAATCACCTCCTGCGCAGGCTGACCGCGCGTCGGCTTCGCCACCAGCACCGTCGGCTCCGCCAGCGAATTCGTGTCGTCGGCCACCCGATGATTCGCGCGCACTCGCGTCAATATCCCCACCACCGCGAGCACCACCGCCACCAGCAGCATCACCACCAGCACCGTGATCACCCGTCCGCGCGAAACCGGCTTGACGTCAGCCGCATCGCCGGCGTGTTCCCCGCCTTGGCCGGTGCCATCATCCCTCCGTCGCGCTTCCTGCTCCACTTCTTCTGCCATCTATGCGCTCATCCTCGATCCAAATCCCGACGACCATCAAGGCTCGCCCCTGTACAAGCTAAGCCTCGCTCATCTCCGGGTCACTCTGCCGTCGCTTCTTCTCCAGCCGCCCATGCAGCACGCTGAAAAACGTCGGCACAAAAAACAGCGTTGAAATCGTGGCGAACAGCAGACCGCCAATCACCGCCCGGCCCAGCGGAGCGTTCTGCTCACCGCCATCGCCCAACCCCAGCGCCATGGGGACCATGCCGATGATCATCGCCAGCGCCGTCATCAGCACCGGGCGAAACCGCGTAAAACCAGCAGCCAGCGCCGACGCCATCGCGTCCCCAACATTTGCGTCAAGCTGCTCGCGCGCAAAACTCACCACCAATATCGAATTCGCCGTAGCCACGCCCATGCACATGATCGAGCCGGTCAACGCCGGCACGCTGATATGCGTATGCGTCAGGAACAGCAGCCAGGCAATCCCGGCCAGTGCAGCCGGCAGCCCTGCGATGATGATGAAAGGATCCAGCCACGACTGGAAGTTCACCACGATCAACAGGTACACCAGCAGGATGGAAAACCCCAGTCCCGCGATCAGACCGATAAACGACGTGCGCATTGTCTGCACTTGTCCCCGCACCACCAGCTGCGACCCCGGCGGCAAATGGCCGCGCTCCTGCTCCACGATTTTTTCAAGCTTCTTGTCCACGCTCGCCAGGTCGGTGCCGACCACGTTGCCAAAGATATCGATCACCGGCTGGATGTCGTAATGGCTCACCGTCCCTAGCTCAGACCCGCGCTTGATCGTCGCCAGGTTGCCAAGTATCTGCACCGGCCGCCCCCCGGCTTGAAACACCGAAGCACTCATACTCGCGCCCGGCCCGCCACCCGTACTCCCCGCTGTAGGCTCCGCTGTCGTCAGGCTCTCCCCGCCCGTCCCACTCCCACCCGCGGCTGTCGAAGTCAGCGGAATATTCCGAAGTTGTTGTAGCGTGTCCAGCGTGTACTGCGGGCTCTGTACCGCGATGCTATAGCTCACCCCGTTCTGCGGATTCAGCCAGTAAGTCGGCGAAGTCTGAAAGCTGCCACTCGTCGCCACCAGCAGACTCTGAGCTACGTCGCGCTGCTGTAAACCAACCTGCTGCGACTTCGTGCGGTCTACATCGATCCTCAAATCGGGCTCGTCAAATGGCTGCTGAATCCGCAAATCAGCGGTCCCCGGCACGAACTTGATCTTGTCCATCAACTTCTCGGCAAAGTCGCGGTTCGCCGCCATA
>DASWUZ010000148.1:0-8394 GCA_036401395.1 Acidisarcina sp.
CGAGAATTCGGGGGCGGATTCTTCCAACGGCTTCATTGCCATGTGGTTCGATCCTTCGCAGAACGATTTGCGGGACTGCATCGAGGAGGCCATCAAGGCATCTGGCTACTTTCCCATCCGCATTGATGAAGTAGAGCACGTGAACAAAATCGATGACGAAATAATCGCTAATGTTCGTCAATCGAAATTTATGGTTGCGGATTTCACTGGCCAGCGAAACGGAGTCTATTTCGAGTCAGGCTTCATGCTCGGACTAGGCCGCCCAGTGGTCTGGCTCTGCCCCGCAGCGGATATCGGGAACCTTCACTTTGACGCTCGCCAGTACAACATGCTCGTATACACGGAAATGGAAGACCTGAAGCGAAGACTTCAGTTGCGAATCGAAGCCATAATGGGCAAAGGGCCGCACACAACGGCTGACTGACGGGCAGCGCCTACTATTGAGATTTAGAAGGACCTACGCGGTTGATTGTGCGGCGACTAGGGTAGGAAAGACACGGAAGCCGACTTCTTCGTGGCTCAGGGTCTTCCCGTCTTCAATTTGCCGTAGGCCCCGGTCAACCTCGGCGAGGAACCATTGATCGTATTCCACCATTCTCTCGATGGCCTCAATGGCTAGCGAGCTGCTGTCGCGGCCTTGCTGGGCAGCGAGACGCGAGAGTTTCGTTTCGAGGTCGGGGGACAAGTGGAGTTCCATTGCTATGAGCGTAGGAACAATTGGCCGGGGTGTCAATGCAAATGCTTCGGTGTACGGCCCGTTCGTATCAGCTTGAAAGGTCTGCGCGGTGCATCCGACGCTACTGATGAGCGGCGACGGGCTGAGCGAATCGGCGGACGTAGATTTGTCTTTTCCCGTTTGCCGTCGGGGCGATTTCGTCAGAAGCTTGCATGCGCATGAGTGTGTCCATCTTGACGCCGAAGGCCTTCTCGATGCGGGGCGCCATTTCGCCGGAAAGTCTCCATTGAGCAGGCTGGACAGCGTGGGCCGCTAAACCCCCAGCGCTATAGCTGCTGTAGTTACAGTCAATCCTGCGGGCTTACCGATCTCAGTCGCATTCTAAGAAGCTTCGGCTAGACTGTCTACCTGGGGTGACCGATGAGGAGTAAATGGGTTGCAGGAGTGATGAGTCTGGTAGTTTCGATCACCGTCGCACAGACTCCGGGGTCGTCGTTTGTTACCGGCAGCAAGGAAGATGAGGCCGCGATCCGGGCGATCGTGAGTGACACTTCCGAGGACCGCAAAAACGCACACATAGCGGCCGACCTTGACTGGGAAAATGCGTTCGGGATTCGCTACTTCGACTTGAAGAAGCGGGACGCGTTCTTTGGGGCGATCGTGAAGCCGCTACAGAAGAACACCACTTCGTCAGAGCTGGAGGTCAAGGTACGGTTTGTGACTACAGATGTTGCTGTCGCGGACGAGTACTGGCACGTGGTGGGGCAGCTCGACATGGAGACGCGCAAGCCGGGGCCGGACCGCTGGGGTCGTACTACTTACGTCTTCACCAAACGCGACGGGGTCTGGACGGAGGTGCTGGAGCGGGTCGCCGATCTGCGGTATGCGTACTACAAACATTACGATCAGCTGCCTGCCGCTGTTGCCGTGCCTCGTGCAACGCTGGAGGCGTATGCAGGGAATTACGAGTTTGACGACGATAAGTCTCAGCGGATGATCGCGGTCGAAGGAGACCATTTGACTGTAGCTTCGACAAAGCATCTGCGGGTGGCAATCCCGGTTTCGCCGACGGATTTTCTGGTTTTCGACCCCGGCGATCTGGCGGAGTACATCAAGCTTCATTTCGAGACCGATGGTGCCGGCAAGACCACAGCGGCGGTCTCTGACGAGGTTGGGGATGAGATCGGGAAGATGATCAAGACGAAGTAGCAATACGGCAGTCCTTTTCAATACAGATTTTCTGAACTCGCTGCATCGTGAAAGCTTCACTCTTACCCTGTGAAGGTTGGAGTGGCCGCGAACCTCAAAGCATGAGGCTTTCTGGCGTCAAAGCGAAACGCAGGTACTCAAAACTGAGTACGGAGGGGGAAGTGGCCCGGTACTTCTCTGGGTCTACACTGCTGATGATGGACTCCGGGGGTGCCGATATCCGGCCTGAGGCGCAAGACAAGTTTGAAAAAGACCCCGATCGTGTGCTCGCGGGACCGGTGCTGCCCCGTCCGCAGAGCAGCCAGCCACCACTCGTGCCCCGGGAGGGCGCCGTTTCGGGGTCCTCAGCTATGGAAGCTGCGCGAACAGAATCGGATTGGAAGGCCATGATGACACTCCGGCTGGCGGGGGAGGCCCTCGCGCTGCCCGATATTCGCCTTGACAAGATTGCCATCGTGCAGAGTGCGCTGGCGAACGGGTCGTACCGCATCCGGACCTGGGAACTCGCCTCGAAGGTGATGGATTCGATGGTTGAGTCCATGCTCCGTGACACTCCGCGGTCTACTCAGTAGTGGTATTGCCGGCCCTCACCAATGAGGTGGAGCTACCCTCATGACATAGGCGGTGCGGGTTGCGCTGGAACTGAAGCCCGCGTTGTTCATCAAGGGTGCAGGAGCAGAACCCCTCCTTCGTAGCATCCTGGGATTCTGTAGTCGCCTCCCCCTGGAGGCTAGCGCTCACTTGCGACGCTATACTGAGCGAGTCTCTTCTAAGGACGGATGGGACGCCAAAGCCCGCTCGGTTTACCCGATACTCAAGCCATCAGGTTCATTTAAAGACTTCAGAGAGGTTAACGGGCTTCGCACACCTGCGGTTTATCAATGCTACGAGCGATACGGTTTTTGTGGAATGCAACACGGGGCAATCGTCTGCGCCCATGGCGGAGCCCCTATCTGCGGTGGCGCATTGAAACTTATTCAGGGCTCAAGGCCGAATCGATGACCGGCCTCGATATGGCGCGCTTCCTCTGGGGACATAGGCTGGAGCTGCTGAGATTTCTGCTGTGGGCTGGTCATCTCGACGAACAAACGAGACGCTCCTGAGTGGCGTGGTCAATACGAAACACTGAGCCGACACGCGGATGCGGAGCGAAACGGTGAGCGCTTACCTTTGCCCTCAGTGCTGTCGCATCTGAATGCATCAGAGTGGAAGACAGGCCCCGTTACACCATGGTTCTCGTAACCATGAAAACAGGGGACTGCAAGGGAGAAGAGATGAGTGAGATGGTAACCCTGACTGCGGGTGACGGACACCAACTTGAAGCTTATGTAGCGAGGCCGGCAGGTACGCCGGTGGCCGGCCTGGTAGTGATCCAGGAAATATTCGGCGTCAACAGCCACATTCGCTCCGTCGCGGACGGCTACGCCCGGGATGGGTTCCTGGTCATTGCCCCAGCAACTTTCGACCGCATCGAACGGGGCGTGCAACTAAGCTACGCTGGCGAGGACTCGAAGAAAGCGAACGAACTGATGGGAAAGCTCCGGCCTGATACCGCGCTGCTCGATATCGCGGCGTCCCTTGCGTGGCTACGACAGACCAATGGCAATCCAAACGCCGGAGTCGTAGGCTTCTGCTACGGTGGTCTGCTTTCCTGGCTCAGCGCGACGAGGCTCGATCCCCAGGCTGCGGTAGGCTACTACCCCGGTGGCATCGGGAACTTCGCTGAAGAGGTACCGAAGGCACCCGTCATGCTGCACTTCGGCGAGAAGGACACGCATATCCCGTTAAGCAACGCTGAAAAAGTCCATACTCTGCATCCCGAGGTCCAGGTTTACCTCTATGAGGATGCCGGACACGCCTTCAACCGGGACGTGATGCCCGAGAGCTATGACGCGGAGTCCGCTATGCTGGCCAGGGAGAGGTCGCTCGCCTTCCTGAAGGAGCATCTCGTCGGCGCTCCTTCATAGTTGGCATTCCACCCCTAAAAATTACGGGGTTGAATTGTCCAGGCTCGATTCCGGCGGAGTCCGATCAGACGACCGCCGCATCTAGTGACTGGAGCTGTTTACGAAGGCTTCTCTGGAGTTGAGTCCAAGACGATGGCCGCAGCTGCAACCATATCCGCGCCCAACGCTCAAGCGCGATGGCGACCGCGCACGAATCCGTGGATCATTGCCGCGACCGTGGCGCTGGCCGCCTTCATGGAAGTGCTCGATACCTCGATTGCCAACGTTGCGCTGCCTCATATCGCCGGCAACCTCGGCGCCAGTACCGATGAAAGCACCTGGGTGCTCACCGCCTACCTGGTATCGAACGCAATCGTACTGCCAATGGGCGGATGGGCCGCGAGCGTTATAGGCCGTAAGAAGTTTTTCATGCTGTGCATCGTGATTTTTACCGTGAGTTCGTTCCTTTGCGGTATCGCTCCGACGTTGCCGCTGCTGCTGCTGTTCCGTATCTTCCAGGGACTCGGCGGCGGAGGATTGCAGCCCATGGCGCAGGCCATCATGGCCGATTCCTTTGAACCCCAGCAGCGCGGTCTCGCCTTCTCGCTTTATGGACTGGTGACCGTGCTCGCGCCCTCGATCGGACCCACACTGGGCGGTTGGATCACGGACAACTACAGCTGGCACTGGATTTTCTACATCAACATTCCCGTCGGCCTGCTCGCGTTTTTTCTGACCCAGAGACTGGTCGAGGATCCGCCCTACCTCAAGTCCGACAGGAAAAACCTCTTCACCCTGGACTACATCGGCGTCGGCCTGTTGGTCGTCTCGATGGGCGCGTTGCAGATCATGCTCGATAAGGGTGAAGAGAACGCGTGGTTTCAATCGTCCTTTATTCGTAACTCGGGCCTGATCTTCATCGTGGCGTTCATCATCCTGATCTGGTGGGAGTGGACCCGCCAGAATCCGCTCATGGACCTCAGGCTTTTCAAGCAGAAAAATTTTGCGATCTGCTGTTTCCTCATGCTGCTGATCGGCGGCGTGCTGACCTCGGGAACCGTGCTACAGCCGCAGTTTCTGCAGGGTCAGCTCGGCTATACTGCCACCGCGGCGGGCATGACGCTGTCGGGCGGAGGTATGGCCCTCATCTTCGTCATGCCGCTCGCAGGACAACTCGTAGGGCGCTTCCCGGCGAGGAATTTGATCGCCTTCGGATTCACGGGCTTCGCATGCGCGTACTACTACGTTGCGACACATATCAACCTCTTGCTGAGCTTCAAAACCGCGTCTTTTCTTCGCGTCATACAAGTGGCTCCGATTCCTTTTTTGTTTATCAGCGTGACGACCGCCGCCTATTTTGGAATCGCCCGCGAAAAAAACAACCAGGTCGCGGGCCTCATCAACTTCGTGCGCAATATCGGGGGAAGTATATTGATCGCGATCACCAACGCGTTGGTCACGGAACGCACCCAGTTGCATCAGCAGCGGCTGCTCGCGTGGCTGACCCCAACCAACATCAACTACCGCCAGCATCTGCAATCACTGACTGATATTTTTACGAGATCGGTGGGCAAGCAGAATGCTGCGGGTCTCGCCAACGGACAGCTCTATCGCCAGCTTCAGCAGCAGACTGCGACCCTCGCATATCAGGACGTTTTCTTTGCAATCGCCTTTGCTACAGCCTTCATGGTGCCGCTGGCCTTCCTGCTGGACAAGAATAATCCGCGGGGCAAGAAGACGGAGATAGCAGTCCACTAACGATGAAGCCGGCCCTTCCAACCCAGCAGGAACCACAACGCGGATCCTCTCCGCCTGTGGCCGGAGTCAGGCCGGAGTTCGGGACGGGCGGGGCATGGCGAGCCCTGCGCCATCGAAACTTCAGGCTCTTTGCCGGCGGCCAGAGCGTCTCGCTGATCGGCACATGGATGACCCGCATCGCCACCGGTTGGCTTGTCTATCACTTGACGAGTTCCGCGCTGCTGCTCGGCATGGTGAGCTTCACGGGACAGATTCCGACCTTCCTGCTCGCGCCTTTTGCCGGCGTGTGGGTCGATCGCTGGGACCGTCACCAGGTGCTCATCTGGACACAGGTTTTATCGATGCTGCAATCGCTGGGGCTCGCCGCACTCACGCTCTCGAACCACATCAATATCTATGAAGTGCTGGTACTCAGCGGGATGCAGGGAGCGATCAACGCCTTCGACATGCCCGCCCGGCAGTCGTTCCTCGTGCAGATGGTGGAGGACCGCGAAGACCTCAGCAACGCCATCGCTATCAACTCCTCGATGGTGAACCTCGCGCGCCTCGTCGGCCCGTCCCTGGCCGGAATGCTGATCGCCGTCACCAACGAAGGCTGGTGCTTCCTTATCGACGGCATCAGCTACATCGCCGTAATCGCGTCGCTGCTCATGATGCATCTCAACGTCGCCGCTGTGGCTCATGCGACGAGCTCGATGCTCACGCAGCTTAAGGAGGGCTGGACGTACGTCACGGAATCCGCGCCGATCCGGAATATTCTGCTGCTCTTTGGTCTGATCAGCTTGATGGGGATGCCGTTCGTGGTGTTGATGCCGATTTTTGCCGCGCAGGTGTTGCACGGCGGCCCGCACACGATGGGCTTCCTGATGGGCGCGCTTGGACTGGGCTCGCTTGCGTCTGCAATTTCGCTGGTGCTGCGCAAATCGGTGCGCGGGCTGCTGCGCATGCTCCCCATTTCGTCGGCCATCTTTGGGCTGGGGCTGGTGTTGTTCGGCCTGTCGCATGTGCTCTGGCTGTCGCTGCTGGTCATGCTCGTCACCGGATATGGAATGCTGCAGGGCATGACGGCGAGTAACACGATCATCCAGACCATCGTCAGTGAAGACAAGCGCGGCCGGGTGATGAGCTACTATACGGTTGCGTTCGTGGGGATGGCGCCCTTTGGGAGCCTGCTCGCCGGCTCTCTGGCTCAATGGATCGGCGCGCCCCGCACCGTGGTTGTCAGCGGAGTGTGCTGCATGATGGGAGCGGCTTGGTTCGCGACGCGCATCAAGGCCATCCGCGCTGAGATGCGGCCGATCTATCAGCAGCTCGGTATCCTGCCGCCAACTACCGAGGCCGACGTAGCAGCCATGACAGCGCAGGCCAGCAATCATTAACGAATCCTGGCACATGTTGCCTTACTCTAACTGCGGATAGTCGTTCGCCCGCTCGAACAGTTGACGAAGTTCAGCGGCGGAGGCTAATCCTAAAGGGCGGGAGCAACAAACATGAAAATAGCAGCGTTGATCGCACGCATTCTCCTCGGGCTGGTTTTTGTTGTCTTTGGATTGAACGGCTTCTTCAACTTCATCCACCAGCCGCCGATGCCGGGACCAGCGGGCGAGTTTGCCGGGGCCATGATGACGTCGCACTCCTTCCTCGCGGTAGCGGCCATCGAGGTCATCGGGGGAGCATTGTTGCTTGCCGGACAGTTCATTCCCCTTGCGCTCACAGTTCTAGGTCCGGTGATTTTCAACATTCTGATGTTCCACATTTTCATGGCGCCTACCGGGCTGCCCATTGCTGTGGTGGTTGCGGTGCTCTGGTTTATAGTCTTCCTCTATGTGCGCAGCGCCTTTGCGGGCATCTTCGCGCAGCATGTTCCGTTGGGTCCGGTTTGACCGACGGCTTTAGCGTTCTTGAGCCACTGCAAATAGAGATCGAATGAAAATAGCGAGCTGGAACGTCAATTCGATCCGCGCCCGGCTGGAGCATGTAACCACATGGCTGCGAGAGCGTGGACCTGACGTGCTGCTGATGCAGGAGCTCAAAGCCACCGAGTTTCCCGCTGAAGTCTTCCGCGAGCTCGGCTATGAAAGCGTGGCCGTTACTCAGAAGGCCTACAACGGCGTGGCGGTTTTGTCTCGCCACCCCATCGAATCGATCAGCACCGCGCTGGCCGGTGATGACGCCGATACGCACGCGCGGTTTCTCGAAGTGACTGTGAGAGATCCAGAGTTCGGCGACCTTCGCATCGCTAACATCTACCTGCCCAATGGGAACCCGGTCGGCACCGACAAGTTCGAATACAAACTTGCGTGGATGGACCGCCTCAGGCAGCAGATGGCCGCGTGGCGAAGGGATGATGTGCAAGTCGTGATAGGCGGCGATTTCAACGTCATTCCTGAAGACATCGACTGCCATAAGCCTTCATCGTGGGCGCACGATGCGCTTTTCCAGCCGGAGCCGCGAGCGCGCTACCGGAGCCTGCTCAACCTTGGGTACACCGACGCCTTTCGGTCACTGCATCCGGGCGAGGGCAGCCAATTCACTTTCTGGGACTACTTCCGCCAGGCTTTCGAACACAACCGAGGCATTCGCATCGACCACTTCTTGCTTTCGCCCAAGTTAGCCGAGAGGCTGGTCTCGTGCGAGATAGACAAGGGGCCCCGCGCCCAGCTGAAGCCCTCCGACCACACCCCGATTGTCGTGGAGTTACGGTAGCAGTTCGGCTCTCGCGCTTCGACCAAGGTGGCTACTCTGCCATCCGTGCCACGGATTCGTCCGTGACTCGGTGGGCTTGCTAGGGATGAGGCTTGCGCT
>DASWUZ010000149.1:0-7634 GCA_036401395.1 Acidisarcina sp.
CAATGGCGATGAGCATGGCCTGGAGGGCGACTATGGTTTTGCCTGAGCCGACGTCGCCCTGGAGGAGACGGCGCATCGGGCCGGGGCGGCGCATGTCGGCAACGATTTCGCTGAGCGCGCGCTTTTGCGCGGCGGTCGGATGGAAGGGGAGCACTTGGCGTATGGCTTCGCGAACTTTTTCGTTGGTCTCGAAGGCGATGCCGGCACGCTCTTTGAAGCGGCGACGCTTCAGTTCGAGGCCGAGCTCGAGGTAGAAGAGCTCTTCGAAGATGAGACGGCGGTGCGCTGGAGTTGAGAAATCCTGCAGCTGCGTCATCGGCGTGCCGGCCACGGGGAAGTGGACCGTGCGAAGCGCCTCTTCGCGAGTCGGCAGCTTGAGGCGAGTGAGCAGGGCCGCGGGCAGCGTCTCGGGGATTGTCCCCTTGAGATCTTCGAGCAGGTCGTAAATCACGCGGCGCATCCATCGCGAGGCCAGCTTGCTGCCGCCCAGAGATTCGTAGACTGGGGTGATGCGGCCAACTTCGAGTAATCGCGATTGATCATCATCGTGATCATCGGGCAGTAACTCAAACTGCGGCTGGATCATTTTGAAACCCGGCCGCGAGCGTGACGGCTCCACCTTGCCATAAAGAGCGACCATCTGGCCGGCTTTGAATTTGTCTTTCAGATATGTGCCATGAAACCACATGCATTTGAGGGTGGTGAGGCCGTGGCCGACGGTCATTTCAAAGATAGGCATGCTGCGGGTGCGGAGCAGGGTAGAGCCTCGGACGTCGCCGATCACGCTGGCCATGGTGCCGGCTTCGAGCTGGTCAAGAGGGGTCGGGTGCAGGCGATCTTCATAGCGAAAGGGGAGGTGGTAGAGCAGGTCTTCTACGGTAGCGACGCCCTTTTCAGCGAGCAATACGGCGATTTTTTGGCCGATGCCTTTTACAAATTGGACGGAGGTATCAAAAGCCAGCACACCTGCGATGCTACCAGTTGAGCGAGCGGCAGCTGGAGGGGACGAGGTCGAGAGAGAGTTTAACCCAACGGGGATCTTTCACCCTTGAGCATATGACCCCTCGCAAGCGATGCACATTGGCGCTTGGTGACCTGTCTGCCTCTGCCTTTGCATCGTTGATCGATTTAGGTCAGTGCGCCATTGACGTTACCGGCGTCCCGTCGGACCACTTGCTTGCCAAAACGAAAAAAGTCGTCACCTGTTGTTCAGCGTCATATGCCGCCATGACCGGCGAGCCGGGCAGATTCGCTCCCCAGCTTTTCCGAGCATCACCGGCAGCAAAAAACATGAGATGAGGATGCCAACTAACGTCGTCATCGTTCAGGTACTGCTGCTTCGACATCATATAGACCATCGTCCCAGGCACAAGTGCCGGCAGTTCCTTGTTTTCCACTACCGAAGTGATCGCGGCAGCGATCTCCACCCTCGATTTTCCTGAGAGCACCATTTTGCTCTTCATTAGATAAACAGGCAAAACAGTCTTTGCGGCGGGCGGATTGAAGCAATGGGGGGCGCGTACTTTGGCGTTCCAGAACTGTGGATCATCGCTCGTAGTAGCCCATGATCGTTCGACAATGCAGACAAATTCATTGGAGCCTTTGGCGGCCGTCGTATAGCCGTCCCGTCGCAGCACCATCACTTCGGCAGCATCTGAAATGGACGCTGGAGCCGCGCTGCGAGCAAGCGCGATCTCAGCACTCTCGTCCGCAATCAAGTACTGCTCAAAAGGAGCCCTGACTGGATAGGAAGCCTTCGGGACCTGCGCTGGCGCACAAGCGGGCCAAAAGGAGAACTGAAAAACGAATGATAAAGCGAGGATCTTCTTCCGCATTTGAATTCTCCAGTGAAGAGTATTCCGTCAGGGTTTAGACGCTCACCATCGATAGACGGAGCTGCACATCATCGATGATAGTATCCGATTCGTCCTGATGAACGACGCGCTTTCTCGATCACCTGGAGCAGCAGGCAGGGAACGGTAAGGTGGGGCTTTCCTATGCTCGGGGCGGAGAACGATGCGGTTGGCGCCGCTGGCCCATGCTACTCCCGGTGCCGGAAACAGCGTGGATGCTGTAGAGGTTAGCGGTCTCGGCTCGGCTCATTCAAACGGGCGAGCGGTAGGCGGAGACCTGGGCTTTGACGGTTATTTGCTTGCGCTCGTCGAGGTTGAGCATAATGAACGGGCGTTTTGCTATCGCGGCGGAGGCATGGGGAGTAAGACCGTGTTCTGCGCGGCGATGAATTGCCAGGTGCCGTCGGTTTTATGCGCCACGAATTTCATGCGGGTTTTGAGCACGCCGTCGGCGGGTGGGGTCATGCCGGGTGGCATTGCGTGAACACCCGAGACGACCGGGTCGGCTTCGACCAGGGCTACGTCGGCTGATGGGAAAGTGATCTTGCGCAGGGTGACCGTCAAGTGAGTTCCCTTGTAGGGACCGGCGAAGATCATGCTGTGCTGTTTTGCGATCGCGGGTTTTCCTTCGAAGACGCTGCCGAAGATATTCACGAAGTCGGCGTCTTCGGAGAATGGCGCTGCAAAGCCCGGGCCGTCTCCGCGGTCCCATGCTGCTGCCTGGTCCGCGAGCATTTTCTTGATCGAGGCTTCGTCATCTCCGTGGGTCATCTGTGCCATAGCTCCTATGTTTAGTGTCAGCAGTATCAAACAACACTGAATTGCTCGCTTCATGTCGTCTCCCGGGAGATTTTGTTATCGTGTTCCCAAACTCTTTAAACAACGAAACGGCAACTAGCCTGGATTGTTGTCGCTGTAGCTCTTGTAATCCGCGGTTAGTTCTTCGCCAGCCTTGATGTCTCGGATGGCGTAAAACTTCAAATCAATGTCTGAGGCCACGTTAGGATCTTTTGAGTTGTTCAGGTACCAAGACGGGGTAAGGCTGTTGAATGTGGTTGGGCACTTAAAGTTGTCATTTCTCAGCACGCAGAAATCAGTATAGAGTTCCCGCAATTCGGGCGGCAGAACTCTCGCTTCCTGATCAGTGACTTCGATCAGCTCACCATCATCGGTTCCAAAGACAGCTGCACCTTCGGGAATGTCTCGGATTGCGAAGACTCCAACACCATGAACTTGCGAGGGCCTCAATCTCGTGAAGACACCATCGTGGGGCATCATCTTTGGAACACGGGGCGAATCCTCATTCGGAGAACGTCTAAGAACCGCCGATAACAAATCAGAATGGGGATTGTCACTGAACCGGTAACGTGTGCGAACGTACCATTGCTCGGCAGCTATCGCTGCAGCCGCAACCACGCAGACGCAAAACACGAGAGATTTGACGGCCAGAATGTGATGAGCTAACCAAGGCCACTCTTGGGGTAGCAGGAAGAAGACCAGCGCCAGAAGGTATTCGATAAAGCCGGTGACCAGAAAGATAAAACCCCAGTCGTAGGGCCACCAAGTCTCCCACGAGTCCGCCTCTTTGAGCCATTCGCGAAGCTTGATTGAATCCTTCGCGCCAACTATTTCTTCCAGGCTTATTTGCCCGTAATACCACGCGAGTGTCGATCTTTCCTTGTAAAAGAACAGCGCGGCAAGCGTACAAAACACCGACCCGCTCAAGATGAAGAAATGGTCGGCGTTCCATAACGCGGTCATCTGACCTTTGTCGCTCGTCAGTGCCGCATTCAGTACCCCACCCGGTGCGATCACAGAAGCAGCGGTCAGAATTCCCATAATGGACATTTCCTTGTCCAAATAGTCAAGGTATTGCTTAGTATCCATCGGGCACCTTTTGGTTGGCGGGGCTTCCTTGGCGCAACGACTCGATGATACCTAATCGCCATTTCGCGGCTTAGACGGCGACGGTGAAGGTGTTTTCGGTGCGCGTTACTGGGCGGTAGAGGGTGTCGCGTTCTATGGGGGTGCGGCCGGCTTCGGTGATTAGGCGGATTAGTTGGTCGCGGCGCATGCCCTGGGGGGTGGTGGCTCCGGCGTCGTGGTAGATTTTTTCTTCGATGACGGTGCCGTCTATGTCGTCGGCCCCGAACCGGAGGGCGATCTGGGCGATCTTTGCGGTCATCATCTGCCAATAAGCCTTGATGTGGGCAAAGTTGTCGAGCACCAGGCGGCTGACCGCGATCTGGCGGATGTCTAGCAGGCCGGTAGTCTTGGGCAGGTGATCGAGCGCAGTGTTGGCAGGGTGGAAGGCGAGGGGGATGAAGGTCTGGAAGCCGCCAGTCTCGTCCTGCAAAGTGCGCAGGCGGACGAGATGGTCGACGCGGTCTTCGTCGTTTTCGATATGGCCGTATAGCATGGTGGCGTTTGAGCGCAGGCCGGCGAGGTGGGCCTGGCGGGCGGTCTCGAGCCATTCGCCGCCGTCGATCTTGTGGTCGCAGATGATGTGGCGGACGCGGTCGGCGAAAATTTCTGCGCCGCCGCCGGGGCAGGAGTCGACTCCGGCTGCCTTCATACGCTGGAGGGTCTCGGCGATGCTGAGCTTCGCAAGCCTCGCGAAAAACGCCACCTCCACCATGGTGAAGGCCTTGATGTGGACCTGCGGGAAGCGCTGCTTGAGGCCGGTGACGAGGTCGAGGAAGTATTGGAGCGGCAGGTCGGGGTGCAGGCCGCCTACGATGTGAAATTCGGTGACGGCCTCGGTGTAGCCGGAGGCGGCGGACTCCCAGGCCTGTTCAAGGGCCATGGTGTAGGAGCCGGGGGCGTCCTTCTTCCGGCCAAAGGCGCAGAGGCGGCAGGCGGCGACGCAGACGTTGGTGGGGTTGATGTGGCGGTTCACATTGAAATAGGCGATCGAGCCATGCATGCGTTCGCGAACGTGGTTGGCGAGCCAGCCCACGGCGAGGATGTCGGGGGATTGGTAGAGGGTCACGCCTTCGTTGAAGGTAAGCCGCTCCTCGGCCACTACTTTTTCGTGGATGGGTTTTAGGCGGCGGTCTTCGGTCTGAAAGGGATGGCGCTTCTGCTCGAGTGCGGGTTGGTGCGGCATTTCGAGCGGTGCGATCTGGGTGGACATAGCTCTTATAGGATACTCGACTGCTGCCGGTCTTCGAGGGGGAGGCGGCATCTGAGTTTAAGTGGGATGGCCGGGATGCGGCCATCAGTTTTGGAGGTTCGCGGATGGATCGGCGTCAGTTTAGCAAGGCGGTTGCGGCGGTGGGGCTGACTACGTTGGCACGGGCGGAGAGCAAGGTGCAGGCGGAGGAGCTGCGGCTAACGCGGAATGGGTGGATGCCGAATAATGAGCGTTTGCCGGTGTTGATTGACCGTCGGGCGTTTGACGTGTCTGCGAATGGTTTGAAGGATGTGGCGGCGCGGATGGAGGATGTGTTCGGTGGGAATGGTTGGCCTGCGCAGTGGCGGAATGGGGTATATGACTTTCACCATTTCCACTCTACGGCGCACGAGGTGCTGGGGTTTGCGGCTGGTAAGGCGAAGTTGATGCTGGGTGGCGGGGGCGGGCATGAGGTGGTCGTCGAGGCGGGCGACGTCGCGGTGCTGCCTTGCGGAACGGGCCATTGCCGGATCGAAGCTGACGACAAGTTTCTGGTGATCGGGGCTTATCCGGAGGGGCAGCACTGGGATATATGCCGTGCTGCGCCGGATGAAGAGGCGGTGAGACGGATGCGGCAGCTGAGGTTTCCGAAGAGCGACCCGGTGAGTGGGGCCGCTGGGCCGCTAGCTGCAGCCTGGCGCGGTTAATCAGGATTCATGAGTCCAATTCATTCGTAACCCACCATTGGCAGCCGGTACGATGAATTGCCCCCGGGTTGAATCCCGCGCCTCGCGTTCCCCGCAAGCCTCAGATTCGGAGTGGCTCAAGGATATACAGTCAGCCTGAACACCACTCCGTTGCTGAAGCCGTCGCCGCCCCCGACGGTGCCATAGAGGTTGATCTCTTTGCCCTGCGGCGATTCGTGAAGCACTAGAGTCTGGCCCGCAGGCATTCCCCCGTCTGACTGCGCCTGGAAACTGTACAGCACGGTCTCTTTGCCGGTCGTGGTGTTGTACTCGAATACGACTCCGTTGTCGCGAGTGCCGCCGAAGGTGGTTGTGCCGTAGAGGTTGCCCGCGGAGTCCTGGACCAGACCTCCCTCGGGCGACACCCCGTCCGAAAAGGGGCTTGGGATGCCATAGCTGAAGTCGTGCAGCACTCGAAACTTGCCTTTTGTATCCAGCTCAAACAACACGCCAAATACTTGATAGTGGCCATACTCGCCGCCCAGAGCCGTTGTCCCAAAGAGGTTGCCCTGCTTGTCCAGGAGGACAGGCGCGGCGGGATCTGCTCCGTCTGCTCCCCCGGTGAAGGTGTGAAGCACGGTCTCCTTGCCGGCCGGGTCCACCTTGAAAACTACTCCGCAACCAAATCCACATACCTTTAAGTCACCGCCTGCGGGAGTGGTGCCATAGAGGTTTCCCTGTTGATCCATGAACAGCTCTGTGTAGGGCTGCCCCCCGTCCGCCCCACCCGTAAAGCTGTATAGCACTGTCTCCTTGCCGGTGGGATCCACTTTGAAAGCGACTCCCTGCCCGAAAGCGCCGCCGCCCGCGGTGGTGCCGTAGAGGTTGCCCGCCTGGTCCCGGACCAGACCTGACACACCGGTGAACAACCCTGGTCCCCCGTCCGCCCCGCCAGTGAAGCTGTAAAGAACTGTCTCCTTGTTGGCCGGGTCCAGCTTGAAAACCACTCCGTGCCCGAAAAGGCCACCGGATGGCCTGGTGCCGTAGAGATTCCCTTGCTGGTCGCCGACCAGACGCGAGGAGGAACCACCTCCGCCGTCGGCGCCACCCGTGAAGCTGTAGAGCACGGTCTCCTTGTTGGCCAGGTTGAGCTTAAAAACCACTCCGCACCCGCCCGGGAAGCTCACGTTGCACACGCCGCCGCCACCAGCGGCGGTGGTGCCGTAGAGAATGCCTGCCTTGTCTTGAATCAGGCCGCCGGGGTTTGCTCCGTCTGCCCCGCCGGGAAACGTGTAGATGGTGGTAAAGACCGATGCTGGTTGCGCGGTTAGTTGGGTGGAAAGTGTCAGGGCAGCGACTGTTGAACAGGCGATGGTGATCGCCAATGAGAATGATCTGGATTTCATGTTGCTCCTCTGGGTGCCGGGGGGCAATGCGCCCTGACTGCGATACGACCTGTCAGGCCGAAACCGGCAGAAGTACGCTTTCCGCTAAAGTTACTTTGGTGTAGCGGTGAGGACTATATCACACAAGGGTTGATTTTAGGGATTCTTTCAGAGGTGCCAACCTAACGCGGACGCCCTGGCGCGGCCAGGCGCCGGGCTAGCGCCTGAGGCCGGTTATTTGGGAGGCGACCATTGTTCGTCGGCGGAGGGGCCGTAGAGCGCCGGAACAGGGATGTCGTTGAGCCGCAGGTAGACCCCGAGCTGGGCCACGTGATGGACCATGTGGTTGAAGAACATCTGCCGAAAGGCCAGGGAGCGGGGTCCTTTGGAGATGACGATTTCGCCGAAGGTGAATGGCCAGGGGGCCGTCATGTGATCGTCGGATGCGGAGGCAAGGGCGGCGCGGCAGGCTGCCACTCCTTCGTCGAATTGTTTGAGGGCGGCCTCGCGGGAGACAAATATGAGGGAGCTTTGCTTCCGCTTAGAGTTGGCCATGTCCATGCCTTCGTCTTCAAGGATGTAAAGGCCGAAGTAG
>DASWUZ010000150.1:0-1534 GCA_036401395.1 Acidisarcina sp.
CCTCGTCGGGTCGTGCGCCTATCAACATCAAAGCCGACACGGCGACGGTGAGCACCGGCGATCAATCGCCTACCCAGGGAGGCGATGCCAAGGCCGCCGCAGTTCCCCCGGCGGGGCCCGGAGGCGTGGGCGCCCCGGCGACTCCGTTTGCCAGCGATGCCTCCGAAGGGGAGGTTGCTACGAGTGCTGCTTCTAGCTCAGGCGCAGCGGTCAGTCCTGCTGTGAACCCTGCCACGAATGCTGCGAACGATGCAGCATCAGCCGCGAAGGCTGGGGACGGTGACAAGACGAGTGCGGACGATGGGAGCAGCGCGACTCCGGACCACCCATCCAATCTGGAACAGGTCGCTGACTGGGTGACGAAGCTTCTGCTCGGCGGGGGCCTTACGCAGATGCAGCGCATTCCGCCAAAGATTTGGCAGTGGGCGCACAACGTCGCGATCGGCATTCTCAAGGAAAGAAACCCCGACCCTATGCTCGTTGCGGCTACTCAGGCTTTCGCCGCAGGCTTGATGGTGTATGGGTTTATTCTCGGGTTCTTCGCCGGGTTTCTGATTACTAAGTTGCAGCTTGGTAAAGAAGTTTGGCAGTAGTTTTCGTCCTGAGCTAGAGCGATTTTACCGAGAGTGGCCGCTCCTCTCGGAGGCCCTGACGAGAGTTAGCTGGAGGGCGACCTGTCCGCGGCTCACGACGGTCTGAATGGCGATGCCATATGCGTTCATGCCTGGATCCCAGTTTAGTATCCAGAATTGTTCTGAGGCGACCGCGTCCAGGGCCTGAGCGAGAAACTCCCTTGCTGGCGTGGGGATTGGGCCACCTACCAAAACATTTGCCTGGTCAATGCCGGTGACTATGCCGCCTCGACCAATCTCCGGTCCGGTGTCACGGCTAAGTTCAGAGAGGATCGTTTCGATGGTTTCATTGAACGTTCTCTTTCTGCGTTCGATCGCGATTGGAGTGTCAAGAAACCGTTGTGATTTTCGGGACGGCGCAATGGTAAGCCCGTGGTTAGGTGCTGGGAAAATAGAGAACCCGCGCAATCCTTGCTTAGCGAATTCGCGGAGCATTCGATTGAGGAATCGAATTTCTTCTTTGAGATCCGTGCTGGGTAACTCGGGGATTCGGATGATATAAGCTCCGCCTCTTGGGTCGGGGCCATAGGGGGCAGATCTGGGCTTTCTCGATTTGGGGGGCGCGCCCTCTTCGTAGTCGAGAATTAGCCCATACTCTTGCCGAATTGTGGAGACTGCCTGCTCCATGGGGCGCGGGCTACTCACGGTTAACTTTATCGTCTTGCCCGTGTGGGTCAGCTCACCGTTACTGAGGTAAGGTGTTTGCTTTATTTGTGCCTCGGCGCCGAGCGTAGTGGTCAGCAGGAGTGCCACTAACGTGAGACTTTTCATCCACCGTGCCCCACCCATCTGTTGTCCTGGCCCCGCATTAGCGATGTCACGGGGCTTTATGTTCACAGCGGCATGACGTCTACCCGCACTTCGAGGGTATGTTTGGCCCCACCCAGCAGGACGCCTTGTAC
>DASWUZ010000151.1:0-3205 GCA_036401395.1 Acidisarcina sp.
GCGGGCTCCTGCCTGATGCAGGATCGTCAGGCCCGGCACGGCCTCAAGCAAACGCGACGCGATCTGGGGCAAGGCGACGTTTAGCGCCCGCGCTCCCTGGCTTCCGCCGAAGATGAGCAGGCTTGGTGGTGAGTCAGGAGACTTTCGCGGTAAGGCGAAAAATTCGGCGCGTACCGGTATCCCCGTCACCTCGGCGTTCCTGAAGTAGGCTTTGCCGGGCGCGAAGCTTACGGCTGCGGCGCTTACCCATTTTCCGACGAGACGGTTAGCCAGCCCGGGCACGGCGTTGGGCTCAAACGCCAGGGTTGGGATTCGTTTGAGGAGAGCAGCCATCATACCCGGGCCTGACGCGTATCCGCCAACGCCGAAGACCACGTGCGGTTTGAACGCGCGCAAAATTTGCAGGCAGCGGAGGATTCCGACGGGGAGATCGAGCAGGGTGCGTGCGCGCGTCAACAGGCTGACGCCCTTCAACTGACCGACATGAATCAGTTCGAGTTGATAGCCGGCCTGAGGGACTAGTCGGGTCTCGAAGCCGCGCGCAGTGCCTACGAAGCGGACTTCTGCTCCATGGTTGGATCGGAGTTCGTCGGCAATCGCCAAGCCGGGGATGACGTGGCCGCCGGTGCCGCCGCCTGCGATCAGCACTCGCAGATGCCCTGCTGCTACGGCGGTCATCAGGCTATCGCCACCGGGATCAGTCGATCTCCCGGGTCACGTTGAGCAGCACGCCGATCGAGGCCAGCATGATAAATAGCGACGTACCGCCATAGGAGATGAAGGGCAGCGTGATCCCTTTTGTGGGGACGAGGGCGAGCACGACGCTGATGTTGAAGAAAGCCTGGACGAGGATGGTGCTGGTGATTCCGAAGGCCAGAAAACGCGCGAACGGGTCTTTGGAAAGCACTGCTGCGCGCATTCCGCGGTAGCCGAGGGTGAGGAATAGCGCGACGACGACGAGCGCTCCGATCAGCCCCAGTTCCTCTGAGATATTGGCGAAGATGAAATCGGTGTGCGCTTCGGGCAGGTAGAAGAGCTTCTGCCGGCCTTCCATAAAGCCGAGGCCATGCAGGCCGCCGGTTCCGACCGCGATGAGGGACTGGATGGTATGGAATCCGCTGCCTCTTGGGTCGGCGTCGGGGTTGAGAAACGCCAGCATGCGCTTCCGCCGCCACTCAACGCGGAAGAGCAGGAAATAGAGCAGCGGAAGCGAGGTGACGAAGGCGTATAGCAGGTATTTGAAGTTGAGTCCGGCGAGGTAGAACATCAAGGCCGTGACTCCGGCGCAGACCATCGCGGTGCCGAGGTCGGGTTCTTTCACAATGAGGCCGATGAAGATTAGGCTGGGAAGCGCGGCGGGGATGATGGTGCCGCGCCAGTCGCCCATGGTGCCCATGCGCTTTTGGAGGAACCACGCCAAGAAGAGCACCAGCGCGGGCTTGGCCAGCTCTGAGGGCTGCGCCTGGAAGGGGCCGACGTGGATCCATCGATGGGTGTTATGCGAGTCGCGCATCGCGAATGCGGCAAGTAGGCACAGTGCGGTGAGGGCGATGGCAGGAAAGACGATATTGGGATTGTTATAGCGGCGGTAATCGACGCGCATGAGCCACGTCATCGCCGCGAGGCCGAGGACCGCCCAGATCGCCTGCCGGATGACGAAGGTATAGGGCGAGCCGAAGCGGTCGCTGGCCATGACTGCCGATGCGCTGAAGACCATCGCCAGCCCAATAACGACGAGGAGCAGCACGACGCCGAAAAGCCACTTGTCGACGCCTACGCGTTTGGCCATGCGTCCGCGCCTTTCTCTCCGGTTGCGTTGGACTGTGACTTCACTTCCTCGGACTTGCGGGCGAGCACCAGATCTTTGAAGACCCGGCCGCGATGTTCATAGTTATCAAACTGGTCGAAGCTCGAACAAGCCGGCGCGAGGAGGACGATCTCACCTGCAATCGCGGCTTCGCCGGCGCGCTCGACTGCTTTCGCCAGGGTCACGGCGCTGACGATAGGCACCGTGTCCGCAATGTGGCTCTCGATCTTTGCGGCGGCCGCGCCGATGGTATACACCGCGCGCACTCGCTCTCGGAGCAGGTCGTTGAGCTGGCTGTAATCGGAGTTTTTGTCCTTACCGCCGAGAATCAAATGAATGCCGCCCGGGAAGGACTCAATCGCCTTCATCGCCGCATCTACGTTGGTTGCTTTTGAATCGTTGTACCAGGCGACTCCGTCGAGTGTCGCGACCAGCTCAAGGCGATGCTCGACGGCGGTGAAGTTTTTTACGGCGGTTCGGATCGCCTCAGCCGGTACTCCAGCGAGCCGCGTCGCGCAGACGGTGGCGAGTACGTTTTCGACGTTGTGCGCGCCTTTGAGCGGGATGTCGGCGAGGTCGAGAATGTGTTCTGACTCGGAGCCGGGCTCGGCGAAAAAGCAAATCGACTCGCCGCGCACGAAGGTTCCGCGTCGGGTCAGGAGCTGGTCCGGTTTGCGGCTGAACCAATAGACGTGGCTCTTGATGCCATGGCCGGGGTGAGCGGCGATGGAACTTGCAGCGGGGTCGTCGGCGTTGAGGATCAGTGCGTCCTGCGCGGTCTGCTGGGCGAAGATGCGCTGCTTGGCAGCTACATAGTTTTCGAACGTGCCGTGGCGATCGAGGTGGTCAGGGGTGATGTTGAGGATGACTGCGATGTCAGGGCGAAACTGGACGGTCGTCTCCAGCTGAAAGCTTGAGACTTCGAGCACCGACCAGCCGTCATCGCGACTCTCGTCGACCAGCGCGATGACGGGGAGACCGATGTTTCCTCCCACTGCGACTGGCATTCCCGCGGCCTCAAAGATTTTGCCGCAGAGGGTCGTGGTGGTCGTCTTGCCGTTGGAGCCGGTGATGGCGAGCATCTTCCCTTTGAGGAACTGCGCCGCGAGCTCGATCTCTCCGATGATGGCCTGGCCGTAACCGCGCGCCTGCGCGAGCTCCGGTGTATCGAGTGGGACGCCGGGACTCACGACGATCAGGTCTTGACGGCGGAAGGTGAGCAGGCCGTGTCCGCCAGCTTCGACCGCGATCCCCTCCTCCATCAGTGCGGGTATCTCCTTTTGCAGGGCATCGGCGCTCCGCACGTCGGACACGGTGACGCGCGCGCCCTGCCGCCGCAGGAAGAGGGCCGCCGCGAGGCCCGATTTGCCGAGGCCGACTACCAGGACTTTTTTGTTC
>DASWUZ010000152.1:0-8809 GCA_036401395.1 Acidisarcina sp.
ACATGTGGGGCGTGCTTATCGACAGATTGGCACGCCCCTCATTTTCTAGGCTGAGCGGTGCGCGAAAGAATTGCCGCACCGGCGCCAGCCAGGGGAGGACCAAATGACAGCGACCATGTGGAAGTGCGAACAGGTCAGGGCCGGGAAGATATACAGCAAAGTACTTTTCAACACGCAGGATGAGGCCGAGCAGTTTGCGGCGCAGCTACGCAGGCTTGAGCCAGACTTGATGTACCGGGTCGAAGCAGTGCCTGCCTGGACAGAATGGAACTAGACACATTGGAGCTAGATGGAGTGGGAACTTACGAATGAAGCTGAAGGAGCGCAAGGGTAAGGTAAGCGGGCCGTTCGTATGCAGATGAATTGGCAAGAGACGACGGCGGTCGCGACGTTTGGGCTGGTCTTGAGCAGCTTCGGCGCGATACTTTACGCGTCGAAGCAGCTGCATCACGAGCGCGCTTACCGGCAGATGGCCAATCTTGAGCGGCAGCTTACGTTTTTTCTGTCAGAACGATTTCTGCTTGCGCGCAGCAGGCTTGCTCAGGACAGGCTCGCAGAAGACCGCCTGGAAGGGATGGCGCTGAAGCCGCTCGATCCGCGAAACCCGCCGATGAGCGTGTTTGAGATTCTGGATTTTTATGAACACGTTGCTCTGCTGATCAAGAAGGACCACCTCGATATTTACGATGTGTGGCATACGTTTTATGAGTGGCTCCAGCCTGTTTACTTCGACCTGCTGCCGATACTCGATGACAAGGAAGGGCAGTGGTACTACCACTATTCCGACTTATGCAGGTTGATGGGCCAGCTGGATGCTCTACAGAAAACCAAGATGGTTGGGACGGAAAGGACGGCGCGCCAAGCCATCTGGACCGCGGAGCGGATCGTGGCCCACTATAAATACGAACTGCATCTGCTGAAGGGCCGGCGCGCGCAAGGTGGCGCATAGGAATTAGAGGCTGACGAAAGGCCTTGTTCCCGGAACGCCAATATCGTGGAACTGATACTTAGAGCTATCGCCTCTGAGGCGTGATATACGAGAAGAAAAGCAAACCATGCCAACGACACAACAAAAAGACTATTACGCAAGACTTGGAGTGAAAAAGACTGCAACTCCGGAGGAGATTCGGAAGGCGTTCCGCAAGCTTGCGCGCAAGTATCACCCTGATGTGAATCCGAACGATAAAAAGGCTGAGGAGAAGTTCAAGGAGCTATCCGAGGCCAACGACATTCTCAGCGATGAGAAGAAGCGGAAGGTCTACGACCAGTTCGGGTTTTATTCAGACAACATTGATGCGGCGGCGGCCGAGGCAGCCGCGCGAGGCGGCGCTACTTCCGGGTATACCAGTTCAGGTGGACGATCCGGGCCTCAGGGTGTCCCATTCGATTTTGGCGGCTTCGACTTCTCCGACTATTCGGGGCCTGGGGCTGAGGACTCGCGGAGCGCGGGATCGCGCGGGTTTGGCGGTGGCTTCCGTGATATCTTTTCCGGCTTGTTTTCACAGGGTCAGCGGGAGAGCGGCCCGCAACCGGGCACGGACGTTGAATATGCGCTGCAGATAGACTTCTGGACAGCCATTCGCGGAGGCACATTGCGCCCCCAGATAACCCGCCAGGAAGTCTGCCCAACCTGCCACGGCAAGGCCTCGATGGGCGGTGCTCAGACCTGTCCCGAATGCAGCGGCAGTGGCCAGGTGACGCAGATGGGCGGCCGCATGAAGTTCAACATTCAGTGCCCGCGCTGTGGTGGTTCTGGTAAAGCTCAAAACGCATGCCCGACCTGCGCTGGCGAGGGAGTGGTGCGCAAGACTGAAACGGTAGAGTTTCGAGTAAAGCCGGGGACCCGCGACGGACAGCGCATTCGCCTGGCGGGCAAGGGAAATGCCGGCCACCAGGGCGGCCATGCCGGCGACCTTTACATCGTGATTAAGATCGGGACACACCCGGTCTTTACCCGGACCGGCGATGACATTTCACTGACCGTGCCGGTAACGGTGGCCGAGGCCGCTCTCGGGTCGAAGATCGAAGTGCCCACGATCGATGGTCGTACTCAGTTGAAGATCCCACCGGGAACGCAGTCTGGACAGCGATTGAGGATGCGCGAGAGGGGTGTTCCTTCCGCGGCGCACGAGGGCGTGCGGGGCGACGAGATTGTCACCGTCGAAATCGTAGTGCCACAGCTCAAGGATGAGCGCTCTAAAGAGATACTTAGGGAGTTTGCCAGGTTGAATGCTGAAGATCCCCGCACCGGGATGTGGGCTAAAGTGTGAGCGATGATAGCTCCTCTCTAAGGCCCGAGCGTTCGGGGGCTTTAATCCATGGGATTGATCTTCGAGTGGGATGAAAAGAAGGCCGAATCGAACTGGCGTAAGCACGGAGTGACCTTAGGCGAGGCTACAAGCGTATTTGGCGATACCTTAATATTGACGAGAGCCGATTTGAGAGACGCTGGCCACGAAGGTCGCTTCTTTAGTGTTGGAGTCTCCAAACGTGGTCGTTGTTGGCGATTTCGCATACCGAATGGACAGTGTCATCCGCATCATCTCTGCAAGAGAGCCGACGCGGCCTGAGAGGAAGAGCTATGAAGAAGGTTGACGAGTTTGATTACGAATTGGGCGACATGCCAAAAGAGATCGATTTCTCTGGAGGAGAGAGGGGCCGGTATGCGAAACGTTTTGCAGAGGGAACGAATCTTGTCCCGATCTCGCCCGATCTGGCCATTTCATTTCCAAACGCGGAGTCAGTCAACTCTGCATTGCGACTTTTCGTTGAGGTAGCGCAATGGACTTCAGCTGCTGAGAAGGCCGTCAAAAACCTGCGATGACGCGCCGACGAATGTAAAAGTCTGCCAGGCGGAGTTTCGAAACATGCCGACGAAGCGAAGGTCTAAAGGCGCGTACATGATCTCATCCGTCGCGGAGATGTATAACATCCATCCGCAAACCCTGCGTCTCTATGAGCGAGAGGGCCTGCTGAAGCCCTCGCGGACCGACGGCAACACCCGCCTCTATACCGACGAAGACCTCGAGCGACTGGAGTTCATTTTGAATCTAGCCCGCGACCTGGGCGTGAACATCGCCGGTATTGCGATCATCCTCCAGATGCGCGAGCGCATGGAGGAGATGAACCGCCAGATGCAAGGCTTCGTTGACTACGTCCGGACGGAGATGCTGAGCAAAATGCAACAGGGATTTACAGGACAGGAAGCTGCGATCGTGCCGCTTCGCCGCCCGGTGGTTATGCCTACTGTTGGCGGGATTCGCGTCGCAGTTGCACCGTTGAAGAGCGCTGGGCTTAATGCGCCATCTATTATTCCCCCGACGGAATCCGCCCGCAAAAAACGCTAGGTCACATTCACTGGTGCTCCAGTCCTGCATTCGTCAGTTAGCCGGCGATTTATGTCGCAGTGGCACCGCCCCGCCCGAATGCTTGTACTAATATCGAGACGTACTAGAATCGAGATATAGGCCATCAGCCGGGCCACAATGCATCGCCCTCATCCTGAGCGAAGCGAAGGATCTGCGGGTGCAAGAGAAACGGGCACACAGGAGCATTTCTGGAAAACAGGGTAGCATCCTACTTCGACGAACTGCATGAAGCGATCACTACCGCGCGCTGCACCGACAGCACGGGACGTGACCTGACCCAGGTCGAAGCTTACGACACCGCCATCCGGCTGGCCGAAGAGACTACGGCGGCCGGTAACAAGCTAATGTTCATTGGCAATGGTGGCTCCGCCGGCATCGCCAGCCATATGGCCATCGACTTTTCGAAGAACGGCAATATGCCGGCCCTGGCCTTCAACGACGGCGCGGCGTTGACTTGCCTGGCAAACGACTTCGGGTATGACGAAGTCTTCGCTCGCCAGATGCACTTCCACGCTCGCAAGGGCGATCTGCTCGTGGCGATTTCAAGCTCGGGCCGGTCGCCGAGCATTTTAAGGGCGGTCGATGCGGCGCTCGAGATAGGCTGCCGTGTGATTACCTTTAGCGGCTTCGATGCGGCCAACCCGCTGCGAGCTATGGGTGAAGTCAACTTCCATGTCGCGCGGCAAGAGTACGGCTTGGTCGAAGTAGCCCATACCGCGCTGGTCCACGCGATCGTCGACCTCAAGGCCACTGGAACTTTTCTGGCGGCTGCAAAATCGCTAGGCGCTGAGCTCACAGAGCTGCCTCCTATTTCTGCCAAGGCACAGAAGACGACCGTTGCAAAGCCAGCCGGCGTAAAGTTCCGGCCGTAGTGGCGAGGGTCGAATGATCATCAGCAAGACCCCTTGCCGCATCAGCTTCGCAGGCGGCGGCAGTGACATCGCCTCCTACTACCGCCAATATGGCGGCGCGGTCATCAGCGTCACCATCGACAAATATATCTACGTTGCGCTCAACGAAAAATTCGACCACCGCATTCGCGTGAGCTACTCCCGCACCGAAGAGGCCGACACCGTCGATGAAGTGCAGCACCCCATCGTCCGCTCATGTCTCAAGCTCCTGCAGCAGGAGCGTGGCGGGATTGAAATCGTTTCGGTCGCCGACATTCCCTCGCGCGGCACTGGGCTCGGCTCCTCAAGTTCCTTCACCGTCGGCCTCCTCAACGGACTCTTCGCCTACCAGGGCCGCCAGGCCTCCCCAGAAGACCTCGCCCGCCTAAGCTGCGACGTCGAGATTGACCTCTGCGGGCAGCCCATCGGCAAGCAGGACCAATACGCCGCCGCGTTTGGTGATCTACGCATGTACCGTTTCCATCCCGACGGCAGCGTTGGCGTCGAGCCGCTCATCTGCAAGCGCGACACGATGGATAGCCTGCAATCGAACCTCATGATGTTCTACACCGGCATCACGCGCAACGCCGGGGACATCCTCTCAGAGCAAACCAGGGCCCTTGGAAACAACCGCGACGCACAGGCGAAGATGCACCGCATGGTCGAGCACGCTGAGCTTGTTCGGCGCACCCTCGAGGCGGGCGACGCAGATGGCGTGGGCGAGATATTGCACGAGAGCTGGATGCTGAAGCGCACTCTGACCGGCGGTATCTCAAACGGCGAAATCGACGGCTGGTATCAGCGCGCTCGCACTGCCGGGGCGCTCGGCGGCAAGATACTAGGCGCGGGCGGCGGCGGATTCCTCCTGATGTATGTCCCTCAAGATCGACAGCCCCAGGTCGCTGACGCGCTGCGCGACCTTCGCCGCATCCCCTTCCGCTTCGAGCGCGAAGGCAGCAAAATCGTCTTCTACCAACCAGCTAATCTCGACGAAGAAAAATCGGCCCCTGAGAGGAACGCATGTCTGCGGTACTCGTAACCGGGGCGGCCGGGTTCATCGGCAGCCACCTTGTTGACGCACTGCTCGCTCGCGGCAACCGGGTCATCGGGGTAGATAATTTTCTGCGAGGCACCCGCGACAACCTCGCTGCCGCCTCCGCGCAGGGCGGCTTCGACCTGCATGTGGCTGACCTCGCCGACTTCGACGCCTGCGACCATCTCGCCCACAGCATCGATGTTGAAAACGTTCAGACAATCTGGCATCTGGCGGCCAACTCCGACATCCCTGCCGGTGTTGAAGACCTCAACGTCGACCTGCGCCAGACTTTCCTCACCACAGCCGGGAGCCTGCGCCTCGCGAAGCACCTTGGGGTCAAAGACTTCTATTTCACCTCAACTTCTGCGGTCTATGGCGAACACGAGGGGCCGATCGCGGAAGACACTCCAATGCAGCCCATATCAAATTACGGCGCGATGAAGCTGGCCAGCGAGGCCGCGATCTCCGCCGCGACCGAGGCTTACCTCGAGAGCGCATGCATCTTCCGTCTCCCTAATGTCGTAGGCGCGCGAAGCACCCACGGCCTCATCTACGACATGCGAGCTAAGCTCGCCGACGTGCGAGCCAGGCCCTCATCACCCCGCACCATCGAAGTACTAGGCGACGGCTCACAGCGCAAGCAGTACCTCCATGTGACTGAACTGATCCAGGCCATGTTGTGGGTCGCCGGCCTTCGCCGCGAAGGATTCTCCGCCTACAACGTAGGCCCTTCCGCAGACCCCGGCATTACCGTTCGCCGCATCATCGACATCATCCTTGAAACCGCTGGCGGCGGCGCCACCGCAGTCTACACCGGCGGGGACCGGGGATGGGTCGGAGATGTACCGCGCTTTGCATACTCCGTTGAAAAGCTCGCGACGGCCGGGTGGAGCGCCCGCGGCAACTCCGAGTCAGCTATCCGGCAGGCCTGCATCGAGCTGCTTTTTCCGTCCGAGACCTCCACTTCAAAACTCGATACGGTCCTCCATTGACCACGCCGAACCTGAGCGCCGTCATTCTCGCAGGTGGCAAGGGGACCCGCCTGGCCAGCCGCACCAACGGCCTCCCAAAACCGCTCATACCCGTCAACGGCAAGCCGCTCCTCGCCTATCAGCTCGAGCTGCTGGCGAAACACGGCGTCGCCGACGTAACCCTCCTCTGCGGATTCGGCGTCGCCGCCATCCGCGAATTCTCCGGCGACGGCTCCCGCTGGGGACTCCAACTCCGCTGCATAGAGGAGCAACAAGCCCTCGGCACCGCGGGGGCCGTCCTCGCCGCCCTCCCCGACCTCCCCGCCACGTTCCTCGTCCTCTACGGCGATACCATGCTCAACGTAGACCTGCGCCGCTTCCACGCCGCACACCTCGCCAGCCGGGCCGACGCGACACTCTTTCTACACCCCAACGATCATCCCGAAGACTCCGACCTCGTCGAGACCGACGCAGCGGGCCGAGTCACCGCGATCCACCCCTGCCCTCACGCCCACCTCGCCGAACTACCTAACCAGGTCAACGCCGCCCTCTACGTAATCAACGCCGCTGCCCTCCGCGCCTTCCACCACCCAACCACGCCGCTCGATTTCGGCCACGACATCTTTCCGCGAATGCTGGCGCGCGGCGGCCATCTCCACGGCTACCGCAGTCCTGAATACATCAAGGACGCCGGCACCCCCGAGCGCCTCGACCGAGTCGCCGCCGACGTAGCGAGCGGTCTCGTCGCGCGCAGCAGCCTCGATACCGCGCGCCCCGCCGTCTTCCTCGACCGCGACGGCACGATCAACGAAGAGGTCGGCCACCTCAGCCACCCCGACCAGTTCAAGCTCATCCCCGGCGCTGCCCAGGCCATTCGACTCCTTCGCCACGCCGGCTTCCGCATAGCCGTCATCACCAACCAGCCGGTCATCGCGCGGGGCGAATGCAGCGAGGCCGGCCTCGCCCGTATCCACAACTTCATGGAGATGGAACTCACCCGCGAACACGCCTTCCTCGACGGCATCTTCTACTGCCCTCACCATCCTCACAGTGGGTTCGCCGGAGAAGTCCCCGCCCTGAAAATCGACTGCGACTGCCGGAAGCCCAAAGCCGGGCTCCTCCACCGCGCCGTCCAGGCACTGAACATCGACCTGGGCCGAAGCTGGCTCATCGGCGACCGCACCAGCGACATCGAACTGGCCCGCCAATCCAAAATCCGCTCCGTCCTCGTCCAAACAGGAGCAGCAGGCCAAGACGCCGCATACCCCGCCGCTCCCGGCTATCAGGCCACCAATCTCCTCAGCGCAGCACAATTGATTGTGCAGATTGGCGCGGCTACAATAAAAGATACATAAGGACATTCATGCATTGGTTTGCTGTCTTCCTCGGAGTTCTGGCGGCGACGGGGACCCTGACCTCCACCATCTTTTTACTGCTCACCTTGATCGGATCCTGGCGCTTCCATCGCACCGCAGCCGAGCAGGCGCGCGCCGCCGCAGCCCTCTCCGACGACCAGCTCCCCTTCGTATCCCTGCTCAAGCCGATGCACGGCATCGAGCCCCAGCTGGAAGCCAACTTCGAAAGTTTCTTCACCCTCGACTACCCCCGCTACGAAGTAATCTTCGCCTGCGACCACCCCGACGATGCCGCCATCGAGGTAGCAAACCGCGTCCGCGCACGGCATCCGTATGTCCCTTCGCAGTTGGTGATCAACGGGGAATCGCCATGGCCCAATCGCCCCGCATACTCCTTCGCCTGCATGGCTGACCTGACCACCAATGACATCCTCGTCACCAGCGACAGCGACGTGATTGTCGATCGCAATTATCTTCGCGAGGTGGTGCCACCTCTCCTCGAACCCGGCGTCGGCATGCTCACGTGTGTTTATCGAGGCTTAAACACAGGCGGATTCTGGTCGAAACTCGACGCAATCGGCATGAGTGTAGAAATGACCGCCGGCGTCCTCACCGCAAACCTGATGGAGGGCATCAAGTTCGGTCTCGGCCCGACCATTGTCGTCCGCCGCGACGCGCTCGACCGCATCGGAGGCTACCGCGCACTGCGAGATTACCTTTCAAACGACTTTGTCATCGGAAACATGATCGCCGCCGCAGGCTATAAAGTCGTGCTGTCCGGGCACATCATTAGTCACGTTGTCGCCGACATGAAATTAAAAAAAATGTGGACTCGGCAGCTGCGCTGGGCAGTTGGGACACGCCGTTCGCGCCCGCTCGGCCACCTCGGCACTGGGATGGTCTTCGCCATGCCATACGGACTGGTCGCCCTCGTCACATCAACGATGCTCGGCCACCCTCTGGTGGGAGCCGCGTTGCTTGCCTGGGCGCTATGTAACAGGATGATAGAGTCCCTCGTCGTGGGATGGGGCGTCACGCGCGATCCTGCCTGCCTGCGACAACCGTGGCTCTTCGCGGTTCGCGACCTCCTCGGATTCGCAATCTGGGCAGGGAGCTATCTCGTAAACGACCTCGCGTGGCGAGAGCGCACCTTCGACCTGATGAACGACGGCAGAATGCGCGCCCGCGA
>DASWUZ010000153.1:0-6250 GCA_036401395.1 Acidisarcina sp.
CACTTCGGGTGTAGTCTTCGCCGCCACCGCCAAGCCAACCAAAGACTCCGGCGGCCGCCTACACACCTTCTGCCACGCCGTCCCCGGCCGCTGGCACGTCATGGGCGTCACCCAGTCCGCCGGCCTGTCCTTCCGCTGGTACCGCGACACCTTTGCCGCCAACCGCACCTACGACGAACTCACGGCCATGGCCGCCAGCATCGCCCCCGGCAGCGACGGCCTGCTCTGGGCACCCTACCTGCTCGGCGAACGCACCCCGCACCTCGACTCCCACGCCACCGCGGCCTTCGCCGGCATCACCGCATCGCACAACACCGCCCACTTCGTCCGCGCCATCCTCGAGGGCGTCGCCTACTCCCTGCGCGACACCTTCACTCTTTTTGCCGAATTAGGCATTCCTGTAGAAGCCATCCGTCTCGGCGGCGGAGGCGCGCGCGGCCCCCTCTGGCGTCAAATTCAGGCCGACGTCTACGGCCACGCCGTCGAAGTACTCACCGCCGAAGAAGGCGGAGCCTTCGGAGCAGCCCTCCTAGCCGGAGTAGGCGCAGGCCACTGGCCAGACACCGACACCGCCTGTGCCACCGCCATCCACGTAGCCGAACGAGTAGAGCCCCAGCCCGCCGCAGTAGCAGCCTACAACGAAGGCTACCGCCACTTCCGAAAACTCTACCCAGCCCTCCGCACCCTCCGCGAGAGCTAATCTGGAAGGGCGAATAACCGGCTAAGTAGCAGACGCGCCCCGTGCAGTCAGACGGCGGCGGTTATTCGCTCCGGCATTGACTTGCTTCTGGTCAGCCTCCGACCCAGATTCATTGCAGGCACCTCGACCATCCGGTTGAAGAGTGCCGCCAGTGCCAACGCCAGCACGAGATAGGCGAAAAAGATCGCATACATCGAGAGCCGCCGATAAAGGACGGTCATCAGCGCGACCAGCACGATGTCATGCACGAGGTAAAGACTGTAAGAGATATGCCCTAGGTATCGGGGGATGTAGTGGCCAAGGGTCCGTTTCACAGTAAGATGAGTCGCAGCGAGGTAGATGATTCCGAGCGCGCCTACTCCGGTGGGCCAATCGAATAGATATTGCGATGCCCTATGGGGTAATTGCGGGGTCAGTTTGGCTAAGGCCGACGCATAGGCGAAGAGGAGGACGCAGGTAGGAATCATGGCATGACGGAGGACTCCAGGAATGGCCGGCCAGGGCTGCCGGCTCAAGCGGCGCGCGAGCAGAGCCCCGAGGATAAAGAACGCGAGGTATTGAACCGTAGCTGCCCAGTTTGCCATGGTGTTATCGGGGTGGTTAGCGGAGATCCAGATGGCGCAGGCTGACAGCGTGAGCGCCGCAGCCAGCCCCACCCAGGTCCTCATTCGGAACAACGCCCAGCATACGAAGGGGAAGATAATCGACACGCGCATTTCCACAATGAGAGACCAGAACGCGCCGTTGAAGTGGCCGTCGTAAACTCCCAAAAATGCAGTGTGCTGCACGATGGCACTCAGGGTTGGCGGCGCTTCCCACAGGCCATCGCGTACGGGGATCCCACGCCCGGCGGGCTCCCAGAACAACGCGCAGCCAAGCACGGATAGTGCCAGGGCAGCCAGGTAAGGGACATAGATGCGGCAGACCCGACGCACTATGTAGTCCTTATAGGTGAGCGTCGATCCCTTCCACGTCGAAAGCGACAGCACGAATCCGCTCAAAAGAAAGAAAAGTACCACCGCCTCGTGGCCAGCCAGCACAGGGTGCAAGTAAAACATGATTCGCCCGTGAGGGTTAGCTGCAGTAAAGATGGAGAAGTGATAAAAGACCACCATCATGGCCGCGACGCCCCGCAGTGCATCGAGCTCCACAAAACGCCTTGGCACCTTTGGTTCGCGCGCCAGCACGGCGCTCGCGCCGCCACTATCGTGCGGCTCGGCCCGGGAAGTCGCTATGACTGCGGTTGACATGAGCAAAAAGTGTACCAGCGGAGAGTCATTCCTCTGCCTCTTACTTTTAGAGAAGTGTATAGAGCGCGTAGCCGAACGAGTAGAGCCCCAGCCCGCAGCCGTACTCGCCTACAACGAAGGCTACCGCATCTTACGCAAACTCTACCCAGCCCTCCGCACCCTACGCGACAACTAGCAATTTGGGCTTCATCAGATGCAGTGGGTGACTAAGATTTGGGGAGCAACAAGCAGCGGGTGCCCATGTCTCATGTTTGAGACATGGATTTTTGGGTCACGTCGGCGAAGCCCAAGGCCAACATACAGATGCTTCCTGAGCAACCCGCCAGCTCAGCGCGGCGTGGGTGCCCGGAACGCATCCAAGTGCCCGGGGTGTTTATGGTCTGGCTCATCTATGTCATGGCGATAGCTGCCGGTACGTCAAATCCCTTTCAGTCCGGCGCCAACGCAGAACTCAACAAGCAGTTAGGGCAGCCGTTGTGGGCCGGACTGGTCGTGTACGCCGGCGGCTTCGCGGGCATCCTTCTGCTGCAGCTGATCTTCGGGCATTCCTTCCATTCCTCGACCGCGCTGGGACAAGTTCGCTGGTGGGCATGGACGGGAGGACTGATCAGTATCGGCTCCACCATGGCAGGGCTCATGCTCGCTCAACGGCTCGGCTCAGGCCTATTCACGGGGCTGAGCATCACCGCAGCGCTGATCACATCTGTAGTGCTTGACCAGCTCGGATGGCTCGGTTTCAAACAGCATACGGCTTCGCCCCTCCGATTGGCCGGTTGCGGGCTGCTCGTCGCCGGTGTTTGGCTGGTCGCCCGCTTCTAGTCATCAGCAGTCAGCAAGCCAGGGAGCGCCCGGGCCTTCCTATCTACGAGTCAATGATAAATCGCCAACTGCTCCAACAAGCCAGGCGAAAGCCGCTATTTCATGGGAGGAAAAGGCTCACCCTTCATCGACCCATCCCGCTGCTTGATCAGGATCTGCACCTTGCCCTCGGCGGCATCAAGCTCCTGCTTGCAAGCCGTCGAATGCTTCACCCCCAGCTCAAACAACCGCACCGAATCCTCCAGCGGCAAATCCCCCCGCTCCAGCTGGTCCACGATAGTCTCAAGCTGCTTCAGCGAATCCTCAAATGTAGCCACTCCGTCACCCTCCCCTCGATCTTAACCCCCGCCGACCGCACCGTTGGCCCCGCAAACGGCCTGATTAAGATCAAAAGACAAGACAGCCACATATGGACACAGTTGGCCGGCGTTTTCTTAATATGCCGGATACATGCAAGCTCCGCACCGCACGGCTTTTGGCGTTCGTAAAGGCTTTCCGCATCGTTCGCACGGCGGCCCGTATAGTGACACTCGGTGATGCATGAGAGCATTCTGATGACAATCTTTCATTCCAGTCAGCTCCGCATATCGCATCCGCACTGGGCTGAATAAATCATCAATCGGACACCCTCAATTGGAATGCCCCACTGTTGACGAAA
The DNA here is from genome assembly GCA_036401395.1 of Acidisarcina sp. Lineage (GTDB taxonomy): Bacteria > Acidobacteriota > Terriglobia > Terriglobales > Acidobacteriaceae > DASWUZ01. Next base: position 3,428 of record DASWUZ010000153.1, read on the forward strand.
CTCCTTGGTCGCCTTGATCCCATCGCTGTAAAGGCGCTGCACAGAGGCGAACTCGTCTTCATCGAGCATCGGCATCTCGCTCTTGGATCGCCAGCACCACATCCGTTTCATGCCTACCATCATCGGGTGAATGCTGCCCGGAGGCAAACATCCTTACGTAAAACGGCCTTCTCGGAAGGTGTGACCTTACCGACAGATCAACGCAGGGCGGTGGGTATCGAAGAGATTTCCACCACTGGGGAACGGGTGGAAAGCGCAAGCTTATAGCTTTCCATGCTTTCGAGTCATTTCCACGGCCTGCTTGGATCGCGCCCACTTGCGATCTGGCGCCCCTTGCTTCAACTATCGACCCGTGCCGTGTCTGCCTAGGAAAGACCGATAAGAAAGATGACGCCACCGGAGATTTTTTACCGGTGGCGTTTTGTTTTGGTGTCCGTGGTTAGGGTCGCGCTGGCCGACGTCATTTTGGCGAGCGTTGACGGAGGGTACGGTTGAGGGGTTCGGAGTAGTAGCGAGCAATGAGCCAACCTAGCGCGGCACTCGACAGCAGGATGGCGATGAGCCATAGAAAGAGCGGACCGCGGTGCATCTTTAGATAGAGCGCGGTTCCCCAGACCACGATGAACTCGTGCGTGAGGTACACCTCGTAGCTGTGGCGACCGAACCAGCGGAGTGGTGCGGTCCACTCGCGGCCGGGACGGTTGCGAAGAACGCTGGCGACCATGATCAGGCAGGTTGCGAAGGCGAGGATGGTGTCGTCCGTGCCGCTGCGGCCGATGGTGCGCATCCAGTGCCACGGGGGCCATAGAGCGATCCACACGATAAGCGCAGCGCCGAAAATCTGCACCGCGATGAGGGTCGCCGCGTGCTTGGTCGAAGTGGCTTTTTGTGGGTCCGCAACATGATGGCGTTTGAGGCGTTCGGTCAGCAGCGCGGCCAGACAGCCCAGGGCGATGCCGCTCATGCCGCTGAGATAGGATTTTTCGCGCGCGACGCCATCGATGCTCCAGATGGTGCGGGCGAATGGGCCCATCGCGACGAACAGCAACAGTGTTCCGACGAAGAGGGCGGGCCTCAGTTTTGCGGTTCGTTTGAATGGAAGTAAGAGGACGCAGAGCAGAGGGAAGAAGAGGTAGAACATCTCTTCCACGGAGAGCGACCAGAGTACGTCCCAGTTGGCGGGGAGGTAACCGTGCGCTGCTTCGAGCCAGTTGAGGTGGAAGGTCAAAGCGGCGAGGAGGGCGCGGGGGAGCGTCGCCTGTTTGGGGTTGATACGGAAGCCCGATGCATTCGCGAGATGAAGGGCGCTGAGAACTACGAGGACCAGTAGAAGCAGCGGCGCAATGCGTGCGAAGCGGATGCGATAGAAGGCGGCCGGCTTCATCTCGGCTAGCGAGCCAAATCGGCGCAGCGACGTTGTGGTGATGAGGAAGCCGGAGACGGCAAAGAAGACTGTGACTCCGTTGCCGCCATTGAAAAAGAGGAAGCCCGCGATCCAATGAGGGAGAGCGCCGCCGATGTCGTAACCGGAGAAGTGGAAGCGAAGCCAGGTGTGGAGGAGTACGACGGCGAGGATGGAGAGGCCGCGGAGAACGTCTACCGTGTCGAAGCGGGATGTGCGGGTGGGGGCTATGGCTTTGGTCCGGGGCGCGTCATGCGCTGAATTTCCTCGGCACGACCGGGCCAACCATTTGCCGGATAGCCCCGAACTCACCCGAGCACCGACGCGATAACCTCAGCAGCAGCCGTATACCGCCCAAAAGGCGCGCTAACCTGCACCCCCTCAACCATTGCCCGCGCCTCCCCAAGCATCTCCTGCGCGATCAAAATCCCCTCCGCCCGCGCCGCCTCCGGAGTCTCCGCACGCTGCATCCGCAGCAGCACCTCATCGGGCACACTCACCCGCAAATCGTTCTTCATAAACTCAGCATTCCGCAAACTAGTCAGCGGCCATATCCCCGCGATCACCGGAATCCGGTACTCCTCAATCCTCCGCAAAAAAAGCTCCAGCACCTTCATGTCGAATACCGGCTGCGTAATCGCATACTCCGCCCCGGCCTCGACCTTATAAACAAACCGCCGCACCTCATTATCCAAATCCGGCACGCCAGGATTAGCCGCGACCCCGATCGTAAAGCCCGTAGACTCGCCAATGGGATTGCTCCCAATATCCAGCCCATGATTCAGCCGTCGAACAATATTCACCAGCCCGATAGCATCGACATCAAAGACCGCAGTCGCATCGGGATAATTCCCCAGCTTCGGCGGATCCCCCGTCAGGCAAAGAATATTCTTCAGCCCAATCGAAGACGCCCCCAGCAAATCGCTCTGAATGCTCAGCACATTCCGGTCGCGGCATGTGTAGTGCAGCACCGTCTCGATCCCCGTCTGCTGCGCAATCTGAATGCACAAACTCTGTGCGCTCATTCGCGCCGATGCCCGGGGCGAGTCCGGCACATTGATCGCATGCACGCCCAGCCCCGCCAGCAAGCGAGCGCCCTCAATCTCCTTAGTACAAGTGATTCCCTTCGGCGAAACAATCTCGACCATCGTCACAAACGTTCCCGCCGCCACCAGCCCACCCAGCTTCGATCTTTCCGCCAGCACCACAGGCGGAGTCTCCGTCAAAATCGTCCCCCCACTCGTCGCATGAGCGCTGCTCTTCTGCGCCGCCTCCGCGCGAAAAGCAGACTTCATCGCCCGAATATGGTTCGGCGTCGTCCCGCAGCACCCACCCACAAACTGCACGCCGGCCTTGAGGAATTTCTTCGCAAAGCTCGCCATATACTCCGGCGAACATAGGTAAATATTCCGCCCCTCAAT
>DASWUZ010000154.1:0-2280 GCA_036401395.1 Acidisarcina sp.
GACCTCTGCTGAGCGGTCTGTGCTTTCGCTGCACCCGAGGGCGCGGCGACGCTCCGGGTAATGCTTAACTCTGCTCCCAGCTGGTGCTTGTGTGTGGCTCTTGTTTTGCACCGTGGATGATGCATTTATTCCTTGATTTACCAGTACGTCGAAGGTTATCTTCATCGAAGCTGGCTGACGACTCTTCGTCGCACGGGTAGGGCATGGCATCGACGGTTTGGAAGGGCTATATCTCGTTTGGTCTGGTTTCGGTTCCGGTGCGCCTGTTCGTCGCCGCCCGCGAATCGCATGTGAGTTTCAACCAGATCCACAAGGTTTGCGGAACGCGAATCAAGCAGCAATTATTTTGCCCCCACTGCGAGCGCGTCGTCGAGCGCAAGGAGCTCGCCAAGGGATACCCAGTTGAGAAGGACAACTACGTTCTAGTGACGGATGAAGAGTTGAAGGAACTGGAGGCAGAATCTTCTGAAGTTATGGAGATTTTGCAGTTTGTGAAGTTGGCCGAAGTTGATCCGATTTATTTCCAAACGTCGTACTACACGGTCGCCGAGGAGCCCGGCCGTCGCGCCTACGCGCTGATGATGAAGGGCATGGAGCAGCTCGGCGTCGCGGCGGTTGCCAAGGTCACGCTGCATCAGCGGGAGCAGGTCGTGCTGGTACGCCCTTACAACAAGGGGATGGTGCTGCACACCCTCTATTTTCCGGCCGAGGTGCGCGAGATCGCCGAGTATGGGCAGGACGAAAACATGAAACTTGCGAAGCCGGAGATTGACCTTGCCGAGCAGTTCATGACCCACCTGGTGAGCGAGTGGAAGCCGAAGGACATGAAGGACGAGTATGAGGAGCGGGTCGTCAAGCTGGTCGAGAGCAAGCAGGCCGGGCAACCCGACGAGCCGGAGAAGCCAAAGCGCAAGCTCGCCCCGGTGATCAACCTAATGGACGCGCTCAAGAAGAGCATCGAGGCGCAGGCGGAAAAGAAGCAGCCTCAGCGGGCTGAGAGTGCTTCGGTTGAAACGGCCCAACCAGAGGCTGAAACCAAGGCTGCGGCCCCTCGTCGTCGTAAGACCGGATAAGCAAAGTATTTATCATCCCGGCTAACTCAATGTCGGTCCGCAGGGCCTCATTGTACTTTGCTGAGCTTCCACTTAGTTCGGGTGTAAGCGATCCGGAACCCTGCGCGTTCTGCGTTGCGCTGCGAGGTGCTTCCCACTTCTGTCACCATCATCGTCAGATCGCAATCGTGGTTGTGGGCGTAGCGAATGCGCTCGGCGAGGAGTGCCGCTTGCAGGCCCTTTCCTCGCAGTTCGGGAATCGTGGACGCACCCGCAAAGAGTGCAACGCCATCAAATACGGATAACGCTCCTGCGGCGCCGGGCCTCCCGTCAATCTCTGCAAGGAAGCAGATCGTCTCGTCGCGAGCGGCGGCTATCGCTCCACTGTCGAGCACTAAATCTCGGATCGCGGGATTTCCGCTTGCCCATCCCTGCGCGTTTACTTTGGCCCAGATCGGCGCTTCTTCCGCTGCGATTACTCGAACGTTAATGTTAGTAGGCTGCGCCGTTGGCGGCAGGTCGAGAGCGCGATAGAGCACGCTGCTCAGTTCGATGGGGCGGTAATTTCGAGTGCAGAGCAGATCGATGGTTGCGACGCCTGCGAATGGACTCACCTCGTGTACTGTGGGCGCGCCGCGGTCGAAGAAGAAGCGTTCTATGTCGTTCAGCGACTTTTCGGTTACTTCCTCGAAAAGACCAAGGCCGAAGGATTGAGTCACCGGGGATTCTGGCCCGTCGAAGGCCGCGTAGATGCCATCCGACTTTATCCATTCGACACGGCTGGCCGGATCAAGTCGACGCTTTGCCTGGGCGAACTGGATGCAGGCATTCCCCTCTGCCTGCTCCAGCCGCTTTGAGAGTGCAAGGTCTGCGAATTGCATTGCGTCGGATGCTATACGGAGAGAAGTGTCCCGAGCAAAGTCTTTCGATCAGACGACGTCTACTCAGTAGGAGTGGCGTTAGCGAAGTAGTCGTCGCTGATGGGGACAAATTTTCTCACGCGTGCGTCATACGTCTCGACCGCCCCTGACCCAATATCGTAGACCCAGCCATGCAGCCGCAGTTGCTTTCTTCGAACGCCCTCGGCGACCACCGTATGCGTGAGCAGATTATCGAGTTGAGCGAGCACGTTTTCGCGGATGAGCGCACCGAGTCTTTCCTCATCGGAGGCGTGGGCGTGTTGAGCCGCCACGGCGTCGCGAGCGGAGTCGGCGTAGTGCAGCCAACG
>DASWUZ010000155.1:0-1643 GCA_036401395.1 Acidisarcina sp.
GACGTTTACCGTCGCTAAGATCATCGAGAAGCTGAACCGTCCGGCGCTGATTCTCGCCCATAACAAGACCCTGGCGGCGCAGCTTTATCACGAATTCAAGCAGTTTTTCCCCGGCAACGCGGTCGAGTATTTTGTTTCGTACTACGACTATTACCAGCCCGAGGCTTACATTCCTTCGGGCGATCTCTACATTGAAAAAGAAGCGACCATCAACGAAGAGCTGGACAAGCTGCGGCTCTCGGCGACGCGGTCGCTGTTTGAGCGGCGCGACGCGATCATCGTCTCGTCAGTCTCGTGCATTTATGGCCTCGGGTCGCCGGAGGCTTACTACGGCATGTTGCTGCTGCTTGAGAAGGGGCAGAAGATTCGCCGCGAAGACATTACTCGGCGGCTCGTGGAGATACTTTATGAGCGCAACGAGGCGGACTTCCGGCGTGGGACTTTCCGCGTGCGCGGGGACGTCATCGAGGTCTATCCCACCTATGACGAGAACGCTTATCGCATCGAGCTTTTCGGCGATGAGATTGATTCGTTGTCGCAGATCGATCCGCTATTTGGGACGGTGCGGCAGAAGTATGCGCGGCTGCCGATTTATCCGAAGTCCCATTACGTAGTGCAGCCCGAGCGCAAGCGGACAGCGATGGACTCGATCCTCGCGGAGCTGGAGTGGTGGGAGAAGGAGCTTGAGTCGCAAGGCCGGCTTGTCGAGTCGCAGCGCGTTCACCAGCGCACGCGGTTTGATCTTGAGATGATCAAGTCGATGGGCTACTGCCACGGAATCGAGAATTATTCGCGGCATTTTTCGGGGCGGCTGCCGGGTGAGCCGCCGCCGACGCTGCTCGACTATTTTCCGCGCGATTTTATGTTGTTTGTGGATGAGTCGCATGTGACTGTTCCGCAGCTGCACGGTATGTGGCATGGCGACCGTTCGCGCAAGCAGAACCTCGTGGATTACGGCTTCCGCCTGCCTTCGGCGATGGATAACCGTCCTCTAAAATTTGAGGAGTTCGAGTCACGCGCGGGGCAGACGATCTACGTTTCCGCCACGCCCGGGCCTTATGAATTGACCAAGTCGGCGGGCGTGGTCGTGGAGCAGATCATCCGGCCTACAGGCCTGGTCGATCCGGAGATTGAGATTCGGCCGGTACGTGGGCAGATTGACGACTTGCTCGCGGAAATTCGCGACCGCGCGGCGAAGAATGAGCGGGTGCTGGTGACTACGCTCACGAAGCGCATGGCGGAAGACCTCGCCGGCTACTACACCGAAGTCGGGGTGCGCTGCCGCTACATGCATTCTGAGATCGAGACGCTGGAGCGCATTAGGATTTTGCGCGATTTGCGGAAGGGCGAGTACGACGTGCTCATCGGGATTAACCTCCTGCGTGAGGGCCTTGACCTGCCCGAAGTTTCGCTGGTGGCGATCCTCGACGCCGACAAGGAAGGTTTTTTGCGTAGTTCCGGTTCGCTGATTCAGACCATCGGCCGTGCCGCGCGCAACATCAATGGACGCGCGATCCTCTACGGCGACAAGATGACCGACTCCATGCGCCAGGCCATTGATGAGACCGATCGGCGGCGGGCCACGCAGCGCGAATACAACGAGGAGCATGGAATCACGCCGACTTCCATCATCCGCGATGTCG
>DASWUZ010000156.1:0-8299 GCA_036401395.1 Acidisarcina sp.
GGCCGGCCGAGGGGATCGGCAACGACTCCGTGAACGAGCACCGCGTTGAGTGGAACGCGGGCAGCGAATAACGCAATTGTGAAGGCGCACAGCAGGATGAGACGATGGCGGCGAGGCCGCAGCGAGATAGACATACCACTCCTTCGTTCCCCTCGGAACGCGGTTACAAGCGCACAGGACCGGTCTCCTGACTTGCACGCCATACCGAGCCGCCTTCCCGGATAGTCTCCAGTGGCATGTGGTTCGATAATTCTGCTGCCGCGGTCCTCTTCGGCCCGAAAGCAGCAAAAGCGCGCTTACAGTTGCGGGGCAGTGACGGATTCACACCGTCTTCCCGAACATCCCATTGCGTTAACGATTAATTTAATTACCTGATTAGCCACCAAGGGGGGCAACTCAGGAGCGTGAACAGCAGTCGATGCCAGCACAGTTTATAACGAAATGAAACTACACTGTCAAAATTATTGATGGAATGAAAGTGCGGGCCGGGACGCGCGGGGCGCGCGTGATGAACTTCGTGGTGACCCCGGGAAGATTCGAACTTCCGACCTGCGGTTTAGGAAACCGTCGCTCTATCCACCTGAGCTACGGGGCCACTATGTTTTAGGCGCGCTGCGACCATTTTAGCTTGAGGTCTAGGTTCTAGAGGCCCGTCTTGAGTACTTCCAAACCGGCGCGCGAAACCTGTACGTCGTCGGAAGACTGGCCTCCGCTGAACGCAGCGATGATATACCCGCTCCTCCCGCGAGCGATCACGCCTCCCTCCCACCCAAATTCACCGGTCAGCGGAGGCCGCACCTTGCTTCCGCTGTTCTTCAAGGTGTCGGCCATCTCGGCCGCTTTTGCGTACGCGATAGCCAGCAAATTTGATCCTTTGTCCGTTGCGGAAGGCTCAACCTTGACGTGACCAACGACGACCATCTTCGACGCCCAGGACTGCACGCTTTCGCCGTCAAAATACGCAACCACGGCGACGCCATTGATCTTGAGGTCCTGCGCCTTCTTAGCCATGGTCGCGAGTGCGGTGTCGGCTAGATCGCCAAACGCCTTCGTTGCCGCGGTTACTGCGATGGCGCCAGGGGCGGCTGCCGTCGGGGCGCTGGCAACGAACTGCGGATCCATCCGCGCAATGTCAGTCCGGACGCTCGTAGTGTCGGCGGTTGGAAACGTAACAGGCACTTTTTGCGTGACCTTACCGGTCGCGGCCCACTCGGTCCCCCGCTGCAAGGTGGTAATAAACCCGACACAGCTCAGCGCAGCAACATCGTGGCCGAGCATGGTATGAAATACCCGTCCCTTGCCGTATGCGATGGTCATGAGGATGGGCTCGTCGCGACCTGTCCCCTTATTTTCAGGATCAGAATGCGCGGTCGCCAGCACCGTCATATTTTTGCCAGGCCCCCGAAGCGTTGCGTAGAGTTCATCGCCCGCGTGCATCCACATCGGAGGAAGACCGCGCATGATGGGGTGTCCGGGATCGCGCGTCGTGACCTGAAATGGCACCCGCGCGCCGTGAGAGCCGGCTGGCCCCGGGGCAGGATCGGAGATGAGCTTCCCGTCTTTGAAAAACCAGTAAGGCCCCGATTTTTCGTCACGGTTGCGCCAGCCGCCGATCCCGGTCATCTCGTTGTAGGCGGGCCAATCGGGGAAGGCATTATCCGCCGCGTGAACGATGACCAGGCCACCTCCATTCTTGACGTAGGACTCAAGCTCGGTGCGAAGATTTGCGGGCCAATCGGGCGCGTCATAGTTCATCACAACCGCCTTATAGCTGCCGAAATTTGGCTGGAACGCTGCGAGGTCCGCCCCTGTCGTTGCAACGGTGACGGCGAACAGGCCCGTGTCATCGAGTTCCCGCTTGAGCACGGGAGTGGTAAGCTGCCACGCATGGTAGGGGCCGCCGCTCTGCCCATCCACAATAAGGACCGGGCTTGGGGCTCGCTTGGCGAGGACCGCCGGGCCGCAGAGTACCGCGAGAGCAGCAATAGTTAAGATCGGAACTTTCTTCATGGGATGATCGAGAAGCGATACCGATTGTAGCGCCGGCCGCGCAGGCTGTGTAACTGCAAGCGGGGACTTCGGCGCCAATCTGCCGTTCCTTATTCGACAGCAGGCTGGTCTGGCAGTTTCGATCAAGGCCATAATTCGACAAGTCCTTGCGTTTCTTGACATTATTGTTGAGAGCAAGCAAACTGCCTGATGACGGGGCCTAGACCCGCAGCGGCGCGATCTACCTCTACCAGGTGAGGGACTTCGATTGGCGGAATCACAGGCAAGCCGCACGAGCATGACCCTTGAGTCTTCGCTTGACAGCGTGGACCGTGTGGAAGCAGCGGCTGAGCAACTCGCACAGTCGGCCGGCGTCCCTGAAGAAGACATCTACCGGATCACGATGGCGGTGCGAGAGGCTGCAGTAAACGCCGTCCTGCATGGAAACGCCTACGACCCCGAGAAACACATCACCGCTTCCTTCGAAAATACCGGCGCTTCGATCGTTATCCGCATCTCAGACGAGGGAAAGGGTGTCGAGCTCGATAAGCTCCCCGACCCGCTCGCTCCGGAGAACCTTCTGCGCGGCTCCGGTCGCGGCATATTCCTCATCCGCTCATTTATGGATGAGGTACACTTCAGGCAACTGCATCCGGGAACCGAGATGACCCTCATCAAACATCTGGGCACCACGCAAACAGGCACTTCAGGCAACTAAGGAGGATCTTTCAGTGAGTTTAAAACTTAGCACCCGCCAGGTGGACGGCATAACAGTTCTCGATCTGAGCGGACGAATTACACTCGGCGACGGTAGCGTGAAGTTACGGGATGCGGTACGGGACCTGCTGACGAAAAGCTCCAAGCTAATACTTCTCAATCTCGGGGACGTTAACTACATCGACAGTTCCGGCATCGGTGAACTGGTCAGCGCTTACACCGCGGTCCGCAACCAGGGCGGCGAATTGAAGCTGCTCAACCTGACCAAGAAGGTCCACGACCTCCTTCAGATCACCAAGCTTTACACCGTCTTTGACGTCAAGGACGATGAGGCCAGCGCCATCGCGTCTTTTGCAAAGACTTAAGCCCCGCGAGTTGTTTGATTTCAGATATGTAGGTGGAGGGGCTGTCGCGATTGGGCAGCCTCTCTCCATTTTAAAACGGAATCGTCGGGTCGACCGACGGTAGTAGCGCAAGCTTCATCGCCTTCCGGCTGGGTTGCGGTCATACCCGTAGCTTTTGAACTCTCGAGCTATCTTCCTGTCGATCCTCTTTGCCGCCCTGATATCAACTCGAGCTCCCTTGAAGTCACCCATTTTGCGCTTTGCAAGTCCACGCCCGTAAAGGGAAGTCGCATACGTGAGTCCCGTTCCCAGCGCCTTGTCGTAGTCGGCGATGGCAAGGTCATACTGCCCCATCTGCAGGTACACGAAGCCCCGGCTGTCCCAAGTGTTTCCATAGCTACGCTTCGTTCCGTAATACGCAGGCTGCGTCAGGACGTAGTCACAGTCGGCCAGGGCCTCTCTTAAGTGTCCGAGCACAGCTTCGTCCCAGCAGCGCCAATCGAAAGCATCTATCCGTTTTGGATCCAGTTCAATGGCCCGGCTCACGTCGATCAATGAAAGTTGGTACTTTCCTTCTACGGCGTAAACCTGCCCTCGGTGGGCAAGGAACATCGCGTAATCGGGCTTCAGCTCGATCGCTCGGCTAAAATCCTTCTCGGCACGACGGTACCGTCTTGTCGCGAGGTACTGCACACCGCGGGTGTTGAACGCGTCCGCGTAGTCAGGCTTGATGCGTATTGCTTCGGTCAGATCGGCGATCGAATGGCGGTAAAAATGCTTGTCACTGTAAGCTATGGCGCGGTCATTAAAAATCCCGGCGACTCCAGGTTGAAGCCTGAGCGCGGCGCTGAAGTCTAGTATTGCAAGATCGAAATAGTGCTCAGAGATGTAGGCGTCGCCGCGAAGGGTCAATGCAGTTGCGGCATCTTCCGTTCTCGTCCGGATTGACTCGCCATAGTCGGTTATAGCCAGATCTGTCTGGTTCTTTTTGGCGTAAGCCCTGCCCCGGGCTTCGAGCACAGCCGCATCCCCGGGTCGGATGCGAAGCGCCTGGTTGAAATCTGCGATAGCTCGATCTAAGTTCAGTTGGCTGAAAAATGCCCGGCCACGACAAACGAAGGCGTCCGCGAAGTCCGGATTCAGCCGAAGCGCCTCGCCGCAATCTGCAATCGCAAGCTCATATTGCTTGAGCACATAGTGATCTCTCCCGCGCTGAAAAAAGGCCTGACCGAAGCCAGGCTGAAGACGAATCGCCTGGTCCAGATCGGACATTGCACGATCGGATTCTCGATTCTCGTCATAGGCCAGGGCACGGTTGTAGAAGTCACGAGCGAGGTCAAGCCCTGTCTCTCGTCCCGAGTCGATCAAGACCGTGCAACTGGCTGACCTTACATTCGGATCTTGCTCTCTGCAAGGGTTAGCGGCCTGCCCGGCCGCCGGCATTCCGACCGAAGCCGCCAGAATGCTCGTCAGAACCAGTGCCGGAAGGGAACGCCTTTGGTACATCCTGCCTCCGAACTGCGGAACATCTTCCGTGCCAATCATAGGCAGTTTCGCTCAGTTCTGTCGCGCACCTCAGGACCGTTTACTTGTGAATCCAGACTATACATCCGCATGCTCATATTGACGGCTAACGAAGGCCGCAGTCGGTACCCAAAACCCAAGAGGCTCGCGCACAGGCGACAGCTCCGCTTTACCCCCAGCCACAGAGTTTTTCTTCGCGCCTCCGATTCGTCGCGCCGCATGGTCGATCTAATGAATAATTTATCCACTCCATCAAAGAATCTAGTGTCCTTTTCAATGCGTTCTGGTGTAAGAAGTCATAGTGAGCATCAGGCTTGCTGTCCGCGGTCGCGAATCGCGACGAAGGTCGAAAGCTTAGATCTCAAATCACGGAGGAAAGTTAAATGAAGAATTCGATGAAGAGCCTCATGATCGCCGCAGCAGTCTCTGGTTTGCTCAGTGGCGCTGCCACGATGCAGGCTGCAACCACGCAGACCAACAACAGTTCCGCGTCAATGGCAAAGGCCGGCAAGGTTTCCTTCCTGCGCGCTTCGCTCAGCGACGACACCGAAGACAAGCACTCCTGTAAGGGCAAAAATGATTGCAAGGGCAAGGGCGGCTGCAAGTCGAGCGATAACGGCTGCAGTGGTAAGAACAGCTGCAAGGGTAAGGGCGGCTGCGCTACCGACGGCTCCAAGATGCCCGACGCAGTCTAACTGGACTTTGGAAACGGGCAGACTCCGGGCTTGGAATCGAGTCTATTGAGTCTGCCCTATACATTTTTTCCGTCTGATGACTCGGGCCGCTCATGCGGCCTTGAGTTTTTGCACGGCATGTCCCGGAGTAGATTGTGGCTGCGAATAAGTTCAATAACTTTACCGAGTATGGCGTTGGGATCGGTCTCCGGCTCCCCCACTATCGCCACATCCTCGATAAGAAACCAGTAGTCGACTGGTTCGAGATCATCTCCGAAAACTACATGATCGACGGCGGCCGCCCCCTCGCCGTACTCGACCAAATCCTAGAACAATACAAGGTAGTCCAGCACGGCGTCTCCATGTACTTCGGCTCCGTCGACCCCCTGAGCCGCGAACACCTCACCCGCCTCAAGACCCTCGCTCGCCGCACCAACACACCCTGGCTCAGCGACCATCTCTGCTGGGGTAGCGTGGACGGGCGCTATACCCACGACCTCCTTCCGATGCCCTACACCTGGGAGGCCGTCGAAGTCACCGCCGCCAAAATCCGCCAGGTCCGCGACTTCGTTGAGGTCCCAGTAGTGGTCGAAAACGTAAGCAGCTACGCCGAGTTCCACGCCTCCGAGATGACCGAGTGGGAGTTCCTCACCGAGGTCGTTGAGCGCGCCGACTGCGGCATCCTCCTCGACGTCAACAACATCTACGTCTCCTCGCAAAACCACACCTTCGATCCCTTCGAATACCTCAACTTCGTCCCCGCCGACCGCGTCGCGCAGATCCACATCGCGGGCCACTCCAAGTTTGAGAAGTACATCCTCGACACCCACGATCACCCGGTACTAGAGCCGGTCTGGGCACTCTACGAGCGCGCCATCGACCGTTGCGGCCCCACCGCCACCCTGCTCGAGTGGGACGACAACATCCCCACCTTCGACGAAGTTCACGCCGAGGCTATGAAGGCCCAGCGCTTTCTCGACGCGGCCGCTCGGCGCGCGCCTGCCGCCACGCCCGTCAGCGAACCCGCCTTAGAAGAGGCCGCGGTTTGAGCGCCGGCGCGCCGAGCGGAAATGCCACTTCCCTGGTCGATGAAGCATCCGTCGCCTTCCCACTCAAGTCGCTCCAACGGCGCATGGCCGCCGCTGTAATGGAGCCTCTCACCCGCACCGAGACCACCGTCCGCCGCCGCCGCGACGGCGTAGACGTCGCCCGCGAAGCAGCCGCCTTCGTCAAGCCAAACGACCGCCTAACCTCCTTCGAACGCCTCGAAATCTATAACCGCCAATACTGGTTCCGCCTCTACGCAAGCTTCGAAGAGGACTTCCCCGGACTGCAGGCCGTCCTCGGCCGCGCAAAGTTCGAGGGCCTCATGCGCCAGTACCTCGCCGAGTGCCCGTCCACATCCTTCACGCTCCGCAACCTCGGATCGAAGCTCCTGGAATGGTTGGTCGCACATCCGGAGTGGACCGGCGGGACGGATACTTCCCTGTCCACCCTGTCCCTCGACATGGTACGCATCGAGTGGGCACACATCGAGGCCTTCGACGAGGCTGCCGAGCCCGCCCCCACCGCCGACGACTTCGCAGCCGTTACCGATGAGACCCGCTTCCGCCTCCAGCCACATTTGAAACTGTTACGGTTACACTTCCCCGTCGACGACCTGCTCATCGCCGTCCGCAACGACACCGGAAGCGGCGACGCGACCAGCAACAACGCTAAGGTGGCCCGCAGGAGCAAAGTCGTCCGCAGGATAACGAAGATGGAGCCAGAGGAAATCTTCCTTGCCGTGCATCGCCGCGAAAACACCGTCTACTACAAGCGCCTCCACCCGGAAGACTACCGGATGCTCGAGGTCCTGAGCGGTGGCGCTACCTTGGAGGCCGCGATTACCGCCGGCTTTGAGGGCAGCGAAATCCCCGAAGAAGATCGCCCCCCGTTCCTGCAGCAGGCCTTTCAAACATGGGCCGAGCTGGGCTGGTTTGTGAAATAAAAGTGGCTGGTCTGCGAAGCAAGAAAGAGAGCACGACGAAATGAACGATCGAAGTTATCCAGGTAGGCTCTACAAAGATTTCGAAGCACTGACCGCACGCCTTGCGTCGCCGTTTCTACTACTCGTCCGCCTCTACTGGGGCTGGCAGTTCCTGGAAAGCGGTTGGGGCAAACTGCACGGCCTCCCCCATGTGATTCAATACTTCACCAGCCTCAACATCCCCATGCCCCAGATCGCCGCGCCTTGCGTCGCTTCGCTGGAGTTCTTCGGCGGCCTGCTCCTCATCCTCGGCCTCGGCACCCGCCTCGTCGGACTGCTGCTGACGGCGAACATGATCGTGGCCTACATCACCGCTGACCGCGAAGGGTTCCTATCGCTCTTCAGCGCCGACGCGACCAAGTTTTACACCGCCGACCCGTTTCCGTTCCTGGTCGCCGCCCTCATCATGCTCGTCTTCGGAGCAGGTATCTATTCGCTCGATCACCTGCTCGAACGCCGTCGGCACTACGAGCCTCGGCATGCGCATTGATGATTTGAAGAATGAGGTTTGACAGATGGAATACGCCACACCCGCCAGGTAATCGATTTGGTCGCGTATTTCGTAACCCCTTGGGGTGAACAGTTTGGCGTAGTGATTCATCCAGCCGCGTATACTAAGACTAGACCCCACTTAACTTCGCGTTGATTGGCCAAGCCACTCCCGAGAGCTTCATGGTCAGGCGAATGTAACTTGGTAACAAGTTTGGCATTCCTTACCCAATACGACATATCTCGTACTGCTTCGCCATACACCCCCCCCACCCTACCCCACCCTAGCCTACCCCACCCCCACCCCCTCGGAGCGCAGGTAGAGGGCCAAACAGCCGGGGTACACAAAAAGCGAAAGGCCCGCCGCCAGATTTGGCTGCGGGCCCTAAGCGCCGGTGAGTTGTTGAGTTTGACCTGAGGCAATCGGAACTCGGATTAGAATACATTCCCGGCAGCTCAAAAGGGGGCATCTTCCGATGTCAGCATCTGCGCGGCGCTTTAGCTTTGGAAAAGAGGAGGAAGATCGCGCCTGC
>DASWUZ010000157.1:0-24278 GCA_036401395.1 Acidisarcina sp.
TGTCAACTATCTCGACGAGAAAGCCCTGACCCTTCTTCGGCAGCGCATCGGCCTGGGCCTTCAACTCCGGATGCTCTTTCATCTCCGCGTTAGCGGCATCGGAATCGATGGCCCATGTGAGTACCATCTCCTTGCCTTGCAGCATGGTGTTCGACTCAGGCGTCCCATGCGCAAAGGTCCGTGTCCATAGCAGCGCATTTGTTTTCCAGTCGCGCACCTGAAGATCATATTTATGTATGTAGTCCTCCCTATTTCCGCTAAGCACGAACTCCACCGTCAAGTCTCCAATCGACCGGGCATTTTTTGCGGGACTGTAAGACAGCTTTCCAGCCTTGCCTAGCGCCACATCGATGGCAACCAGCGACCGGTCCTGCTGGTGATACTTTGAAAAGTCCCCGTAGAACCGGTCGTTGCCATCGAAGAACCCGCCCTGAAATGGCCGCACATAAAGCAGACGCTTTCCGGTATCGACCTGCCAGAAGCCACTGCGGGTCGCGCTCGACACGGCCAGGAATTTGCCATCCGGCGAGATGGCGGCGGCCTGTAACCCGCCCAGGAGGCTCATCGGGAGTTCACGCGTAGCAACATCCGTACCGCCATCTACCAGCCCTCTGGTTGTGAGCAGGACGCCTCCCGCTCCGGTCTCCGACACCAGCATCTTGCTGTAGACGTCGACTGCCTTCGTCTTCATGCCAAGCAGTATTCTGTCGGTGTTCAGATCAAGAACGCCTACAGCTGAGTCCTTTACTGGCCTCAACAGAACGTAATCTCCCTGCGTGACACGCTCCAGTGCCTGATCTCCCATTGCTAGCTTCTTTAATAGCTTTCCTTCAGGAAAGCTATACACGCCCGAACTCGTCGGATTGTCCCAGTTATCAATGGCTATCCGATCATTTCCGACGAACGCGAAAGGCCCACGGCTGAGCTTGCCGATCGCCCCCGAGGCCTTCAACATGGCATGCGAATTGAGGTCATAAAGGTAGTTCCAGTGGCCCAGGTTCACAAGCAGCTTGGTGCTGTCTGGCGTGTAAGACCAACTCACCATCGGTGTGCCGAGGACCTTTTCAAGATAGATCGCCTCGGCATCTTCCTGGTCAAAACCGGGCACAAATGCGTCATCTTTGCGAAACACCGTGTCGCCGGTCGCGACATCGAGCAGCATCAATCCCATCCGCGTGGCCTTGTCCGTATTGATAATGCAGGCCATGGTGTGCCCGTCCGGAGAAAGCAAATGCTGCAGGCACTGTTGATAAATTACTAATTCATGCACAGCCGAACGCTGCTTTGAAGCGATGTCCCACTCCTCAACGCGCATGGTCGGGGTGCTGTAGACGATGTGGGTGGAGTCTGGGGTGAACCAGGCCGCCTCGGCATCGACCGCTTCTATCTGCAGCACAATCTCAAGCGTGGTTCGCAACATGACAAAGATCGTTGAATCATCTTCGGCGAAAACATATTTGCCGTCGGGGCTGAACTGCACCCGCGCGAGGTCAGATCGCAACGGCGGCGCGAGTTGAATCAGCTTTGATTCAGTCCCTGTCGCCTGGTCGCGAACACTGCTCGCGATCACCTCGCGCTGCAACGCCAAGAACGCCGCCGGCACCGAAGGCTGGGTGGCTCCGCACCCCGGCGGAATCGCCCTCTCAACGGTCAGCATGGTGCGGAGCCGTTTCTGCGCCGGCCGGGTGATACCGAACAGATCAGTCAGCGTGGAGCCGGTCTTCCCGCCTGTATCGGCTGCCCTGTCCCAAAAATCAGTGTAGGCGTGCGGAACATATCCGGCTTTGGTCGTAGCGTAAAGCGCCACGGCGTCGGCCTGGTCCTCACCCTTGGCTTCGCTCGGGGCGCGCCATTTGCCGTTGATCTCCATCTCAGCCATGCGGTGTACTTTGTCGAAGATGTCGTCGCGGTCGCCCACCGATGTCACATGCAGCAGTTGCGCCATCTCGGCCGTCGCCTCGATGCCATACTGATGGGTCAGAATGTGCCCCATCTCATGGGCCAGCACGCCAGCCATCTCGTCCTCGCACTTCGCCGCCGCAATCAGCTTGCGCGTGACGTAGATGCGGCCACCGGCTGTGCTGTACGCATTGATTTCGTCGCTGTCGATGATCTTGTAGCGAAAATGAAGCTGGTTCGGCGGCAGCACTGCCAGCAGCTTTGCGCCCAGCTTTTCCAGGTATTGTTCAGCCGGAGGATCGTCGATAAATCGCACGCCGGGTTCGATGGTCTCGGCGTAGGCTCGCCAAGGTCCTGCTCCTGCTGCGCGTTGAAGATGTTAGGCGCACCAGCCACCAGGGCATCGGGCGCCGCCGGGCAAGAAGTGTCCCCCAGTGCCGGAGCCCCGCAGGCTGACCCGGCGATGCAAGAGAAAAGCAGAGAAATTCCAATGACGCGCATAGTCAAAACCAGTGTGCAGAGAAGTTGTTGCAGACCATACCACCACAGCCCCACGTCCACCAACAACATCGAAGGCCGGATCCGGGTCAGGCCGGACTGTAAACTGCGCACTTACAATGAAGCAATCAATGAAGGCGTCGGAAATAGAATTCAAGCTGCGGGTCTGGATCATCACCGGGCTTTACATCGTCGGCTTCCTGGCGCCGTGGCAATACCTGGCCCCGGCGCTGAGGGGCCCGCGCACATGGTCGTGGCTGGCACTGCAACTTGTCAGTACTCGCTGGCTGACCTCGCAGGAGGCCTTCATCGCTGTCCTCATTGCGGCGATCGCGATCTCCATCGCCGGAGCACTCCTGCGGCTAACCGGCACCGCCTATCTCGGAGCGGACACGATGCAGGCCTCTACGTTCCAGACCCAGACGATCGTTGCGGCAGGGCCCTATCGGTTCATCCGAAATCCGCTCTACCTCGGTGCATGGCTCACCGCGGCGGCCGTGTCGCTGCTGATGCCGTGGACGGGCGCATTGTTTTTGATCGTGGCGCTCGCGGGCTTTGAGCTGCGACTCGTTCTGGCTGAAGAATCGTACCTTGCCGGGCGGCAGGGCGAGGCCTACATGCGCTACTGCACCGAAGCGGGCCGCTTTCTGCCCCGCCTACGCCGGCCCTCCGGGTCCGTTGCAGCCACGACGAGCCCGCGCTGGCTGGAGAGCCTCGCCGCAGAAATCTTTCCTGCAGGAGTGGCCATCTCTCTCGCAACCCTGGGCTGGACCTATGACGCACCGCTGCTCATCCGGGCGATCATCATTTCCTATGGACTCTCGCTGGTTGCCAAAGCACTGCTGCCCTCAAGGGCGCGCTGACTCCCGTCGCCCCGAAGCATTCGCAAACAGCCCAAAATGAAATTGGGGAGAGGACCTAAGCCCTCTCCCCTCTCACGCATTACGCGGTCTGCCAGCGGTTATCAACCCCGGCATCTCGGACGCCCATCCCGTTCGAAGCGGCCGGTTGCAACAAAGAGTACGACACGGAAAACAGGAAAACTGGTCAATTTTGACCAGAGTCGCCGGTCAAAAAAAGATCCGGCTGGACGACTACTTCTTTGGCGGCGCGATTACGTCCTTGGCGGCCTTGGCAACCCGGAACTTAACCACCGTCTTGGCTTTGATCTTGATCTGCTCGCCGGTCTGCGGGTTCCGGCCCAGGCGGGCCTTGCGCTCTGCCTTCACCAGGCGCCCGAGTCCAGGGATCACGAATACGCCTACCTTCTTGGTCTCCTTGATCGCTGTCTCCGCCAGCAGATCCAAAAACTCTGCGGACTGCTTGTTGGTCAATGCGAGCTTCTCGGCCATGAGCCGAACCAGCGCTGTCTTGGTCATCGTTGCTGCTGCCATATCTTGTAATTCCTCCTGGTTGGTTGCTTCACTACGCGGTGGCGAGGCATGAGCGAGACGATGTTTCCCGCACGCCGCGTGTTTTGTTTTGACCGGTTCTCTAATTCCGCAACTCAGCGTCTGTCGCCGTGGAAAAACCGCCCACGTCGGGCAAAGCCTGTATTCATGCGGGTTTTAGACAACCCACCGCCGTTTACGATGCGACTTTAGAAATTGTTTGTCAACGGTAAAACCAGCATTTCCACAGTATTTTGGTTTTTTGTTCCGGTTTTGCCGGTTTTCTGCCGGAAATAGCCGGGTTTTACAGGCTTTTCGTCTTAAGACATTTTAGGATGTGATGGTCCTCGTCGACCAACTGCAACTCCACGGATTTGAAGCCAGACCCCTCAGTAGAGGCCAAACAGGGGCTTTTGCGCCGCCTTTGCACCGGCGCTGAGAGGCGCATTCAACGCATCGACCAGCGGGGTGGCGAGGCGAAACCGCTCCACCACGTTGCGGACTAGGGATGGCCCAAGCGCCACCTCGCCCGGCAAAGTGGCGGACAGGCCCCACTGCCGGCAACGAAACAGGTCGGCTGCCGGGTGCTCCGCGGGAAAGCCTTTCGGCGAACGGCTCAGCGGCAATCCGTCGAATACTTCCATGCGATGGCGCAACCGCTTGTCGTCGAGCATGGCGCGAAATTCCTCATGATGCTCCATCAGCCATGACCGGATGGCGAAAAGTTGCGCCCGCTCGGGCATGTAAGACCCGGCCGCCACCACCACTTCAGCAGCGCCGACATGCAGATAAAATCCCGCTCCTGACGTCTTCTCCAGGCCGGCACGCGTCCACCAGGCGGCAACGTGCTTTTTGTAGGGCGTCTTGTCGGCTGAAAACCTTGTGTCTCGATAAATCCGCATCAGGCACTTCTGCGGTGGGCGCACGTGCGCGGGCGCGAACGATTCCATAGCGGCCGTGACCGCCTCAATGAGGGCAAGCATCGGCTGCTTGACTTCATGCTCATAAATGGGCTTCCGCGGCTCAAACCACTCCCGTTTATTGTTTCGTCTGAGACCGCGAAGAAACTTCATTCCCTCTTCAGTGAAGTAAGGCTTTGCCGGTTCCTTTGCCGGGGGAACGCCGGCCTTTCCTCGCGAGACTACAGACTTTGTTGCATTCACCTTCTATTTTCCTTCCCAATTCCTTGATTGTTGCATTCTAGCCGCATCTTGCCACCCGTCAGACACACTCCACACAAGTTGAACCGCCACAACATCGGACGCGGAGCCGGGTTAAAGCATCTCAGTACGGGTAGTAAGTAGCAGGAGAACGAAATGAACGCACGCAAGCTTTCAACAGGACTACTGACCCTGGCTCTCGCATCGGGCATTGGTGTGGTTGCACGTGCCCAGGACGGGCCCCCACCTCCGCCTCCCCCACCTTACGGCAATCAGCCTCAATACGGTAATCAGCCTCCACAGTATGGCGACCAGGACCGCGACCATCACCGGGATGATAATCCCGGCATGAGTGCGGGGTTCCATGACGGCTTCGAAAACGGCCGCAAGGACGCCCACGACAACCATACTTTCGTCCCGGAAAAGGCGTTCCGCCGCAACGGCCGCGCCAAGTTCCACGAGGAGTTTGGCGACCGGCGCGATCTGTATCGTGCGTATCACGACGGGTATCTGCGCGGCTATGATCGCGGCTACCACGGCGGCGATATGGACGACCATCACGACAACCACTAAACTAGCTAGCTAGCCCAGTAGCACAGCAGAAGGCCCGCCCGGATTTTACCGGGTGGGCCTTTTCTATTTTCATGGGTATGGCGCCGCCCGGATGCGGTAATTTATAAAAGCAAATAAATAAGCAACTTTATGGTTGCATTTCCTGTCTGATCGTCATAATATGCAACTAGGAGGTTGCACATCATGCAAACCAGCACGCAGACGAGCACAGAAAACAGCATCGAAAAGCAGATCGAGATCGCGGCGCCCTTGACCCGGGTGTGGCGCGCCCTCACGGACTTTCGCCAGTTCGGCGAATGGTTCCAAGTCTTACTCGAAGGCCCATTCATCGCGGGCAAAGCGGTGGGCGGGAAACTGACCTTCCCGGGGTACGAACACGTCCGCATGGACGTAGAAGTCAAGACGATTGAGCCGGAAACATATTTCTCCTACACCTGGCACCCCAACTCCAACGACCCCACTGTCGACTACACCAAAGAGACGCCGACGCTCGTTGAGTTTCGCCTTGCGCCCACAAAAACCGGCACGTCGCTCACGCTCATCGAGTCTGGCTTCGACAAGATTCCGAGCGATCGCCAGGCCCAGGCTTTCCGCGCGAACACCAGAGGATGGGACCATCAGTTGAAGAGCCTGGAGAGCTATGTCAGCAAAGCATCGTAGCGGCACACGGGAAAGGGCGGCCGTCTTTGCGGCCCTGGGAGACGAGACAAGGCTCATGCTGCTCGCGAAATTATCACGCGGGCAGCAATGTTCGATAGCCGAGCTGACTGAGGGGACGGCACTCACCCGGCAGGCTGTTACCAAGCACCTGCGCGTGCTCGAGAGGGTGCGAGTAGTACATGGGAGACGTATGGGGCGGGAAAATATCTTCGAGTTCGACCCGAAGCCGGTCAATGAGATGAAGGAGTATCTCGAGCTGGTTTCCAGGCAATGGGACAGCGCATTGTCGAGGCTCAAGGCCTTCGTTGAAAGCGACGCTAACTAAAATAGGCCGACATACTAGCGGCCGCTAACCTGACTAGAGAGGAGTTGGAGATGCAAGTTACGGGTGAGTTAGAGATGTCTGTTATCGAGCAGTTAACCACGGACGCCGATGCCTCCGCCAACAAAAGCGAAGCCGCCAAGGTCGAAAGGCGGCAAGGCTACGCGTCCATTAACGGACTCAGCATGTATTTCGAGATACATGGGCCCGCGCAGAGCACGGCCAGGCCGCTGCTCTATATACCTATGGGGTTCGGCGTAGCTGGAACAACCACGTTCCCTAAGCTGACACAGACCCGCAAATTAATTACCGTCGACCTTCAAGGCCGTGGACGGACTGCCGACATCAACCGCCCGCTCACCTTCGAGCAACAAGCCGAGGACGTCGCCGCCTTGTTGCGCCATCTCCGCATCGACAGGGCCGACTTACTGGGCGAGTGCGTCGGAGGCATCGTCGCTATCCTGGTAGCCATTCGCCACCCTGAGTTAGTCGGCCGCATCATTACTTATGGGACTGCGTTCGGTAAATTCCAAGACGCCTACAAGCCGGAGATTCTGGCTCATGTCATGACGCTCACACCTGATTCTGATGTAGTCCGGTACCAGCGGGAGAGCTACCAGCGTGTAGCTCCCGACCCCTCACACTGGCCGGCCATATGGAGCAAGTTCAACAGCACTCCGTGGAACGGATTTTCAAACGAAGAACTCGGCCGGCTTAAAGCCTGCGTCCTCATCGCAATCGGCAGCCACGACTGGGTTCGTATCGAACACGCAGTCGAGACCTACAACAAAATCCCAGACTCGGAACTAGCAGTGGTCCCCGATGCGGGCCACTTCGCTCTGGCCGCCGAGCAACATAAAGTGATGCCTATTTTCGGATTATTTCTAGACCCGCCACTTAAGAAGCTGCCCTTCGCAACTACCGCTGTAGCCTATCAGCCGGGCTTCAGCAGATAAGCTATGCATGCGGCGAGAAA
This sequence comes from Acidisarcina sp., assembly GCA_036401395.1. Taxonomy (GTDB): domain Bacteria; phylum Acidobacteriota; class Terriglobia; order Terriglobales; family Acidobacteriaceae; genus DASWUZ01. The sequence goes on from DASWUZ010000157.1 coordinate 7,480, forward strand.
GCTGCCGGCTGCCTTGCAATCTGCCATCGAACCATGCAATCTGAAGCAGTATGCCAGAACTACCCGACATAGCCGCATATATCAGCGCGCTGGAAGGTCGAGTCATCGGGCAACCGCTCCAGCACGCGCGCATCGCCAGCGCATTTTTGTTGCGAACGGCGCAGCCACCTATAGCAGACGCAGAGGGTCACAACGTCCGCGAGTTACGGCGGGTGGGCAAGCGTATCGCCTTCGGATTAGATAACGACTTATGGCTGGTACTTCATTTGATGATAGCCGGCCGCCTGCATTGGCGAGCGCCCGGAGCAAAGCTTGGCGGGCGCAATAATCTCGCTGCTTTCGACTTTCCGAGCGGCTCCCTGGTGCTCACCGAAGCGGGCAGCAAACGCCGTGCCTCCCTGTACGTGCTAAGCGGAGCGGACGCGCTACAGGCCATCGACCCTGGCGGAATCGATGTCTTCACCAGCAACTTACAGCAATTCCGCGCCGCTCTTACCGTCGAAAACCGCACGCTGAAGAGAGCACTCACTGACCCGCGTATTCTGAGCGGCGTCGGGAACGCTTACTCCGACGAAATACTGCACGCCGGAAAATTATCTCCCATCGCTCTGACCCACAAGCTGACTGCCGAGGAGTGGGCGACCCTCTTCAGCGCTACGCGCAACACGCTTCAACTATGGATCGATCGCTTCCGGGCCGAGGCGGCTGATAAATTCCCTGAGAAAGTCACAGCGTTCCGCAAAGATATGGCCGTTCATGGCCGGTTCGGTCTGCCATGCCCACGCTGCGGTGAGAAGATCCAGCGTATACGCTACGCCGACAACGAAACCAACTACTGCGCGCGTTGCCAGACCAACGGCAAAGTCCTCGCCGACCGGAGCCTCTCGCGCCTGCTGAAATCGGACTGGCCGCGCACGCTCGAAGAACTTGAGGCGCTGAAGCGGCGCTAGCTGGAACATCAAGCGGACGGCCCTAATCAGCCGCATTCCGGCCTTCTTCGAGAGCGACGCGGTTGATGATTCGTTGCACAAACACGACGTGGAATTTTACCCGCCGGGCCAGGTCCGGCACGAACTCGGTAATGAAGTTATCGATGGGATCAGTAGCGATGGCAGTCCCAATCCGCGCGGCTGAGGAACCGGGGCCCAGTTCCCGCCCTGGAACATATAGATCGTTTACCGCGTCGGTCGCGATAGTTCCAAACACCGTGGCGTAGTTGAACATGGGCCTGCCCGTATCGCTCTGGGTCCAGACAACCTGGTAGAGTGCGTGCGCTATCCGCCGCCGCGTCGAGGCATTGGGCATGCGGTGGTAGTGAGGATCTTGCCCAGCCAGCGAAGGAATCAGGAACGTACTAAAAAAATCGCTGGTCACCCCTTCCGTAAACACCACCGCGGAGTTGCGAGCCACCCCCCGGAGCCCGGGTCCATAGGAAGTATGCGGGTTGAACGCGATCTCTATGGCCGAGCTGCCGAGAATCGTCAGTGCATTGAAGGGGTCTACCGTATTGCGCCCTGCAAGCAACAACTTGTCCTGTGGAGTCATGGGGCGAATGCCGCCAGCCAGTTTTACAAATTGCTGGAAGCGCCGGTCCGCCGGAACGCAACAGATGGTGCACGGCGCCTGAGTAGAGGCCTCATCGATACAAGGGGAGGGGGGAAGCACGGCACTAAAATTCCCGTCCAGAAAGTTATCTAGGGCTGGCAGCGGTGCCTGTTCTGCCTGCGCTATGACTGAGGACGGCGCGTCGGGCAAGGAAGCCTGCCCCCAGGCCACGCCAGGCACAAGGCAAGCCAGAACTACCACAAGGACCTCGGCGCGCAAATCACTTCTAATCATTTTTCGGAAGACCGGGACTGCCCGGCTCTCCCGCCCGGCGTCGATGCCCGGTCTGGATTACAGGGCCTGTTTTTGAGATCTATAGCAAAGACCGATGCCGGACAAAAAAGTCGCACGCCCGAGTCGCGGGCGAGCTCGCCGCAAACCTTCCGTAAGCAAACCATTCCGTAGACGATCTGTGCGGAGATTAAGTTTAGACGAACTTGCCTTGGCCGGCCTCACCGCCCTGCGGACCTGTGCGCTGTGGCTCACGTGGGATGTTCCGCTCTTGAGCCGACAATGTAATGCGATTGCGTGGATGAGCGGGATTGCCGGTGTTGGGTGTCGCAATAGTATCTAGAGACTTGCAGCGGAATGCACCACGCGGCACCCTCAATGAGGTGGGTCCGATCGTTGGCGCTGATGATCGCTCCGAGTAGCCCGATGGTCGCGAAGAGAGAAAAGACGGCCACGATCAGGTAGAACTGTCTCCGCAGAGGGACGGAGCGCCAGTACGCAAAGCGCTCCTGTCGCGCTTTGGTCACGAAAAGGCGGTGGGCGATTTCGGGGAGTGACTTCAAATTGACTCAGAGCATAGCAGAGCGGAGGACTGGAGCCGGTTGTGAACCCTCGGCGAATCTCTGATCATCTAGTGGAAGTGCAGTCACTTGAAGTGCAGCAATGGAGGAGTAGAGATGACAGATAAAAAAGTGGCCCTGATTACCGGGGCGAATCGCGGGATCGGATTTGAGACCGCAAGACAGCTCGGGCAAAAGGGCGTGGTCGTCGTGCTCGGTGCACGCAAACAGTCTGACGCCGACGCGGCTGCGGCGAAGCTATCAGCCGAGGGCATTGAGGCCTCTGGCGTGGAGCTCGATGTGACTGACGCCGGCGACCGAAAGGCTGCGGCTGAATATTTGGATAAGAAGTTCGGCAAACTCGACATCCTGATCAACAATGCCGGGCGTGGCTCCGACGAAGGCATCGTGAACCGCACCATCGAGACCACCAACGAGGAGCTTGAGACGGTTTACAACACCAATTTCTTTTCGGTCGTATACCTCACCCGGGAACTGATGCCGCTGCTCAGGAAGAGCGACGCCGGTCGCATCGTGAACCTGTCCAGCATCCTCGGATCGCTCACCCTCCATGCCGACCCGAAGAGCCCGATCGCAAGCACCAAAGCGTTTGCCTACGACTCGTCGAAGTCGGCGCTCAATGCCTTCACTATCCACCTGGCAGACGAGCTCAAGAACACAAAGATCAAGGTGAACTCGGCACATCCCGGCTGGGTCAAGACGGAACTGGGCACCAGCGCAGCTCCGATGGAGATTCCCGACGGCGCCAAGACCTCAGTCGACCTGGCGCTCCTAGGGCCCGACGGCCCGAGCGGCCGATTCATCCACATGGGCAAGGAACTACCCTGGTAAGGTAGCCCCTTTACCGGATAGTTTGCCGGCGGTCCATGGGTAAAAGCGCCATAATGGGGGTTAGGGTGCAGACTAGAGGAGGCTGCTCATCAATCCGTCCTCGGGAGCAAGTTCCAAGGTTTCCTGCCCTGATAGCTGATCACCAATCGCTTTGGCGCAATTTTAGGTTCGCCTCGCTATAATGTTAGATAGAGCCAGAGACTGGATTGAGCCGTTCTTCTCCAGACAGCGTCAAACCGCAATAGTAGGACGTATATATCCAATATAATATTTTCTTTTAATATAATATTGCCTCCCTAATCAAGCCTGTTCGGCTAGGAATAAGCGAAGCTATACCCAGAGCCCAACTCCACGCTGAACGATGCGTCCAAGAACAACTTGACGCTCCGGCCTATAATCAGATATGGCGACGCTGGAGACAGCTTCTCGGGAGACAGCCGCTCCACCTGATGCCGAGGGAAGTTCTATCTCTGCCAAATTCGGCGAGCTGATCGACCGCGTCCGCGCCAATCGTCCCACCGAAGATACCGAAATTATCCGCAAGGCATGGGACTACTGCCTGGAGCATCATAAGGGCCAGCTCCGCGCGTCCGGCGAGCCTTACGTCCTTCACCCCATTGAAGTTGCCCTGGTCCTGGCCGAAATGAAGCTCGACTCTACGGCCATCGCCGCCGGCCTGCTTCACGACGCCGTCGAAGACACCAACGTCACCACCGAAGACATCACCCGGCTCTTCGGCGACCAGGTCGCGCACATCGTTGAGGGCGTAACTAAGATCGACAAGATCGAGTTCGCCAACAAGGAAGATCGCCAGGCGGAGAACGTCCGCAAAATGCTGCTGGCGATGGTGACCGACGTTCGCGTGGTCATCATCAAGCTCGCCGACCGGCTGCATAACATGCGAACCCTTGAGCACCTTAGTGCCGACCGCCAGCAGGCTATCGCCAAAGAGACGCTCGATATTTATGCGCCGCTCGCCCACCGGCTCGGCATGGGCAAGGTGCGCGGCGAGCTTGAGGACCTGGCCTTCCGATACGTCGATCCTCACACCTATGAACAGGTGCAGACCGCCGTCGAATCGCGCCGCCAGGAGGGTGAGCAATTTCTGCACGAAGTTGAAGCTGCGCTGCAAGACCAGTTGCGCGAGCACAACATCAAGGCGCGGGTGGAGTGGCGCATCAAGCGGATTTACAGCATCAGCCAGAAGCTTGAAAAGACGCGCACGGAGATTGACCAGGTTTACGATCTGCTCGCCATCCGGGTCATCACTCAGAACGTGCAGGATTGCTACGCGGTTTTCGGATTGATTCACAGCATATGGCGTCCGGTACCAGGGCGGATCAAGGACTTCATCGCCATGCCGCGGCCGAATTTGTATCAGTCGCTACACACAACTGTGATGGGCGAGGGCGGGCACCAGTTCGAGGTGCAGATACGCACCGAGGACATGCACCGCGTCGCCGAAGAAGGTATCGCAGCTCACTGGAAATACAAGGCTGGGAACACGCCGATAAGCGCCCGCGACGAGCAGCGTCTTGCCTGGGTCAGGCAGCTCGTCGAGTGGCAACAGGAGATGACCGATCCGAACGAGTTCCTTTCGACTCTGAAGATCGATCTGTATCCGGAAGAGGTTTACACCTTCACGCCTAAAGGGAAAGTGGTGCCGCTGCCCAAGGACGCGAGCCCCATCGACTTCGCCTACTCGATTCACACCGAGGTCGGTAACACCTGCGTCGGAGCGAAGGTGAATGGGCGAATCGTGCCGCTGCGTTCGCGTCTGCGCAATGGTGACATCGTTGAGGTCGTTACCCAGAAAGGACACACGCCTAGCCGCGACTGGCTTAGCTTCGCAAAGAGTTCGCGGGCCCGCAACAAGATCAAGCACTGGCTCAACGAACACCAGCGCGAACGCGCCATCGAGATTGGCAAGAAGCTGCTGGAGCGCGAGGGGCGCAAATTCAAAGTGTCTCTGTCCCGGTTTCAGGATTCGGACTACGCGCGAATCGCTGGCGAATATGGAGTGGCTACTCAGAGCGACCTAATGGCGTCCATCGGCTTCGGCAAATTCTCCGCGCGGCAGGTGCTCAATAAGCTTTCGCCCGGGGTTACCGCACCTGGCGCGGGCGAGGCAGAGGCGATCGCGGAAGATGTTCCCGGCATCACCGAGGCCATCAAGCGCGTTCAGCTGGTGAGCGGAGCAGACTCGCTCCAGGTGGAGGGGCAGAACGATCTTCTCGTCTACCGCGCGCGATGTTGCAACCCGATTCGCGGAGAAGAAATCGTCGGCTACGTCACTCGCGGCAAGGGTGTGGCCGTTCATGCGCGCGGGTGTCCTAATGTGCAAAACCTGCTGTATGAATCGGACCGCCGCATCTCGGTCGAGTGGGCAAAGACCGCCGAACAACTTGCCCCCGGCCGCAAGGAAACCTACCCGGTCAAGCTGACGCTGCATTGCACTGACCGCACCGGCATGTTGAAGGAGCTAACGGCGGTAATCAGCGACGACGGCACCAACATCCGCGGTGTCGACTCCAGGTCTACGGATGACGGGGATGCGGTGGTTGAGTTCGTGATAGAGACGGAAGACGTAATGCACCTCAACCGGCTGGTGGCGAGTCTGCGCCGGGTCAACGGTGTGCGCGATGTGCAGAGGTCGCAGAAGATTTAGTAATCCCAACGCCCGCGCGGCTAAAGGCATGGCATCATCCACATGGCAATAAACCCTCAATGAGCTGTGAGGAGTAAAGAAATGCGACGGCACCGGCCCGCCTTGGCCGAAAGCCTTGTCTAGCTGTTGCGCTCTTGTGATAGAGTGCCGGAGTTAACCTTGCCGACATCCGGCCGCCCCTAATTGTTGAGCAGAAGGGCCGCCACTTTTGCCTTCCAGGGTCCTTTTAGAGGGCTTCAAGACCTTCGCTCCAAAAGCGTCGTCTATCCAAGTCTCTCCGTTAGGTGGCCATCTATGCGGTCTTTTTCGCTGCTTCTCAGAATTGCGTGTAGTTCTTTCCTGATGTTTCTGTGTACGTCTTGTGCACGGCACGTGGCCCATCTCCCGTCTGGGGGAGTGGTCCTCTCCGGTCAGGTGGTCGACGCAACAGGGGCTCCGCTGCCCAACAACAAGGTGCTGCTTCAGCGAGACTTCCGCTACATCGATACCTCGACGGATGCGGCAGGGCAGTACAGTTTCCCCGGCGTCGCTCCGGCGTCTTACGACTTGAGGGCGGCGCTGCACGGCTGCCGTTTCTTGCCCCGGCGCGCGGACCTCGACGATCTAAATGCCAGCCTGGTTGAAAATTTTGGAGGCTTTGGCGCAGCGTGCGGCGGAGCGCTGATGGTCAATGCGGGCGCCATGACTGGGCCTTTCACCATCAGCGGCCATTTGCGGGACGCGGCCGGCCTGCCCATTCTTGGCGGACGCATCGACCTCATCGGGCGGGACGGCTTGCAGCATCGGCTCCTGGCGGTGCGATTTACGGATTTCACCGGCAGCTATTCCTTCAATTACGGACCGCACGACTATCAGCTGAGGGTTTCGGGCTCGTGCGTCTTCACGCCGAGCCATGTTCACGGGGAGGACTTGCACGCCAGCGTGGTGCGGGACTTCGTGGGCGGCCCAGGATGCCAGACGGTCTCGATGACGAACCCGAGCCCGACCGGCACGGTGTTTACGGTCAGCAAGGGCGGCGTGGTGCTGGGGACGACCTACGTTCGGATCGAGGTCCGGGCCAGTACGTCGGATGCGATGGCGCGTCTGGCCCAGATCGCGGCGGAGCAGCCGGGGACGCCTTCGAAGTCGCTGACGATCGACGGCAATCCGGCGATCGAGCGGCAGACGCTGGTGAAACTGCAAGGGCCTGATCCCGATTTCAGGGGAGATACCGGTATCGATCCAGGACCGTTCATGGTGCTCACGACCGCGATTGTGGTCGGCAATACGGTGGTCCGATTCGAGAGTCAGCTCGCAGCGAATGCGGACGCCGCCACGGTCGCACTTTTCCTTCAAAGTGGGCGCAACTTTACCGCGGCAGAGTTGCCTGCACTCCACGGCCCACCACGCACGCCAGTGCCTACGGTCCGCAATGCTCCCGGGCCGGCGCCGCCGGTCTCTGGGATTAGCACACCGGGTGAGGTCCCCGGCACAAACGGGAACTTCGGCGAGTTGGAGGTAGCGGCTTCTGACTTGGCAAATGCGGTGGTGTACGGAACGCAAACCGGCCCTTTTTTTTCGACCAACGGCGGGCAGACGATCACAGCGTCCACCTACAACACGGCCAACCCTCCCCCGGCCACCACGTTTATCTCCCTGGGTGATCCTACGGTGGCGGTCGGGGCGCCCAGCAGTGCGACGCAGCAGACGATTTACTTCGCGCAGTTGGAGCAGGCCGCTCCGAAGCCTGCCGCGACCGCCACAGCTCCAGCTGGGAATTTACAGATTGTTGCGGCTGCGCTCTATCAAAGCAACGACAACGGGCAGACGTTCAATTCCGTCTCCTTTCCTGTGAACTGCTCGGTAGCGGCAGCCGGATGCGTTGTCCCTGACTGGGAGAAAATAGCGACCGATCGCCTGACCCGCGCGGTGACTCCGACCGGCAGCGCTGACCAGATCTATATGACATGGCGAAATTTCACGTCCCAGACCACCAACGCTCATACCCTCGCGGTGGCGTGCTCAAAGGACGGAGGGCAGACGTGGACGACCGACCTGACGACGCTTGCGACTACCGGCGGGGATAATCCCCGACCTTCGGTCGGCCCCGATGGATCATTGCTGGTTTCCTACGAGGTATCGAGCGGCGCGACGTATTCACTGCAGGTACAGAAGTGGTCTTCCTGCGCCAGCGGCTTCACGCCCGGCATCCTGGGTACGGTGAATAAGGCTGTCACCGAGGTGACGGACATGCCGGGGATCGATCGCCAGGCGGTGGCGAACTATGCGGTAGCGTTTGACGATAGCGATGGTTCCGGCCAGAGGGTTTTTGCCGTCTACTCAAATGAAGCGACCACTGGAAATGATGACATCCATGCGGCTGAGTCTCTTGATGGCGGCGCGACGTGGCCCCGCGATTCCATCATAAGCACCAGCAGCACAAACCGGCGCTACTTCCCCTGGGTATGCTCGACCGTCGGCAAGAAGTTCGTAACGTGGTATGACCGGCGCGACAGTACTGCGGCCAAGCCTGATCTGACTGCTTATTACCGTTCAACGGTGTTTGATAACGCCAGCCCGACGGGGGTGGGGGCAGGCACGGAGACTAACGTCTCCGGCGTGGACGACCCGCAGTGTGCCTCGGGGTTCCCGAGCCTGGTGCGGGGGGTAGTCGAAGAGGCGGGGTGCAAGAACCTTCCCGCCGGCGTGGTGCAAGGCGGAACCTGCCAGACGGCGACCTGCGCGGCGGGTAAGACTCCGCCCTGTGGCACTCTCGCGGCATGTGATTTCAGAGCAGCGAAGCCTTGCGCCACTGCCGGTGAAGCGTGCGCCACGGGCAATGGGCAGCCCAAGTTCGGAGACTACAACGGAGCCGGATGCGCGCTGGGGACCCTTTACATGGCGTGGGCTTCGTCAACCGCGCCCAAGGGAGGGGCCTGCCTGCTCAATGGAGTTGCCTCGGCGAAGGCGTCGGCGTGTTGTTCGGGGCAGGCAGTGGGAGGATTTTGCTCCGCCTCTGCCGCTGCCTGCACGGGGAATGGAGGAGCCTGCGGCGCGGGCCTGCAGACGTGCTGCAGCAGCGGGGGCGGCAGCGGAGGTCTGTGCCAGGCGGGAACGTGTTTGCCTGCGATCAGCATTTATTCTTCTTCGTCGTGCATCGGCCCTGCATGTGCCGGGCTGCCGGTGACTATCACTTATCACCAGGTAGGAGGGTGTAACGGCTATGCCACGGGTTCCGGCGCGATTTCCTCGGGGCCGAACGCGGCCTTCGTTGTCTTCGACATAGAAAGTATCGACAATTCAGGCGGCACAGCCAACTTCTCGTTCGATCCTGGGAACGTATTCGTGCCGCAGACGACCCCAGCTTCGTTGGACTCCGGGCTTAGCATATATGCCGACATCTTCGGGCCGTTCGCTATCACTCCCTTGACTATCAATGCCGGTCAGAATCTGGGGGTCAACGGTTTTGGGGCAGCGGTGGTGCAGACCACCGCCGCGGATGGCGCGACCGAGACGGACCACACTGTTTATCCACTGCACTACAACCGGGCGGCGTCTGACCCGCTGGTCATCCTGGTCAACTCGCAGCCTGGGGTGGTCACGTGGCCACTCACCCAGGATTGCAAAGCTATCGTTCTCAAGTGAGTACCACGGCCAAGAGGGATCCGGCGGCGCAGGCGGCGACGCGCGTTCGCGACCAGCGTTGAAGCCCGGCTTCCATGATTTGACACCTTGAATGCTTATCTTTGTACCGGCTTAGAGCGGCATGGCCCGGAGTAGTACTCTGGCAGCGGGGTCTTTCTGATGAAACGGATCCGGTACACCAAATATAACGGCGACCTGGCCTCCGAGATGGAGATGGATGACCTGGTCAAGGCCCTCTCCGACTACCTGCTCGACTCGGGGTTCGTCGACCCCATGCAGCGCTTTCAGGACCTTACCCACAACATGGACGACCTCCGCGAAGCGCTCCGCCGCACGCTTGAATCGGGCGAGGGCTTCGACGAAAACATGCAGGCGAAGCTCGACCAAATGGCGGCTGAGGGCGAGCTCGACGATCTGATCGAGCAGCTGATTGAGCGCATGGAGGAGGAGAACTACATCTCTCCGGGCCAGCCTCAGGACGGCGACCCATCGCGTCCGTCGCAAAGTGCCGGACAATCGGGACCGCAGGGTGAAGTGCGCTTCGAGGTGACCGACAAGAGCCTCAATTTTCTCGGCTTCAAGACTTTGCGGGATCTGCTCGGGTCACTGGGCAAATCGAATTACGGACGCCATGACACCCGCCACTTCGCCACCGGCGTCGAGACCAGTGGCGCTTCGCAGCGCTACGAATTCGGCGACGTGCTTAACCTCGATGTCACTGCCACGCTGAGTTCGGCGATCGCTCGCGACGGCATCGGGCTGCCACTCAACCTCGAATACAGCGATCTCCACGTCCACCAATCGGAGTATCAAAGCTCCTGCGCAACGGTGGTGATGCTCGACTGTTCGCACTCCATGACTCTTTATGGCGAAGACCGCTTCACGCCCGCGAAGAAAGTCGCGATGGCGCTCTCCCACCTGATCCGGACGCAGTATCCCGGCGACTCGCTGTCGCTGGTTCTATTTCACGACTCCGCCGAAGAGATGCCGATCTCGCAGCTGGCGCGGGTCAAGGTCGGGCCCTGGTACACCAACACCCGCGAAGGTCTGCGCGTGGCCCAGCGGGTGCTCGAACGCCAGCGCAAGGACATGAAGCAGATCGTGATGATCACCGACGGCAAGCCCTCCGCGCTGACCCTGCCCGATGGGCGGATCTATAAGAATGCCTTCGGCCTCGACCCGCTGGTGGTCAGCGAGACCCTTCAGGAAGTGGCGCGCTGCAAGCGGTCTAACATCATGATCAATACATTCATGCTGGCGTCCGATCTGGGGCTGGTGCAGTTCGTGCAGAGGGTGACGGAGATGTGCCGCGGCAAGGCCTACTTCACTACCCCGGACACCCTCGGAGAATACCTCCTGATGGATTACATGCAGCGCAAGCTGCGTACCATTCACTAAGGCGCCCGCGTTGCGCGATCACGGCGCGCCGCAATTCACCACCGCCTTGTGCAAAACTCAGGCACGGAGCCTGGGTGATTCGAGCCGCTGGCGCAGATTGCCGGCGAGCTGAACGACATGATGCAGCTTGATCGAAAGCTGCGGAGAGACGCTGGCTTCGGCCAGTGCGAGTTGCGAATGCAGCAGCAGCCCGGCCACTGTGTCTTTCAGTTCGCAGGCGATCGCGGCGCATGCCAGACGCATGGCCAGCGCGTTCTCCTGTTGGCGGCGCTGCATCTCGGCCCGCAGCTGGCGAGCGAGACGGTCGACCCCGGAGATAGCAAAGTTGACCTCGAGCACCACGGCCGCCCCGGCGTGCTTGCGCAACAACTCCGCACCCTGGGGGTCTGAGCCGGAGATGGCGTCGTCGACGATCACCGCTCCATAGGCGCTGCCACGCAGGGCGGCCAGACCCTCCCGCCGGGTCGTCACCACGTACACCGACATCTTGAGCTGCATACCCAGGCTGGCAGCGCAGTTGCCGGCCCCGGCTATGGAAGTCACCATCAGCAGCCTTTTATTGAGCTGGTCGTTGGCAGTTGCCTCCCGACTGGGGCCCTCCAGATGGGAAGCGGTGAGCAGGCCCGATTCCGGCTGCGTTGCGATGTGGACGGCGGTTGGAGCAAGGGAATCCTGGCCTCCCGAATTGGAGACGCCTTCCGGGTCCCGGGCCGAATCTTGATTCCGTGGCAACTCCGGATTTGAAGGCTGGCCGCTAAAGGCCGTGGCGGCAACCGGCATCCGGGTGTTCTGAAAGGGCGTTGGTTCAGCGATGTGGTCCATGACGGGGCTCCTCAATAATTGTTGTGAACCGGCTGGTTGTGGTGACTCCGATTGATTGTCTAAATGGAATGGAGCGAAGGTGTTGCTTTATGGCGTAGAGGACTCAGGTAAGGAGCGGCTGCCGAACTTGCTGTGGTGCCAAGTTTGCTATGGGAACATGTCAGTTCTGTGGGGAACACTTCGGTTGAAGCCAGCGACCGGAGTTGAAGCCACCACCCGAGTTGCAGCCGGCTGTGGGGCCTCCGCTTCTTCAAAGTGTGCAGACGGCGATCTGCGCTCGTCCGGCCGTCAAGGGTTGTTAAGCATCTTGTCGCTGATACCGTACTCCTTGAGCTTCCGGTAGAGGGTCGTCTTGCCGATACCGAGCAGCCGGGCGGCGGTAAGTTTGTCGCCGTGGAACTGCCTGATGGTTGCGAGGATGGCCTGCTTCTCCATCTCGGCCAGCGGCGTTACCCCGGCGGCCACCTGCCCCTCGACGGGCTCGTCGGGGTGAGCAGCGCGCCGCGACTGGAGGCGGAAGTTTTGCAACTGGGTGGGCATGTCGCCCAGCTCCAGCACCGGGGTCGAGGCCACGGCGCAGGCCCGCTCGATGGCGTTCTCCAGCTCCCGCACATTGCCGGGCCACTCGTAGTCGGCCATGCTGCGGAGTGCGTCGTCGCTCAGCCGGAAACGGATGTTTTTGTCGCGGCTCATCTGGGCGACGAAATGGGCCGCCAGCAGCGGAATATCGTCGCGCCGGTCGCGCAGGGACGGGATACGCAGGTTGACAACGTTCAGGCGGTAGTAAAGGTCCTTGCGGAAGCGCCCCTGCTCGACCATAGCCGCCAGGTCGCGGTTGGTGGCCGCCAGGATGCGGACGTTAATCGGAATGCGCTGGGTCGAGCCGACCGGGCGGATCTCCTTTTCCTGAAGGGCGCGCAGCAGCTTGGCCTGCAGGTCGAGCGGCAGCTCCCCAATCTCATCGAGGAAGACGGTACCACCCTCGGCCGAGGTGAGCAGCCCCTCCTTGGTGCGGTTGGCCCCTGTAAAGGCCCCCTTGACGTAGCCGAAGAGCTCGCTTTCGATCAGGGTCGGCACCAGCGAACCGCAATCGACCGGCACGAATGGCTTGGCGGCAAAAGGGCCGTTGGAGTGGATGGCGCGGGCCACGAGTTCCTTGCCGGTGCCGCTTTCGCCCAGAATCAGTACCGGATGGGAGCTCTGGGCCACCTTGCCAAGGATCCGGTAGAGCTTGTCCATCTCCGGGCTGCGGCCGATGATGTTGCCCAGCCCCTCCTGAGTGCGAAGCCGCTCCCGCAGCTGGCGGCTTGCCAGGTCTATGGTGCGCCGCTCAGCGGCGCGATCGAGCACCGCGGCGAGTTCGTCGACCGCAAATGGCTTGGTGAGATAGTCGTCCGCCCCCGTACGCATCGCCTCGACCGCCGATGTCACCGAACCGTAAGCCGTCATAACGATGATGGCGGTGTCGGGGTGGAGGGTCTTCACCTCATCCAGCAGCTTGAGGCCTTCGCCGGCCGGCCCGCGCAGATCAACCAGCAGGATGTCTACACTATTGCCGCGCAGCAGGGCACGGGCGGAGGCAAGGTCTTCTACCGGCTGGGCAAGGTAACCGAGGTTGGTTGCAATCTCGCAGCAGGCCGAGCGGACGGCCTCGTCTTCATCGACGACGAGGACATACAGCCTTGCGGCCCGTTCCATCGACGGCGCGAAAGAGGCCATGGTTTTATGTACCGGAGTAGTTGCTAGCATTGTACGCGGCTTCCTTCCTGTGTATCGGCTTCGTTGGTGAGGCTGGTGACGGTTGGCATCGCAGGCGCGCGATTGCCGGCGGTTGTTTCCGCAGCTATTTCGTCGCGCGGAGCGCTGGCGGCCGCTTCTTCGCGCGGAGCGCCGGCAGGCAGATGCGCCGCCGCCACCGCTTCCAGAGGAACCGACCGTGGACCTGGCGTTGCGTTTGCGCTGGGGAGGGCCTTGAAAGGCCGCTCTCGCGCTCCCTTCATCGCAGCGCCGGTATCCGTCAAAAGAGGGAACTCCATCTCGAAGCGGGTCCCTGCGCCGGGTCTTGAAACCACCCGTATCTGCCCCCCGGCTGCCTCGACCAGACTGCGAACGATGCCCAGGCCCAGTCCTCTGCTGACGGGCGGCGGGCCGCTGTGCTGACGACTGAAGTTCTGCACACCAGAGTTCTGTAAGTCGAAGTTCTGCGGGCCGCTGTGTTTCTTGCCCGGCTGTCCCTCGTCCTCGCCATATGCCTGGGCTTCTGTGGTTCCATTTAGACTGCTGACGCCGTTGTCGGCGCTTTTCTCGTCCATGTCGGGCCCGCCCGGGGTGCCGCTACGCCTGGTGCTGAACCCGGTGTCGAAAATGCTGGTCAGGATCTCGGGAGCGATGCCGGGGCCGTTGTCCTGGACACAAAGCAGGATGGTTCTGCCGGCATCTTGGACGTAGTCGCCATTCTGCTGCCCGGATCTTCCCTCCGGCCTGTGCCGTGGCCTGTTCTCCGGCGTGCCCTGACACCTGGCCTCTACCCTGCCTTCAACTTCGTGCGCCGGGGTAAACGTGCCGGCCGGGGCGAGCTCGTGAAGCACCCGCGGCAAGATGCCGGGCTGCCCTTCCGGCAGGATGCTCAGCCCCGGACTCTGCTGGAGAGTGATGCGCACCCGCCCCCCCTCGGGCATCGCTTCTCCTGCATTGCGCAGCAGGTTTACAAGGATGCGGCCGAGGTCTACCGGTTCAAGGCGTATGAATCCAGGGCAGGGAAGACATTCCACATCGAAGACGATGCGCGGCCCGAGCAGCACGGAGAGCATTCCGCGGCGGCGTTCGATCTCGGAGCCGGGATCGCTCAAGCGTGTCAATGTTGCCCGGGCTGGCGCCTGCTTTGCACCATGCAGACCGGGTCCCACCGGCGGCGGCATTGCGGAGACTTTAGGCGCGAACGTGTCCCCGCGGGAGCCTGAAAAGGGTCTGGCCAGACGCCCTACCAGCGATATGCCGGAATCCACTACTACCTTCAAATGGCCGGCGTAATGGGCATAGCGACGGTTGAGCACTCCGGGCTGGGCCAGCAGGTCACAGTAGAGCCCCATGGTGGCCAGCAGGTTTCGCGCATCGTGCGCGAGCTGTTCCTGCGCCAGTTGCCCGGGGCCGATGCGGTTCGGCTCTTCCGGCCCGTGTTCTTCCCGGCTGCCGTGATAGCTGCCATCCTCATTATTCCCCTGGCGGGGCTGCTGTAACGTATTGGGCCAGCTCAGGGGTGAGTCCTGCTTCTTGCGAAGAGGCTCGGAACCGGGTGCTGTTTGCGGCGTGATCGTCATGGAGTCCTCCAAACATGCGCTGAGCAGGAAATCTGTCGACTTCTGCCTTCGCCATCTGTTTCCCCTTATTACATGTTGAGTGCCAAAGCGGAACTAAAATCCATTCCGTTGAAAACATTATGGTTAGCTGGGGCCGCGGTTACAGGGCTGGAAGCCTGGGAATTCCCGATATGGAACGGTGCCTCTGGGGTGGAATCGGCAGCTTGTTCATTCCTTAAGGGGTTGGGCCGATATTCCCGATTCGGCTAAGCTCCCAATATGGAACGCACCCGCAGCCACTCCGTTAAGCCTTACCCTTCGCAACCTAAGCTCACTACAATGAAGCAATGAACGAGCCGCTTCTCCCAGTCCACCGATCTCCCTTTTATCGCCCCGGGGAGCGCGCCGCCGATGCCCTGCGCCAGGTGCGCCTGACTCCGCATTTCATCTCCATGCCGGAAGGGTCGGTGCTGATCGAGACCGGTCATACCCGGGTACTCTGCAACGCAACCATTGAAACCGGGGTCCCCGGATGGATGCGCAACAGCGGGCGCGGATGGGTGACGGCCGAATACAGCATGTTGCCCCGCGCGACCCTTACCCGCACCCCGCGCGAGGCCGAACGCGGTAAGATCGGCGGACGCACCCATGAGATCCAGCGGCTGATCGGCCGCTCCCTGCGGGCGGTCGTGGACATGAAGGCGCTTGGGGAGCGCACCGTGGTCCTGGACTGCGACGTGCTTCAGGCCGACGGAGGGACGCGCACCGCGGCCATTACCGGGGCGTGCGCCGCCCTCGCCCTGGCTCTCAACCGCCTCGTCACCGCCGGTACCCTGTCAAGATCTCCACTGAAACAGCTCGTCGCCGCCACCAGCGTAGGCATCGTCGAAGGCACAGTACTTCTCGACCTCGCCTACGAAGAAGACTCTCAGGCAGAGGTGGACATGAACGTGGTGATGACGGAAGACGGCGGGCTGGTCGAGGTGCAGGCTACAGCGGAGAAGACCGTCTTCCCCCGGACCCGGCTGAATGAAATGCTGGATTATGCGGAAGCTGGAATTCGCCAGTTGCTGGCGGCCCAGCGCGAGCTGCTGGACGCAGCACGCTAGGTTAGTTCCCGCCGCCGCCACTGTGCCTCGACAACTGCGGCGCCCGACCATTCAAGTACTAGTTGAGGCCTCCTCGGCGGGTGCGACGCTGTTGCTGCTGCCACTCCTCCTGCTCCCGCTCCATATCAGGGCGATCGGGGCGGCGGGTTGCTTTTTCGCCGGCGGTGAAGCCACGCTCTTCGCTGCGGCTCAGCTTACGATGGGCAACCATGCCTTCGAGCAGAAATTCGGCGGCGGCTACGACTCGCTGCGGCGGCTCGGAGGCCTTGATGCCCAGCGGCTTCAGCTTTTCAAAGAGGCCCTGAATCTCCTGGAGGTCAGAGAGGGCGGCGGCGGTGGGTTGGTCGTCGTCAAGCTTGACGGAGCCGCCGAGGTTGAACCACTGTTCAATCTGCTGGGTGTTGGTCTCGGCGAAGTAGCGATTGTAAATCTTGCCGACGGCGGCACGGATGAGTTCACGAACGACTACATCGGCGCCTCGCATTTCGCCTTCGTATTCAAGCTCGACCTTGCCCGTAATTCCTGGCAGAGCAGCATAAATATCGCTGACGCGGGGCAACACCAACGCTTCGTCGTGGAGCAACGCGCGACGCTCGGCATTGGAGATAATCAGCTCCATCGTGGAGATGGGCAG
>DASWUZ010000158.1:0-1622 GCA_036401395.1 Acidisarcina sp.
ACTTCAACTGCGTTCCATGCAGCACGCCGCGTTCGGGGCGAACGAGATAGTAATTCAGACCAAAATGCGGTGTGGCTTCGGTACCAAAGAGCTGATTCTTCTCAATACCTCCACCGGCAGAGTAGAAAAGTCTGCTCTTGATGTCCCCCTGCACCTGCACGGTATAGTCATAATTCGCCCGCTCGAGTCTATCGCTTACAAAAAATGTTGGAAAATTGTATGTTCCGCGCTCGTCTTCATACCGAAGGCCAACAAGGCACGACAGGTGGGGAGTAAGCCGATAGTAACTCTGAAACTCAAGCTGGTCGCGGTTGGAGGCCGAATCGGAGGAGTTAGGATAAGTCGCAAAGAACCCCGGCCCTCCATCGATTAAAGCTTGACCCTGCACCGAATATCCGTTAGCGCCTTTGATCGTGACCATATTGCCGTAGTAATTCCCTCCATCCCCGGTCTGGTTGATCAACGTACCAACGAAACTCGCCTGCGCCTGCTGCTCGCGCTTGCGGCCCAGCCCATACCGGACCACGTTGTGCCAGCGCTCAGTGGCTTGATTATCTATAGTCCCACTTAGAAATACATCCTGGTCTTTTTGAGTGCCGTCGTTCGAGATGCCGTAAAAGTCAAACGCCCCCGGAAGGTCCGTAGCGGCATCTGTATTACGGGCTGTCACTCTAAGCTGGGTCGCGGGAGAAAGCGACCAACCAAGATTCACACTCGAAGTTACGTTATGCATCTCGTCCATCGGCAGCGCGTTCGATGAATTCAGCCGCGAAAAGGCCCCGTAATAATCAACCGACTTATGAGCGCCGCCTAACTCGACCTCATTCCGATAGGTCTTATAGTTCCCCACATCGCCCTCATAGAAAAGCGAAGGAAAAGGCGTAGTCCCATGCGGCGTCGTAAAGCTGAATACCCCAGCCGCCGCATCCGAACCATAAAGCACGCTATCCGGCCCGCGATAAGCCTCCACACTCGCAATGCCCGTAGAAGAGACAGTCCCTAAGTCAAAGACTCCGCCGATGTCTTCCATCGGAACACCATCCAGCAGGATTTTATTGGAGTTTGAATTAGCACCGCGCACGAAGATAGAAGACAGGCTACCGCGCTGCCCTTGCTGAACTACAATCACGCCGGGAATTTGTCTGAGCGCATCTGCCATCAGCGCGCGATTACGAAATTCATTCTGCGGCAAGACCGTGACTGAGGCGCTGACCTGCGCCTGTGGTATCGGCGTGCCCGTGGCAGTAACTACGATCTGCTGCCTCACCCACTCAGGCTCAAGCACCACATTGCGCTCGACGCTGCCGAGAGGAGCACCATAAAAACCGTCGGTCATAACCTGGCGAAAGGACTGCCCAGCGACCAGCACAAAATATCTGCCGGCCGCGCCGCTGCTTAGCTGGTAACTGCCGTCAGGGCCGGTCAGGGCATTGGCAACTGTCGAGCCGTTCTGGACCAGGGCCACGGTTGCGTTAGCGACAGGCCGGCCGAGGGGATCGGCAACGACTCCGTGAACGAGCACCGCGTTGAGTGGAACGCGGGCAGCGAATAACGCAATTGTGAAGGCGCACAGCAGGATGAGACGATGGCGGCGAGGCCGCAGCGAGATAGACATACCACTC
>DASWUZ010000159.1:0-4983 GCA_036401395.1 Acidisarcina sp.
CGGGAAAACATCATTGGTCGACTGCCCATAATTGACGTGATCGTTGGGGTGTACCGACTCGTAGGTGCCAAGCGCTTTTCCCAGAATTTCATTGGCCCGATTCGCGATCACTTCGTTGGCGTTCATATGAAAGCTGACGCCGGCGCCGGCCTGAAAAACATCGACGACGAACTCGCCATTCCAGCGGCCATCGATGACTTCCTGCGCGGCATCCCGGATCGCATTCGCCCGCTCGTCGTCAATGAGATAAAGACGCTGATTCGCCTCAGCAGCCGCGTACTTGACCATCCCCACCGCGCGAATCAGCAGCGGATGCGCCCGCAGTCCCGAGATGGGATAGTTCTCCACCGCCCGCGCAGTCTGTGCCCCGTAATAGGCGGATGCGGGGACCTCCACGACTCCGAGCGAATCTTTCTCTTTGCGTTGGTCAGGGATTCTGTTCTCCATTTGCTGTGCCTCCCGGCGCAAGAAGCAAAGTTTCTGACCAGGTAACTACTTCATTCACACCGAGCCGTTTGGATCCAATGGGTTCAAGTAGGTGAACAGTTCTTCAAGTCGCTGTCGGTTCTGTTTTGCCATCAGACGACATACCTACACCAGGATTGGAATGCCGGCGATGCGGGATTGCCATTCGCGCGGGCCGGTGTTGTGGACGGATGTGCCTTTGGAGTCGACGGCCACGGTTACTGGCATGTCTTTGACTTCGAATTCATAGATGGCTTCCATGCCCAAGTCTTCAAAGGCAAGTACGCGCGAACTTTTGATGGCTTTGGAAACTAGGTAAGCTGCGCCGCCGACGGCCATGAGATAGACGGCCTGGTTGTCGCGAATAGCTTCGATGGCGGCCGGGCCTCGTTCGGCCTTCCCTACCATGCCGAGCAGACCGGTCTCCTCGAGCATCTGGCGAGTGAATTTGTCCATGCGGGTGGCGGTTGTAGGGCCGGCCGGGCCCACCACTTCGTTGCCGACCGGGTCGACGGGGCCGACGTAGTAGATAAAGCGGTTCGTGAAGTCGACGGGGAGCTTTTCGCCGCGGTTGAGCATGTCGGTCATGCGCTTGTGGGCAGCGTCGCGACCGGTGAGCAAGCGGCCGTTTAGCAGCAGCACTTCGCCGGGTTTGAAGGTCGTGACTTCGGCGCGGGTGATGCTGTTGAGGTCTACTCTTCGTGCAGTGGAAACGTCGTGGACCAGCTTTGGCCAGTCTGAGAGCGACGGAGGGTCGAGCGCGACCGGGCCTGAGCCGTCGAGCATGAAATGGGCGTGGCGAGTGGCGGCGCAGTTGGGGATCATGGCCACGGGCAGGTTGGCGGCGTGGGTGGGGTAGTCGAGAATTTTCACGTCCAGGACCGTCGTCAGTCCGCCTAGCCCCTGTGCGCCGATGCCAAGCGCGTTTACCCGATGGTAGAGCTCAATGCGCATCTCCTCCAGCTTATTAGTCGGGCCGCGGGTAATGAGGTCGGTGATGTCAATTGGATCCATTAGGGCCTGCTTAGCCATGAGCATGGCTTTTTCGGCGGTGCCGCCGATGCCGATGCCGAGCATGCCCGGCGGGCACCATCCCGCGCCCATGGTGGGAACGGTTTTCAGGACCCAATCTACGACTGAGTCCGAGGGATTGAGCATGACGAACTTTGACTTTGCCTCCGATCCCCCGCCCTTCGCCGCGACGGTGACGTCCACGTTGCCGCCTTTGACCATGGAAACACTGACGACCGCGGGGGTATTGTCGCCGGTATTTTTGCGGGCTCCCGACGGGTCGGCGAGGATGGATGCGCGAAGCTTGTTCTCGGCGTTGAGATAGGCGCGGCGAACGCCTTCGTTGACCATATCGTCGACGGTGAGGTCGGCCTCCCAGCGCACATCCATGCCGATTTTGAGGAAGACGGTGACAATTCCCGTGTCCTGGCAGATAGGGCGATGGCCTTCGGCGCACATGCGGGAGTTAATCAGGATCTGGGCGATGGCGTCTTTGGCGGCGGGGCCCTGTTCGCGTTCATAGGCGCGGGCGAGGTTGCTGATGTAATCCACCGGATGGTAATAGGAAATGTACTGGAGCGCGTCGGCGACGCTCTGGATCAGGTCTTCCTGGCGGATGGTTGCCATGGGTAAACTGCCTCTTCTTGAGTCAGGCGCGCGGCTTGTTGCCGAGACGATCTCTCCCGTCCTCGCCAGAAGCCGCGCGAGATTAGTATATCGGGCGCGCCAGCCGTGGCCGCCAACGTAGGAGTCGAGCTTGGCGGGGAACTTGAGAGCGCGGGTTTTCGTAAGTCGGGAGGATGGAGATTATCGCGCAAGACTGTCAGGCGTATAGCTGGGCCTGGGTCGAGGAGAGTGTTGCCGGGACCATCGCGGTCTGGGATGGGTGCGCGCCGGAATGGAATGAAGGCGTAGTGCTCGCAACACTGGAGCGGTGTGGGCTGCCGCACTACGAGTTGGAAGAGCAGCAGAGGCGCGAGGCAGCCTATGACGAAGCGATGCTAGCGGTAGAGCGGGAGCTAAAGACCGCTCCGCTAACGAGTACGGAGCAGCTTAGGACGCAGGAGCGAGTTACCGCGGCTTTTGCCCGCTTTTCGGCCGCCGCTCTCGACCTTGACGGCGAAGCGGTTGAGTTGCTGACGAATGATTTTCTTCCGGTAGGAACAGGGTTAGCTCGTTGGGCACGGACTTTTGATCCCGGCTTGAGTATGGCGGACATTATTCAGGCCTGCCGGAATGCATGGACCGCCTGCGGGATGCAACCGTTGCTGGGTGAAAAGGTGCGACTTACTCTGTCGGTGCTTGGATACAGCCTGCTTTATCCTTATAGCGATAACTATCTTGATCGTGTGGACATATCTGCTGAACATAAAATGCGATTTAGCAGGCATTTCCGTGGATTATTGCGAGGTGAGTTAGTTCCTGTCAGGGATTTTACCGAAGAGGCTTTACTATCGCTTATTGAGTTGATCGAGGGGGAGTACCCTCGGCTCCAGTATCCACAGGTGTTTGAGTGCCTGCTGGCCATTCACAGGGCGCAGGAAGAGAGCATCTGTCAGCTTGATGGGGAGGCTAGCTATAGCGCGGCACAGATTTTGCAGATGAGTTGCGCTAAAGGCGGTACTTCGGTGCTTGCAGACGCCTGTCTTGCGCGGGGTTCGCTGACAGAGCAGGAGAGCGGGTTTGCATTTCAGTGGGGAGTGCTGCTGCAGTTAGGCGATGATTTGCAGGACGTGAAGGATGATGTCCGGAGAGGGTCAGCTACTTTGTTTTCGCGTGCGGCTGAGTTGGGTGAGCCGCTGGATGCTTTGGTGATTCAGCTGCTTAACTTCAGCGACAGGGTAGCAGCGAGAATGGATGAGCTACCACACGGGAGTACCGGGCTAAAGGAGCTCTTGCGGATGAGCTGGCGTTCGCTTATCTTGCGGGCCGTCGGGGATTCTCATGAGTACTTCTCTCCCGGCTTTTTAGAATTAGTCGAACCTGCTTCGCCTTTCCGGTTTAGCTTTCTGCGCTCGCGTAACGAGCGATTGACTAGCCAGCAGGGGCTGTATGCAACTCTATTCCAGGCTTTTCTGGAGAGATCGAAAGACACCGCGTACATCAGCGGGCCGCCGGATCATCGAGAATCCGGCTTAGACGGTATTCGGTTAACTCGCCGGTTTCAATAAGATTGATCCCAACCATCCAACCGCCGTCTTCCGACTGACGTACCGCATGACCTACTTCATACATTGGCCTAAGTTCGCCAAACTTGTTTGATCTGTCCCGGTAGGCATGGCAGGCATCTTTAAGACTGTAGACGTGGCATCTCTCCTGATCGGAGTCTGGATCTGTAGGGAGCTATATAACGCAGTTTACGCCGTTGCATGCGTGCACGAGCAACCATGAATCTAATGCCGAACTCCATTCGGCTAAGCTAGTGGTATGGATGGAATACTGCATAATGATGGCGACGTGAGTGCTGCTACATCGTTTGACGTACTCGTGGTGGGGGCGGGCCCCACCGGCCTGGCCTGTGCTATCGAAGCCCAACGGGCTGGCTTTCGGACGATCATCGTCGACAAGGGCTGCCTCTGCAATTCTCTCTTCCACTATCCCTCGAACATGACGTTCTTTACTACGCCCGAGCTGCTAGAGATCGGCGACATCCCTTTCTCCAGCCCGAACCAAAAACCAAACCGCAACGAAGCGCTGGAATACTACCGCAAGGTCGCGGGCCATTATCGGCTGAACATCCAGCAGTATCGGCAGGTCACTGGAATCACGGGAAATGACGGCGATTTTCATGTCGCAACTTTGGACCGTTTTGAGCGCCGCTCTACGTTCCGCGCCGCCAAGGTGGTGCTCTCCACCGGCTACTACGATATTCCCAACTACCTCAACATTCCCGGCGAACACCTGCCCAAGGTGATGCACTACTATCACGACCCCCACCCTTACTACGGGTCTGATGTGGTGGTGATCGGCGGAAAGAATTCCGCCGCAATTGCGGCCCTCGACCTATGGCGGCACGGGGCCAACGTGACCCTGGTGCATCGCCGGCCCGCGCTCGGGGAGCATATCAAATATTGGATCCTTCCAGACATAGAGAACCGCATTAAGAACGGCGAGATCAGTGCGCACTTCAACAGCAATGTGGCGGCAATCGATGCCGATACGGTGACTATTGCTACACGGTCGGGCGAAACTAAACTACGGAATGATTTTGTATTTGCGCTGACCGGGTATCGCCCCGATTTTGAATTCCTGACCGCAGCCGGGATCAAGATGGATGGCAAGGACCGGCTGCCGGTCTGCGATCCCCAGACGCTGGAGAGCAATGTTCCGGGCATGTATCTTGCTGGAGTGATTGTGGCGGGGAACCGTACGAACGAGATTTTTATCGAGAACGGGCGCTTTCACGGGCGTCAGATCGCTCACGACCTCAAGCTGAAGCTGGCTGTAGATCACGGTTGATGGAGTGGCGACATTTTCCTTTCTAGGTTCCGGACGTGTTCGACCCCG
>DASWUZ010000160.1:0-48803 GCA_036401395.1 Acidisarcina sp.
GCGAATATGAGCACGCACCCGCAGCCGAAGGGTATTCCCTCGCCGTCGCGCAGCAGCTGTCCACTATCGACGGCATCATTCCCTACCATCCACATCAAGACACCATTCCTTTAGGGCCAATAGCGACAGTAAATACCTTCCGCATCCTCGACGCAGATGTATCGATGCATCTCTGGGGACAGGTGTTCTCCTTCGGAAAAACCGATGAGTGGATGGGCCCCGCGCAGGGGGGAAGCTTCGCGTGGAGCAATAACGCCGAGAACATCTACTCGTTCCGCATCAATAAAGTCGATCCTTTTCGCATTCCGTTGCTGTCGCGGATCACCGGGCCCTTTCGCTATGACTTTCTGGTTGGAAGCCTCAAGGGCCACACCAGTCCTAACGACCCCTGGGTACACGCGGAGAAAATCAATTTCAAGCCGACTCCGAACCTGGAGATCGGCTTCGAGCGCACCGTAATCTGGGGCGGTAAAGGCCATGTTCCCATCACACTCCATACTTTTCTGCGCAGCTTCTTCAGCTTCTCCTCGCCAACGCCCATGGTGAAGGCGTCCGGCGGCGACCCCGGCGCCCGCTTCGGCTCCTTCGACTTGTCATATCGTTTGCCCTATCTGCGTAATTGGGTGACCTTCTACACCGATTCCGAAGCGCATGACGACGTGAGCCCTCCGAGCGCGCCGCGGCGGGCCTCCTATCGCCCCGGCCTTTACCTCTCCCATTTCCCGGCCATGCCGAGGCTTGACCTCCGGGTTGAGGCCGTCTCAACCGACCCGGCGACAAGGACCACAACCGGCGGCAACTTCATGTATTGGGAGACCCAGCAGCCACAGGGATATACCAACAAAGGCCAGATCTTCGGCGACTGGATCGGCCGCGAGGGCAAAGGCGGTCAGGCCTGGCTCACCTATCACCTCAGCCCCAGGGAATGGGTACAAGGCGCTTACAGGAACGCCAAAGTTTCGAAGGATTTTGTGCCCGGCGGCACGACCCAAAACGACTACACGCTTCAGGTAGTGAAGCGGATCGCGCCGGAAATGGAAATCAATGCCTGGGTGCAGGCCGAGAGCTGGAAAGTACCCTTGCTAAAACCTGTACAGCAGCGCGATGTGACGGCGGCTGCGCAATTCACCTGGTACCTGCCGAAGTTCAATCACTAAGCCGCGCTATAAATGCCAGCCTGGCACAAGGTCAACTGAGATCTGCGGGCTGCAGCCGCGGAGCAATCAGCTGAATAATTCCCAGCGCTACAAGATAAGCCGAGCACGCGATGGCAAACAGCGGGACGTAGCTATGGGTGCGTTCTACGATGTGTCCCGTGGCGGGTTGAAGCAAGACCCCCCCAAGCGCACCGAAGAGGCCGCCAATGCCTACGACGCTACCCACAGCAGCCTTGGGAAACATATCCGAGGGCAGGGTGAAGAGATTCGCCGACCATCCTTGATGCGCTGCTGTGGCCACCCCAATCAGGCCCACGACCACCCACAAATTGTGAGAGAAAGGCGCATACATGACCGGCACAACGGCCAGCGCGCAAATGAGCATGGCGGTCTTGCGGGCGGCGTTCGTGCTCATACCGCGCTTCAACAGCATTGAGGATATCCATCCCCCTCCGATGCTTCCAATGCACGAGACGGCATAGACCGTCACCACCGGCAAGCGGTTCTTTTCGATGCTCAGGTGAAAAGTACCTTGCAGATAGCGGGGCAGCCAGAATAAATAGAACCACCAGATCGGGTCAGTCAAAAACTTTGCAACTGCAAATGCCCATGTCTGGCTGCGCGGCAGCAGCCTCTTCCATGGCACGCTTTGGGACTTCTCCACCGGGTCGCTGAGAATGAACTCGAGCTCCTGCCGCGACACGCTGCGATGTTTCTCGGGCTGGTTATAGAGCAGCAGCCATCCCAGCAGCCACACGAAGCCCAGTGAACCTGTGAGGATAAACGCCTTGCGCCATCCAAAGTGAAGAGTCAGGAACGGGACCAGCAGCGGCACCGCAATGTTTCCGATGTTCGCGCCAGAGTTGAAAACGCCGGTAGCCAGCGCTCGCTCGCGCCGTGGAAACCATTCAGCGACGGTCTTGATGCAGGCGGGGAAATTTGCTGCCTCGCCGAGGCCGATGAAAAACATGGCTATGGCAAAGGTGACCACTGAAAAGGCAACGGCCGGCAACATCGCGGCCAGACTCCAGATGGTTATCGCAATCGCGAAACCCCTGCGCGTGCCGAGCCTGTCGGTGAGCCTGCCGGCGAGCACCATTCCGATTCCATAAGCAAATGGAAATGCAGTGATGATGTAGCCATATGTAAGGCTGTTGAGCCCCGGGATTACTCCCTCGAGAAATTTCTCGAGATAGCCGATGATCCCCCGATCCACATAGGCAATCACGGTCGCTAGAAACAGCAGCGAACAGATCACCCAACGGTGTCGTGACATCTTTGGCCTAAGCTCGGAGCCTGGCAATCGAGAAGCGATCGGCGTCATGGCGAAAAAAGTTCAGACGCGATTGTATTGCATTGGAGAGCAGCAGACCCGACTTGGTCCGCCGGACTTCAGCTTCATCCGGTAATTAGCCAGCCAACAGCGCAGAGGCAGGCGGCGCATAGCCCGGGGATTACGACCGCAGACAGCGGCCCGGGCGCAAAGACGAATCTGAAACGATTCCATTTCATGGGTGGTTTCTCCGCTGGCCCGCGCTGCTCCTGGGCCATTTACTTTTCATTGCACCGTTCCCGAGGCCGTCGAATTCACCGATCTTAGCCAGCCTGGCCGCATTCTCAGCCTCCAAGTTCGGGCCTAACCTACGAACGGCGGGTTTGAATCCTGCTTTGGTCCGCCTGCCCATTTCGGGAATGCATCTGGCTCCGCAACTTGCGTCAGTTCGACCCACAACCCCCACGGCAACTGACGTCGCCGGGCTGGACATTAGAATGTCGAGAAGCTATCTGCCAGGAGCAATACATGCGATCCGTCCAGCAATTCCGCCCCGTGAGTTCCGCAATAAGCAAGGCCGCCCGATTCGGAGCCATTTTCATGCTCTTCGCTCTTCCCACACTTCGAGCACCAGCCCAGGAGAACCAGACACCCTCCGCAACGCCCCCCTCCCTGCGCACCATCGGCTTCATGACGGACTTCGATGTCCGCGACGATGCCGTTGGCATTTGCAAGGCGGTAATGAACGGTATAGCCCCCGGGGTGCAGGTCCTGGACATCACCCATGAGGTCACGCCCTATAGCGTCGCGGAAGGCGCGCGCTTCCTTGCCGGCTCCGCTCCCTATTTTTCGCGTGACGCTGTTTTCGTGGTGGTCATTGACCCCGGGGTAGGAAGCGCCCGGAAGGCAATCATCGCCAAATCCAAACTCGGCCAATACTTTGTGCTGCCCGATAATGGGCTACTGACGCTCGTTCAGGATCGCGACGGGCTCGTCGCCGCTCGCGAGATCACGAACCCCGCATGGATGATCGGCGCGAAGCTATCATCGACCTTCCACGGCCGCGACATCTTCTCTCCCGCGGGGGCACACCTTGCGCGAGGGGACGACTGGACCAGCGCCGGCCCGTCTCTCGATGTAGAAAAACTCGTCCGCCTGGACTTGCCCTCAGCGGTCATCCGGGACGGCATCCTCCACGGCGAAGTCATTGGAACGGACGGCCCGTTTGGCAACCTGGTTCTCGATGTTCCCTCTGAGACCTTTGCAGAATTGGGTTACAAGGTGGGCGACATGGTGCCGCTGACACTGGATGGAAGGAATTACATCTTCCCTTTCCAGAAGACGTTCAGCGATGTTCCCCAGGGCAAGCCACTGTTCTACATCGATTCGCGGGGCCGACTCAGCATCGCAATAAATCTAGGAAATTTTTCCGAAGTTTTTAAGGTGGGGCCACCAGCAAAGCTGGCAATCAGCAGGAAGAAATAAATCGTTAAAGCAAACATGAGGGGGTGCGGAAATTCCGCACCCCCTCACGAGTCTCTGGGAAAAAGTTATCCCTGAGTATGTTGAATCGCGTGGTTCCCATGGGTCACCGCCGAGACGCAGGTGGGTTGCGCGGCGGCCTTGTAGACAGGCCCCTGAGTAGCAATCATTCCACCTGTTGTAGGGTTGATTTCCAAGCCAGTGACAGTGTCGGCCAGGAAGTTAGAGACATAAAGGAACCGGCCCAGCGCAGGCTCGATCAAGACACAGGTTGGTCCTGCCTCGTTAGCGTAGACGCCACCGGAACTTACCGCAGTCGGCACTCCGGTAGCCTGGTCGATGGCAAATGCCCACACGCTGGGATCGTTGTAATTGGCGACATACACAAACAATCCACGTGGATCAACCGTTACCGCGTCGGGGAATCCGCCGGTCGTTGTAGGACCATTCGTCGAGGGTACGAGGGCGCCACTTGAAGTCACTCCGTACGAAATGATCTGATTCGAAGCTCCGTCGGTTACATAAACGAAGCGGCTGGTCGGGTCGCTGGCGATGGCGTTCGGGCTTGTCCCCGCCGTGAAGGGGCTGCCCGCGACAGGAGTAAGCGTCCCACCAGAACCGATGCTGAATCCCGTCACCACACCATTCGTCCCCGGGACGCTGCCGGTCCTGCTCACCACATATAAGGAACTACCGTTCGCCAGTACGTTGATTGCCGCGGGTTGAAACGGCAATGGCCAGAAACTTGTATTACCGTTCGCCACCGGGGTCCCAAAGTTTCCGGTGCTATCCAGGGGAATCACTACCAATCCACCGGGGCCTGGGTTCAGGTCTGTGTACACCGGGTTGTTAGGACGAAAGTTGTCCAGTACAAACAGGTATTTGCCGTCCGGACTTACGGCGAGCGCCACGGGCTCAGAGCCGGGAGTATTTACAGTATGTGTCGAGTAGAGCTTGCCGTCGTTTCCGATCTGGAACTGCACGATGGTGTTATCGAGCTCGTTGGCCACGTAAAGGTTTTTACTGTCCGCACCGGTGACTTCTGCTACGGGATTCCTGCCACCAGACAAGAACGGCGAATCCGGTACCTGTGACAATGCGCCCGATTGCGAGTCAACGGCAAAGGATGAAATCTGCCCTACGCCATTGGTCGTGCCCTTGGAAGCGGTCACGAACACAAAATCGACCGTGTGGCTCACACCGCACGCCGTGATGCTATAAACCATTCCAACTGAGACTGCTGAGGCCAGAATGAACCGGCCGAATTTCCTCGACTTCATGCGCTTCCTTCGTCCGGGTCAGCAAGGAAAGGCTGGCTCACGGGTTGCAATTTGCTTATATGCGGGATCGCTCCCGGTCCAATTTGAAGAGCCTCGATCGCTTGTGGCGGCCCAAACTCTCTACAGCCATAGCACCGAATGACGAGCATCAGCACTCTTGAAGTGTTCAACTAAAACGGAACCAGCTATTGGAGCCTGCCGGTAACCACGCACCATGTCGGGTTTCCGCCAGTTGAAAAACTCGTAGACGCGTGCCTGAGCGGAGTCAGCGTCCCTTGTTTTGTGGCCAGCAAGTGACCCGTCACGTTATTGCTGTCGTGGTTGGCGGTGTAAATATACTGATTTGACGGGTCTTCAACTATGCAGCGCGGAGATGACCCGGTAGGGATTGGTTCTTGCGCTGTGAACAGGCTCAACTGACTGTTAACAATGTTGAACGCGCTTATTGCGCTATTCGAACCATTTCCTACCGTGCTAAGGTCAGGGCCAGCATTGGCCACGTAGGCAAATTTGTGTGCACCTTGCTCAACCAATAACGCTACTGGGTTCTGTACCGACGGATCGTTCTGCACAATGCCACCGGAAGCGATGGTCAAGGCCCCTCCCGTGCCGCCAGCCTGGTAAGGCAGAATGTAGCTGAGGTTTGAGGGCGATAAGGGATTCGGGCCCGCGTCCAGCAAATAAACTGTCGCTCCATCTGTCGAAATGGCAGTCAGGTTGGACGCATTCGTCGGAAGGACCGCGTTGGAAGTGAGTACTAGCTGACCGGAAGACAATGCAGAGTAGGTGAAGACCGACTGCAGGTCTGCGGTCGCCACCGTACCCTGCTGAATCGTGTAGAGGTTTCCCTGAGCCACCGCAGCGTCTATCGGGAAGCAGCCCAGCGGAAAGTAGCTCAGATTTGAATTGTTGTGTGTTGGATCTTTCACCTGGTTATTGGTGATGATTGAGAGCCGGCCAGTACTTGCGTCCACCGTAAATACTGTGACCGCGCCTAACGGGTGCGCAACCCCGGTTGAGTCAACACAAGGGCTGGGCGTAGGCGTGAAGCCATCTGCATAGGTGCTCGGCCCATACCGGTCGATGACGTAAAGATGAGCTCCCGTGGAATCCGAGACGATAGTCTGCGGCGCAGTTCCCTGGCTCGTGTAAAGAGACTGGAACGTTAGCGAACCGGCTCCGCCGATGAAGAAGAGGGCCACCCCGCCGCCCGCTCCCGTAGTTGCATCTCCGGTGTTAAGCACATAAAGGAAGCGGCCCGTCTTTGAATAGACAAGCGCACGCTTGGGGTTCTCCCCGCCGCTGCCAAAGGGGGAGCCCGCGACCGGGGTCAGAGCGCCTGTATTATTGCTGATCTTGAAACCGGTGATCTCGCCTGAAACACCGCTGGTGTTGTTGGCGGAGGTGCCCGTCACGTAAAGATAGCCGATCGAGTAGTCGCTGGTGCAGGAGGTAATGCCGAGACTTACGATGGATGTTACGAGTAGGGCCAGAACGATACGGCCCGATTTGCTGAACTTCATGCGCTTCCTTCGTCCTTACATCCCAGGGGATGGGACCGAGCTGCGTTCGCAGCCAAACTGTTTGGGAAACAAGCTCCCGTTTGAATTGTAAAAGCTTGGGACGCTTTCGGCTACCGCGTTCCGTGCTTTAGATACCGCCGTCAGATCAACTTCCGGCCCTTCCGAGCGACCCCTGCGTTACTCGTCACCACACATGGCATGAGTCTACGGGTGTCATCGGCTGGCCCGGCTTGCAATCGAATGCCTTCCCGAACTCATCGAAATTCTGAACAACCCCATTCACCCGCCACTCGCCCGGCGAGTGAGGATCGGTACGCGCCAGCACTCGGGCACTTTCGTCGGTTGAGTTCTGGCACCAGACCTGCCCAAAAGAGATGAAATAACGCTGCGCCGACGTATAGCCATCAATCTTGGCGTCCACACTCGATCCCTGGGCAGCCAGCGTTTCCAGGAGCGCCTGATACGCAATACGGAGGCCACCGTTATCTGCGGTGTTCTCGCCAAGTGTCAGCTTCCCGTTCAGCTTTTGCCCCGGAACGGCCTCGAACCCACCGTATTCCTTCACTTCGCAGTCGGTTCGCTCGGTGAACTTCTTGCGGTCTTCAGGGGTCCACCACTCGCGTAGATTTCCCTTGCCGTCGAACTGGCTGCCCTGGTCGTCGAAACCATGCGTCATCTCGTGGCCGATCACGACCCCGATCGCCCCGAAGTTCACCGCCGGGTCCTTAGAGTTGTCGAAGAAAGGCGGCTGCAGGATCCCCGCTGGAAAGTTGATGTCGTTATTGCTTGGGTCGTAATACGCGTTCACCGTCGGCGGAGTCATACCCCACTCCTTCTCGTCAACCGGGGTGCCAATCTTGTGCAGGTCGCGCTTGAACTCAAACTCCGACGCACGTTGGGCGTTGCCGACAAGGTCGGTGCGGCTCACGGTCAGGGTTGAATAATCCCGCCATTTTTCCGGGTAGCCAATCTTCTGACGGAAGGCCGCTAGCTTAGCTTCCGCTTCCTTCTTGGTCGCGTCGGTCATCCAGGGGAGGGATTCAATGTCCTCGCCCAGCGCCTTCTTCAGCGCAGCAACCAGCTTCTCCATGTTCGCCTTGGCGTCGGGAGGAAAGTTTTTCTTTACCCAGTCCTGACCAACGGCCTCGCCGAGCGCGCGGTCCGTCATGCTGGTGCATCGCTTCCATAGCGGAGTGGGCGTCAGTTGCCCCTGTAGTTCATGGCCGAAGAACTCAAAATTTGCATTGAAGAACTTGTCCGAAAGCAGTGGCGCAGCCCCGTTAACCACGTGGAACCGGAGGTAGCTCTTGAGCACGCTCAGGTCGTTCGAGGTGACGACCTGGTCCATCGTTTTGAAAAAGTCCGGAGTGGCGACATTCAGGTGGCTAAGCCCATTGAGCTCGACCCCGGTGAAATAGCTAGCCCAGTCGTAATCCGGCGCCAGCGCAACCAGGTCAGATACCGGCATAGGGTGGTAGACCTTGAGGGGATCGCGCATATCGACCCGCGGCATCGAGCCTTTCGCCAACGCCGTTTCGACGTCGATTACGCTCTTCGTCTCCGCCGCCGCTACTTCGTCCGAATCCCCGATCAGCTTGAAGATATTCGTGACGTACTCGCGGTATTGGTCGCGGATCTTCACCATGCGCGGCTCGTCCACAATGTAGTAATCGCGGTCGGGCAGCGATAGGCCTCCCTGCAAGGCCACTGCAATCTGCTGAGTCGAGTCCTTGGCATCCTGCTCCGACCCAAACCGGTAGAATGCGTTGACCGCCTTCTGCTCCTGAAAGTAAGCGACCAGCCCTGCCAATTCCTTCTTGTCCTTCAAGGCCGCTATTTGAGCGAGCATCGGTTGAATGGGCTCATCACCCTTCTGGTTGGTCAGGGCTTCGTTGGTACACGCCGCAAAAAAGTCTCCGTACTTGCGCTCCAGCGGAGTCCGTTTCGGACTTGGCGCGCTTGCCTGCTTGAGTTCCGTATACAGCAGATATCGGTTGCGCTCGGTGAGCTCATTGAACCGGCCCCACCGCACCTGATCGGATGGCACTGGGTTGGCCTTACGCCAGTTTCCGCACGCGTACTCGTAGAAGTTCACGCACGGATCGACCGTCTTGTCGATCGCCGTAAGATCGAAACTATGCGGCGCCTTGGGCTCGACCGGAGAGCTGCCCGCCGCTGTTTCTATCGCCACGATAGCCTCCGCCCCTGAAGCGGTCTGGGCGAAAGCAGTCGTACCAAAAAGGGCAGCGACCACTGTGGTAGCTAAAAAACTACGACTGAGGACAAGACGAAAGAGGTGCATTAGGTTCCTTAGACTTTGAAAGTAGGCGGAGGTTTGGCAGTCATTCGGCTTGGAGACGCCATTATTTCTCAAAACTCAGAAAACCTTCACATGGAAGGTCAGATATTTCTTTGGATTCTCGCGTATGCCGGCGATCAGACCACGGCTCTCGGTGAGCATCTGGTCGAGATTGTTGTAGAGGGATGGGTTGTTCACAAGCTGACCCACTGTGCCCTCGCCCTTGTCGATCCGCACCAGCACAGAGTCCAGCCGGGTCAGGGTGTCATCGAGCTTCTGCGCAAATTTAGGATCTTTGGCGATAATGCCCAGGCTGCCTTTGCCGGCATTGATCTCGGCCAGCAACTGGTTTGCATTTCCTACCGTCTGGTTCAAGTTCGTGTAAAGGGTGTCGTCTTTGAGCAGCTTGCCGATTGAGCCCTTGCCGTTGTCGAGGTCCACGGTGATCTTCTCCAGCCGCCCCACCGTCGCGTTAGCGCGATCGTATAGCGTGTCATCGGTGACAAGCTTACCGATAGAGCCCTTGCCGCTGCTGATTTGATCGATCAGCTGCTGCAACTGGTTTACCGAGGAGAGGGCCTTATTGTAGAGTGCAGGATCGTTAATCAATTGGCCGATAGATCCTTTGCCTGTATTCAGCGAATCGACGAGATTGTCTACCTTCGCGAGAATGGTATTCAACTGTTCGATCGTTCCCTGGCTCGACTTGATCACGTCAGTCAGGTTCGGCGTCTCGGTGGTTTGCAGCTCAGCGCTATCGCGAAGCTCCCCACCGACAGCACGCTTGCTGTCGATATCAACCACCGTGTCGCCCAGCACTCCAACGGTTTCGAGGCTGCTCTTGGAGTCGTCCCGCACCGCGGTCGAAAACTTCTTGCTGATCTTCATCGTCACTTCGACGGGGGTCAGCTTGCGCTCGGGAACGATCCGAATGCCCTTCACCGTTCCGATGGTCACGCCCTCAAGATTGACCGGGGCGCCGACTTTCAGCCCTGCGGAATTCTCAAAATAAGAACGCACTGTCAGTTTGCCGGTGAGAAAGCCTCCCGTATTGCCGGCCATCAGGAAGATGAGCGTAGTCAGCGCCGCAAGCGCCACCACCACCACCACTCCAACCTTGAGCTGAGACCACTGCACTTCTTGCTGACTGGGCAAAATCCCCCCTCGATGGGCCAGCGGCATTGAGACCGCTGCGCTGAGCATAACAAATTGCCGCGGGAACAGGAGCATTCCCAACAATGCTTGCGAGAATTAGCACGAGGCCCACGAAGCAGCTCACCAACGCGATCGTCCGGCTTCGGCACCCGGTCTAAACTTCGTCAGACTCCCGTAACCGCGCGATGACCGAAAAATCCTCAAGGGTAGACGTATCACCCTTGATGTCGCCGCCCGCCGCCAGCTCTCTCAAGAGTCGCCGCATGATCTTGCCGCTGCGGGTCTTTGGTAGTTGTTCGGTGAACCGCAAGTCATCGGGGCGCGCTAACGCTCCTATCTCTTTGGCGACCCAGGCGCGCAGCTCCTCCTTCAGCTCTTTTGATGGCTGATGGCCTGCCTCCAGGGTCACGAAGGCTGAAATCGCCTGCCCCTTCATCTCGTCAGGCCGCCCGACGACGGCAGCCTCGGCGACCTTCTTGTGGGCCACCAATGCCGACTCAATCTCTACCGTGCCGAGCCGGTGGCCAGAGACGTTGATCACATCGTCTACCCTGCCCATCAGCCAGTAATAGCCGTCCTTGTCCATGCGCGCCCCGTCGCCGGTGAGGTAGGAGCCGGGAATCTCGCTCCAGTACTGCTGGACGAAACGCTCAGGATCGTTATAAATTGTCCGCGCCATCGACGGCCACGGCTTCCGAATTACAAGCAGACCGCCGGAGCCGGGAGGCACAGGCTCGCCTTCCTTAGTCACCACCTCGGGCACGATCCCTGGAAAAGGCAGCGTCGCTGAACCCGGCTTGGTGGGTACGGCTCCTGGAATTGGCGCAATCAGATGGGCCCCGGTCTCCGTCTGCCACCAGGTGTCTACGATCGGGCAACGACCTCCACCAATAACCTGCTGATACCAGATCCAGGCTTCAGGGTTGATGGGCTCACCCACAGTACCTAATAGCCGCAGCGAAGAAAGGTCGTGGGCCTTGGGGTGCTGTTCGCCCCACTTGATGAAGGCGCGGATCGCCGTCGGCGCGGTGTAAAACACGCTGACCTTGTGGTCTTCGATGATTTTCCAGAATCGGTCGGGCCCAGGATGGTTCGGGGCCCCCTCATACATCAGCGAGGTGACGCCATTCTGCAATATCCCGTAGAGCACATACGAATGGCCGGTCACCCAGCCGATGTCAGCCGTACACCAGTAAATATCTTCTTCTCGAAGATCGAAGATCAGCTTGCTCGTTAGGTAAGTTTGTACAGCGTAGCCACCCGTCGTGTGTACCAGGCCCTTCGGCTTGCCCGTCGTTCCCGACGTGTAGAGAATGTAGAGCGGGTCTTCTGAGTCGAGGTGCTCCGCCGGGCATTCCTGCGACGCATCCTGCATCAGATTGTGCCACCAATTGTCCCGGCCTTCTTTCCATGTCACCTGCGAGCCCGTCCGTCGATACACCACTAAGCTCTTTACCGATGGACAGGCTTCCACCGCCTCATCTACAACTGCTTTCAGCTTGACCTCGGCGCCGCGCCTGTAAGACCCGTCTTGCGTGATGACTACGCTGCACTGAGCATCATTGATCCGATCTACCAGCGCGTGGGCTGCAAATCCCCCGAAGATCACCGAGTGCACCGCGCCGATGCGCGCACATGCCAGCACCGCGATTGCCAGCTCAGGCGTCATGCCCATATAGATGGCTACGCGGTCGCCCTTCAACACGCCCAGGCCCTTCAGGACATTGGCGAACTTTTGCACTTCAAGATGCAGGTCCCCGAAAGTCAGCCGGCGAACCTCTCCGGGCTCGCCCTCCCAGAGAATCGCCACCTTGTCTCGTTTCCCGCCCAGGGCGTGCCGGTCCACGCAGTTGTAGCAGAGATTGATCTTTCCGCCCACAAACCATTTCGCCCACGGCAGGTCCCACTCAAGCACCTTTGTCCAAGGCGCAAACCAATGAAGCTCCGCCGCGATTTCTGCCCAGAATGCCTCCGGATCGGCGATGGACCGTGCGTAGAGTTCCTGGTACTGCTGCAAACTCTTGATGTGCGCTTTGGCTGCAAATTCTTCAGGCGGTGGAAAAACGCGGTTCTCACGCAAGATGCTTTCAAGATTAGGATTTAAGCCGATCGTCACCCGTGGCCCTCACTGCTCGCTAGATTGCTGGCCTTCACACTAATATCCGATGGAAACTAAGGCAAGCAGCCCTTCCTTTCAGCGGCCTTGTCGTTAGTTGGGGCCCACCGTTCAAGGCCCATCGCTAAAGTGAATCAAGGCTATAGACTTTATTGACGAATTGGAAGTTTGTTGAATTATATTGAATTAGTTCCAATTCTCACATAAATGTTGTATGGTGATTGGCATGGACTACCTAAGAAATCCCTTTGCGCCCGGAGCTGGTACTCAGCCACCGGAACTCGCGGGACGGGAATCCATCCTGACTGACGCCGATATAACCCTGCAGCGGGTGCAACAGCGCATTTTCAGCAGAAGCTCCATCTTCGTCGGCCTGCGAGGCGTGGGAAAGACGGTGCTTCTTAACCGTGTCAGGGAAATGG
This sequence comes from Acidisarcina sp., assembly GCA_036401395.1. Taxonomy (GTDB): domain Bacteria; phylum Acidobacteriota; class Terriglobia; order Terriglobales; family Acidobacteriaceae; genus DASWUZ01. Next base: position 12,708 of record DASWUZ010000160.1, read on the forward strand.
CTGAGTCCAAGGGATTTATAACCGTGTTTATTGAAGCTCATGAGGACAAAAGCTTACCGGTACTCTTGCTCCCGCACCTGCGCCGAGTGCTCTTGAAGCTCAATACCGGCGCGCACGTAAGCGATGTAGCCCGGCGAGGACTTAAGGTCCTGAAAAGTTTCGCGAGCGTTTTCAAGGCGAAAATCGTACTTAACGAACAGATTGACGTGGAGCTCGGAATTCAGGCCGAACCTGGAACCGCCGACAGCGGCGATCTGGAACATGACCTTGGGGAGCTGTTGATTGCTGTGGCGGAGGCCGCACTTTCGCGCAATGCGTCCATCTGCCTCTTGATCGACGAGCTTCAATACCTCAATGAAAAGGAGCTAAGCGCCCTGATCATGGGGCTGCATCAGGTCTCTCAAAGAGGCCTTCCCCTCATCCTTTATGCGGCTGGTCTTCCTTTGATTCTGGGCCTGGCAGGGCGCTCACAATCCTACTCCGAACGGCTCTTTACCTTCCCTCGGATCGGTGTTCTAGGAAAGGCGGCCGCTAAACGTGCCTTGGAAATACCAGCCCATGCCCAAGGAGCAAGCTTTACTCCCGAAGCTCTGGACGCCATTCTGGATAAAACTGGAAGGTATCCCTATTTCCTGCAGCAATGGGGCTATGAAACCTGGAATACGGCCGACCAGTCTCCCATCAACGCTGAGGACGTCACCATCGCGACATCCCGCGCTATCAACGAACTGGATCAGAGCTTCTTTAGGGTTCGGTTTGACCGGCTGACTAAGAGGGAAAAAGATTTCCTTTTTGCCATGGTAAACGTTGGCGGGGAGCAGCAACGATCCGGGGACATCGCGGAAAACATGGGAGTCAAGCCAACATCGATAGGCCCCCTTAGAAGCTCACTCATTCGCAAGGGAATGATTTATAGCCCCGCACATGGAGACAATGCCTTTACGGTGCCGTTATTTGACGAGTTCCTGCGCCGCCAAGTGCGCTGATCTAGATCGAGCACGCTGCCTGCTTCGCTTAGTTTTTCGGACCGAAACGGACCTTATGCCAGGCCCACGCGCTTCCAACGATAGCGTCCAACTCTGCGAATTGCGCCCGCCAGCCAAGTTCCTCGCTTATTTTTTCAGAACTGGCTATGAGCACTGCTGGGTCTCCCGGCCTCCTGGGGCCCTCGACAACCGGGATCGGGTGCCCTGTCACCCGCCGCGCCGACTCCACCACCTCGCGCACACTGAAACCCCTGCCGTTGCCAAGGTTGTAGATGAGACGGCTGTGGTTCTCCAGGGCTTCAAAGGCAAGCAGGTGGGCCCCCGCCAGATCGAGCACGTGAATATAATCACGCACACATGTGCCATCCACCGTGGGGTAATCCCGCCCATGGATGGTGATACTATTTCGCCGCCCAAGCGCCACGTCGAGAACAATCGGGATCAGGTGAGAATAGGGTTCATGGGACTGGCCGCGTCCCGGCTCGGCTCCGGCCACATTGAAATACCTGAGACTTGCATATCGAAAATCGTGTGCCTGATTGAGCCACCCCAGCATTTGTTCCACCAGCAGTTTTGACTCTCCGTAGGGATTGGTCGGCTTCTTGGGCGCGTCCTCTCTGACCGGCACCGACTCCGGCTCGCCGTACACGGCGGCAGTCGAGGAAAAGACCAGGCGCTTCACTCCCTTAGCCAGCATCGCCTCAAGCAGGCTTAGGGTTGAAGCGGTATTATTACGAAAATAAATCTCCGGGACATTCATGCTCTCGCCAGCCTCGATCAATGCGGCGAAGTGCATTACGCCGTCGAACGGCTGGTTGTCGAAGAGCTTTTCGAGCTTTACACGGTCCGCGATGTCGCCCGGTACAAAGTCGACGCCCTGGGGAACCATGTCTCGTTCGGAGTGGCAGAGGTTGTCATAAACGGTCACTTGATGGCCACCCCTTACAAGCAAACCTGCCACTGTACCGCCAATATAGCCTGCTCCGCCAGTTACTAAAATGCGCAAAGGTGTCGCTCGATTCCGGTCTTCGGCTCGAAAACCACTGATGCTAGTTTAATTGAGGTTAAATTGGAGGGCACGGATGTTCCGCTCGCGGGCTGCTGCGTTAGCATGATCACCTACACACGAGCGGATTTGCATTTGCTCCAGGCCGTGACTGGTTTCTGTTCTCGTTTAACATAACCAGAGCAGCATCTTAAAAGTCTAAGATAGCAAAGGTTCGTCTAGAATAGACGGGAGCAGTCCGGCTTGAGGAGTGTACCGTTAACAGACAACACTCTCCACGGGAGATCGCATCAGATTAGTCTCATTCACAAACACCTGCTCGCACTCCTTCACGCCGCTGGAGGCAGCTTGTCTCAACAGCCGCCGCCAAGACCGGTCATCGGGTGGCAGCCAGGATTGCTGCTGTCAAACTGGTTCATCGAAGAGCTTCCGGTAGGGACAAGGTATGCATCAAAACAGGGCTGAGATCATGGCACAGGAAATCCCAGAGCTCTCCAAGCCGGGTGCTCGACCCGCATTGCAAATCAGTGTTCCCGCGGGCGGCGGTACCACCTTGAAACCAAGCCTGGGCTTGCTTCCCGAGCCTGAAGGACGTGGCCGTTATTTCACCATTGCATTCATTGCCAACATTCTTTTTGCGGGCCTGCTGATTCTTTTCACCGTCGCGGCCGCCCGCAAGGCAGCCAGAATTAAAACTTTCGAACATACCGAGTTGATCTTTCCGGTCACCGTTGTCAAGCCCCCTCCTCCGGTGGTGCCGAAAGTCAAGGTTGTGGCTCCGCCACCCAAAGTTCAGCCAAAGATCGAGCTTCCGAGACAGATCCAGATACCTAAGCCTCAGCCTGAGCCACCAAAAATCGAGGCCGTTAAGCTGGCCCCAGTGATGCCTCAGGTGCCGGCCGCGCGGCCGAAGGCTGTCGTGACGCCTCCTTTGCCCAAGGTTGGCCTTTTTGCCAGTAACAATCCCACGCCGGTAGCGAATAACCGGTCGGCCCCCACAGTTAAAACCGGCGGTTTCGGCGATCCTTCGGGTGTGGTGGCAAATCCGAACGCCAATCGACCTTCGAACATCGCCACCGTGGGTAGCTTTGCCGCCGCACCTGGGGCTGGACAGGGTGCCGGATCGGCACGCGCCGGGTCGGTGCACGGAACTTCCTTCGGATCAGGCGTAGCCAACGGTGTACCCGGCGGAACAAGCCGGGGAGCAGTTGCATCGGCTGGTTTCAATAGCGGCACCGTCGGCGGTACAGGCACGGCGGCTCACGGCACAGTAGCCACGGCCAATTTTTCCAGCAACGTAGCATCAGCTCCGGCGGCCGCTACAGTGCGGCCGACCGAACCAGCTACGATCGGCGTTGTGCTTACATCTAAACCCCGCCCCGCCTATACCGAAGAGGCACGTCAGCTCCGGATCGAGGGCCAGGTGACCCTTCAAGTGCGCTTCACCGCCAGCGGTCAGGTCGAAGTCTTACGCGTGGTCAATGGACTCGGCCATGGTCTTGATGAAGAGGCCAAGCGGGCAGCGATGCAGATTCGTTTCAAGCCGGCCCTCAAGAACGGCCAGCCGGTCGACCAGATCAGTAACGTGAATATCACTTTCCAGCTCGCTTGATTGGTGATCATCGTCCGATGATAAGCAACGCTTCCCGGAAGACGATCATTTGCAGCGATACCTTCAGGAGCCTTTGAAATGTTCGTAAGGAAATCTCGAATCGCCTTAATACTCTGCGGCGCATTGCTCAGCCTGAGCCCTCTGCCCTCTCTGGCCAAATCGAAGCAACGTTTCACCCCGGCGACCCCCCTCACTGCCGAGCAGGCGGCCCTCATCGACAAGGCCCTGGCCCGCGAAAAAACCACGATTAAAGAGCTGCAGAAGCGTGCTCCAATCGTCCAGACGTATATACAAAACATGAAGCCGGACGCCGAGCTTTACGCGGTTCCTGTTTCCGATGATTACATCATCAGCCGGGTTGATTTCGGAAAGACATTCAACGCCAAGGACTTTCAGGAAAAGACGGCCAAGAAAGGCTTCTTCCGCGGATCAATGAAGGCCATCACCGGCCTGGGGAAGGCCCTCCACTTCGAGAACGAATATGTCTCCACCGGCTTCATGGACATGATGTTCATCGATCCGATCAACTTCAACAAAGAGCATTATGACTTCGCCTTTGTAAGGCGTGAGTTCCTGGGTTCGGTACGCACCTTTGTTTTCGACGTGAGCCCGAAGCCGGGAGACAAGCCGGGAAGCTTTTTGGGCCGAATATGGATCGAAGATCAGGACGGGAACATTGTCCGCAGCAATGGCACTTTTACCGGAAATCATCAGGACGAGGCCGCCAAGTATTTCCACTTCGATAGTTGGCGCATGAATCTGCAGCCCGACCTCTGGCTGCCGGTAGCGATCTACGTCGAAGATTCCCAGAAGACCGACTCCAATCGCCCATTTTCCTTCCGCGCTCAAACTTACTTCTGGGGCTACTCCCTGAAGCTGCCGACGTCACAGTCCGATAACGCCACCATTCAGGTAGAGAACGCGACCGACCAGAGCGAAAACTCGCAGGATGTCGGCCCTCTTGAAGCCCAGCATACCTGGGTCTCCCAGGCGGAACACAACGTCCTTGACCGGCTCGTCCAGGCCGGCCTTCTTGCCCCAGTCAGCGACTTCGATAAGGTCCTCGAAACGGTCACTAACAACCTCATTATCGGCAGCAATATGGTGCTTCCCGGCGAAGTCCACTGCCGTGTCCTGTTGACGGCGCCTTTGGAATCGCTCGCAGTCGGCGACACCATTCTCCTGAGTAAGGGTCTGGTAGACGTTCTGCCCTCTGAAGAAGACCTTGCCGCAGTCATCAGCTTCCAGCTCGCGCATATCGCCCTCGGCCACCACGTAGACACCCGCTACGCATTCAACGACCGGCTGTTATTTCCCGATCAGTCGACCTTCGAACGAATCAACATGGTCCACGACGACCGCGACAACGAGGCCGCCGCCAAAAAGTCCCTGGAGATACTCAAAGCCTCGGTCTATAAGGACAAGATGCAGAGCGCGGCGCTGTTCTTTTCGCAATTGACCGCGCGCGAGAAGCAGCTTCCCGCACTGGTCACTCCCCGGCTCGGCGACTCTCTTCTCCGCAAGGACGGCACGCCCTGGATGGGTGATCTTGCGAAGATGGCCCCCAAGCTGGACGTGAATAACCTGACCCAGATTGCGGCCTTGCCCCTGGGCAGCCATCTGAAGATTGACCCATGGGACGACAAGGTTTACTCCCTCAACGCGCGGCCGGCGGTGATACTAAACCCCCGCGACAAAATGCCGATGGAAGTTACACCCGTCTTTTTGAGGCTGTCTCGCTATGCTCCCCCAGCCTCTCAGACTATGCCTGCATCCGTCCCTGCGACCCAGCCGGCTCAGACCACCGGGACCAGCGCACCTCCTCCCGACCAGGCTCCGGTTGCTACGACATCCAGCAACATTCCTGCAACGTCTGCTCCCGGGCCAGACGGCGCGGCGGCTCCCGCACCACCGCAAAACAAGTGACGGCTTAATGCTGAGGATCCCTATAGTACTCGCCACCCTCGTCTTCGGGTGGCTCACAGCTCCGTCGCTCGCCTCGGCGCAGGTAGCCGCTGCGTCCGTTGGCGGCAAACCGGCGCTGTATGTTGGGGGCTTCTACTCTAACTTCAACTCCGACTACAACGGCGGCAGTTCCTCGTCCATGCGCCTTTCAGGAGCGGGCGTGTATGTCGACTGGGACCTATTCGGAAGACTCGGCGCGGAGGGCGAGGTCCGGTTCCTTCGCTTCAACCAGAGCTATGACTTCCACTCCGATCACTACCTAGCCGGACCAAAATACTCAATGAAGTTCGGCAAATACCGCCCTTACGCGAAACTTCTCCTGGGTGCAGGAGAGATCAACTATCCCTACAGTCTCGCCTATGGCGGCTACTTTTCGCTTGTCCCAGGTGGAGGTCTGGATTACCGCATCGGCCCGCGAATCAACGCCCGCGCCGACTACGAATACCAATTCTGGCCGTCAGCTCCGGGCCTTCCGGGACTACCCAGCAGCGGCCTGAATCCAAACGGCTTCAGTGTCGGAATTGGTTACCGGATCTTTTAGCCGGAAACATTGGTCGGCCAGGCAATTGCCCCGGATACCGAGGTCAGGATGCACCTGCGATGGTTTTTAGGCCCGCAGATCCTTCGCTACGCTCAGGATGACTCGAGATTTTTGAGCGGGATGAGTCCGTTTTTTGAGTGCCAAGGAACGGGTTCGAGAGGGATGACCCAGGGTTTTGAGCCTGGGCAGCTATCTGCTTAGGGAAGTGAAACGGCGCCTGTAGGAGTTGCCGCGCGCTTGCCGAACCAACTCTTGATCCAGCGTTGCCCTGGCCGCTCGATCCACTGCATCGTCAGCAACGCCCCGGCGACCAGCATCAGGTAGCTTATCCAGGGATCCAGCCTGATCAGGTGCGTGCGGTCCATCCAGCCAAAACGGTGTATCAGGTCCCAAAGGTTGAAGTGGAGCAGATAAAGGCAGTAGCTTGCTTCCCCCACCCTGACAAATGGCGCCAGTCCAAAAAATCGACTGATGAAATTTTGACCCGCCAGCCCTAAGATAATGCTCCCATAAAGCGGCATCAGAAGACCATCATGCAGGAACACGTAAGGCAGCCGGTCTGCGAAGCAAAGCACACCGTATACGCCGGCGAGCCCCAGGGCCCCGAATGCGAATCTCGCATGATTGGCTTGCGGCAGCCGTGCATTTACATCGGCCAGCAAAATACCAAATAGAAACGATGGCAGATGCGGAGGAGGCGTGAATTTCAAAGCTCGCAGCCACATGCCGCTTGTGTACCGCCCCGGCCACAAATCTCCATCTGGATGGAGCCACATATAAAGAGCCGGCAGCACCATACCGGCAATCCACAAAGCAAACATCGCCGCAAGCAATGGTCTAAGCCGCTTCGGCCTCCTCCAAACGATCACAAACGGGAAAATGACATAGAAGAATGCCTCGGTGGACATGGTCCACGCCGGCGTATTCCAGAACGTGGCGAGCATCGGATGCCATCCCTGAAGCAACAGCGGGGTAAGAACCGCGCCGAGCGCGAACTGGCCGGCACTGCGAGAACGAAACTCCTCAGCCAGCATGCCAAGGGAAACTACCAAAGTGAATATGTAGACGGGGTAAAGCCTTGAAAATCGCGCAATCCAGAATTCCCGTTTTCCAAGACCGCCTTGCGCTGCCCTGTCGCCGTAGTTGTAGGTAAGGATGAATCCCGAGAGCAGCAGAAAAAAACTGACCGACGTGTAGCCGTTGTAAACGATGGGCGCAAACCAGCCAAAGGACTTGGGGTCTGAAAAGTGAAAGAACACCAGATTGAGAGCGGCGAAGGCCCTGAGCCCTGTCAAAGCCGGAAGACGGGATTTCCTGTCAGCCCCGGTGCTTTTAGCGCCCTGCGATAACTCTCCAACCGGCCCACCCTCAGCCTTCTCTGAGGCCGAATGAGGCCTATTCCTATTCGGCGCAGACGGAGCGGTCCAATCTCCGCCCGGCGTGCCCGAATCGTCCGCCGTTTTCAGGAAGTCACCTCAGGCCGTCACCAGAGACCCGACCTTTTCCCCGGCAACAACACGCATGATGTTGCCGGGCTCGTTCATGTCAAAGATGATCATCGGCAGGTTGTTGTCTTTGCATAGGCTGACCGCAGTCGCGTCCATCACCTTTAGGCCGAGGCGCAAAACATCCATGTAGGTAATCTCTTCAAATTTAATCGCTTCGGGATACAGCTTTGGGTCGGCGTCGTAAATACCATCTACCTTCGTCCCCTTGAGCAGTACGTCGGCTTTTATCTCCATGGCGCGCAGCGAAGCCGCAGTGTCGGTCGAGAAGTAGGGATTCCCCGTTCCCGCCGCAAAAATGACTACCCTGCCCTTCTCCAGATGCCGCACCGCGCGCCTCCGGATGTAGGGCTCGCAGACCTGATTCATCTCGATGGCCGACATCACCCGGCAGAATGTACCTCGCTTCTCAAGGGCGTCCTGGATCGCTAGCGCATTGATCACCGTAGCCAGCATCCCCATATTGTCCGCAGAAACGCGGTCCATGTCCTTCGCCTGCTCCGCAACGCCGCGAAAAAAGTTTCCTCCGCCGACCACGATTGCGATCTCGACTCCGGTCTCGTGGACCTCGGCTATCTCATTGGCTATCTCGTGGATCTTTTTTACATCGACACCGAAACCGCGGCCTGCGGCAAGAGCTTCGCCCGAAAGTTTGAGAACGATTCGTTTGTACATTCTTGAAAAGTATCGCACAGCGTACAGCCCGGACTTGTTATTGAGGCAGCAGCAGTATGAGGTCCTATCCGCCAACAAAAATGGCGGCCCGAAGCATTTGGCAAGTGACGGGACTAAGACGAGATGTTCATGGGGTGAAAACCCGCTCGGCGGAATTCTAAAGTCTTCAAATCCAGCGACGAGCGGGCACCGTAAGGATGCCAAATGAGCGGCGCATACCCGTCCCAGCGCCTGCAACCTCTCGCTTCCTGTCAGGTCGGCTCCGTTCCCCTAACCGTTTCACTGCAACAGGAGAGCCACATGTTGAAACCTAAACAAATCGCCGGACTCGCCTTGGGTCTTGTGATGGCCGCGCCGACTGGAGCTTTCGCCTCCAGCCATCGGGAAGCCCCGATCACGGCGCTCGATCAGAAGGCAGACATCACGGACTTCTACTCGTTTGTGAGCTACGATCACCCGGATCGCGTCACCTTCATCATGAACGTCGATCCGTTCCTCGAGCCCAGCAACGGGCCCAACTACTTTCCTTTCGACCCGAACATCCTTTACCAGATCAAGATCGACAACAATCAGGACGCGGTCGAGGACATAACGATCCAGTTCCGGTTCACAAGTCAGATCAACATTCCGAGCCTGTTCACGGGCTATGCGGGTGCCGGAAGCGGCATCAATGCTCCTCCAAATTCTCCCGCCCCCGTCAAGCCGGGAACCCCTGTTGTTCCTCCTGCAATTACCTCACTCACCGGCCCGGGTTCGGCGGGAATCAATACCATCCAGACCTATACCGTAACGGCGATCAAGGACGGCGTAAGCTACTCGATTGGCAACGGCAGCCCACTGATTGCAGTACCGTCCAACGTTGGCCCGCGCACCATGCCCAACTACGCCGCGCTTGCACAGCAGGGCGTCTATCACAACCTGACTGGGCCGTCAGGCATCAATGAAATCTCGGTGTTTGCGGGCACAGTTGCAGACCCCTTCTTTATCGATCTTGGCGCTGCCTTTGACAGCTTCAACTTCCGTTCGGCTGCAGGTGGCGGAGTCTTGACACCGGCAGAGGATGCCGCTGACAACGTAAACCTGGCCCCCAATGCCGTTTCAGGTTTCAACGTCAACACCATCGCGATCGAAGTCCCGATCAGACTGCTGACCAGCGATGGTGCGACTCACCCCGCGACTGATCCACGCGCGGTCATTGGCTCATGGGGAACTACATCGAGACGTCAGTACACCATCCGCAACTCCCCCATGCCCTCCATGGATAGCGGTAACTTCTACCAGATCCAGCGCCTCGGCAATCCCCTGGTCAACGAGCTCGTGATTGGAACCGGTTCCAAGGACAAATGGAGCATGGAGCAACCGAAAAACGACAGCCAGTTCGCTTCCTTTGATCTGGATCCGACACTCGCTCGCATCTTCAATGCGATTTATGGCATCAACATCCCCACTCCGCCACGGACCGATCTCTATCCGCTGGTGTTTTACATGCCCCCAATCGCCCCAGCTGGAACACCTACGGGCCCGATTGCCGACCTGTTGCGCCTGAACACCGGTGTTCCTCCGACCCCGATTTCCAGTCGCAGACGGTTGGGACTCATCGCCGGTGACGGAGCAGGCTTCCCCAATGGTCGACGCGTAAGCGACGATGTCGTTGACATCGCAGCCCGCGTAGTCGCTGGTGGGGTCCTGGCCCCAGGATTTAACGTCGCTCCCAACAACCTGATCGGTGATGGCGTAAATACCGCCGACGTCCCCTACCAGGAGACCTTCCCCTACGTCCACTTTGCTTATAGTGGTCGTGATAGCCGTCACATTGATCCCAGCGAAGTCGGCTGCGGCAACCAGCGTTCCAACTCCGGTGCGCTACCACCTGATGATCAGGGCGGCACAACGACTTGCCCGGTACAGTAGCAAGCCACTGATAACCAGCGGGCTCCTTGAGGCACTTCACGTCTCAAGGAGCCTGTGTAACGATTGCTCCCCGAGGTCTTCATGAAAGTCTTTTTTGCCCGGGCGCTTGCCTTCGGCATTTTCGTTCCTGGCTTCTGCCTCGCCTCAGTTTCCCTCGCCCAGAGTGGGGTCTCACCTGCGCCTACGGCAGCATCGCTGGCACACGACGATCAGCAACCGAGTCCGGCACAACAAAGCATCGACTCTGCGAAGCGCCAGATCGCGGCCCGACCAAAAAATGTGCAGGCATTCAATAGTCTGGCGACTGCATATCTAAGGCGTGCCCGCGAGACCGCTGACGTTAGCTACATCGAAGATGCAGCACGGGCCCTTGCCCAGGGCTTCGACGTAGACCCGACGGATTTTCAGCTCCAGAAGACACAGATCGCCCTCCTGCTCGCCCGTCATCGCTATACCGAGGCCAGGCAGAGCGCCACGCTTCTAAATCGCAAGACCCCCGACGATGTCATGGTGTACGGATATCTGGCCGAGGCTGACTTGGCCCTCGGAGACTATCCCGATGCCGAAAAAAATGTGCAATGGATGCTGAACATGCTTCCCAACAACGTTCCCTCCTTGCTGTTCGTCTCAGAGCTGCGGGTGCTCTACGGGGACGATGAGGGAGCGCTACAGCCTCTGAATCAGGCCTACTCCGAAACCCCGCCGACGGAGGTGGAGGAACTCGCCTGGATTGCGAATCGCATCGCAGCCATTCAGATCGCGACCGGCAAGAGCGAAGCGGCAGCCGCCACTCTGGCCCAGGCGGAACAGCTTTTTCCCCGCTATATCTACACCGCCGAAAATCTCGCCCCCGTTCGCATGGCCCGGGAGCGGCCCGCCGATGCAGTGGCCCTTCTGCTGCAAGCGACCCCTGTGGACAAAAATCCCCATGTGCTCTACCAGTTGGCCGCAGCACAAAAGGCTGCGGGGCAGTCGAACGAAGCAGCAACCACCTTTGCCAACTTTGAGAGACTAGCCGATAAACAAGCTGTTCAGGCCGAGAACACAAGCCCTGAACTGATTCTGTACTACGCCGCCAGCCCCGCGACTACCGCCAACGCACTGACTGTCGCACAGCGTGCGATCGCCGCGCGGCACGACGTATGGACGCTTGACGCTTACGCATGGGCTCTTTTCGCGAATGGCAAGTTCGCAGAGGCAGACGCAGCAGAGCAAAAGGCCATCGCGGTCGGGATACAGGATGCGCAGATCTTCAACCATGCCGGACATATCGCGCAGAAGCTCGGCCATGCCGAGGATGCGGGTAAATATTTCGAACTATCAATACGCACTGACCCCACGTCGGAATACGCCTCGGAGTCGCGCCACGCTGATAGCCTCCCGGGCAACCAAATTCAGGCTGAATCTCTGACGACTGCAGCACCATCTCAGCCCAGTTCCAGCGCCGACACTTCGCAGGCGTCCTTGCCTCAGTCGGAGCAATTACCTTCAGATCCGAACCTTTCGTCGCTCCCGGCCTTCACCGCTGTGCCGTCGGCACTCCTGACTCCTCAGCCAACAGACACGGCGCGAACAATCCGCAAGGCGCAACTACATGTTGCCAACAACCCGAAAGACGCCACGGGATACTCCATGCTCGGCGCCGCCTACTTTCAGCACGCCAGAGAAACCGGCGACGTCAATGACTACCAACTCGCCGAACAGGCGCTAAACAAATCGCTTGACCTGGATTCCACAAATTTTGCCGCCGCCGCGCCTTTGCAGACTCTGGCTGAAGTCTGCATGGGCGAACATCGGTTCGACGACGCTCTCAACTACTCTCAGCGCGCGCTTGCTCTGGGTTCCGGCGATGTTTCCTCCTTCGCTGTGGTTGGCGATGCCGACGCCGATAAGGGTGAATACGATAAAGCAACGCAGGCTTACGCGCGTCTTCAGCCCCCGGGCTCAGCGCCATCACCTGAGACTGCTTACGTCAGAGACAGCCGCATCTCTTATCTGAAATTCATATCGGGGGATACAGACGGAGCCATCCGCCTGCTGAAAACCGCCATCGCCGAAGGCCGGGAAGCCGAACTTAAAGACGAAAATCTAGCATGGCTTTATTACGAACTCGGCGAGTATTCAACCCAGGCCGGAGACGTCGCCACTGCAGACTCTGCTTATCTCACCGCACTGAGCATTCATCCCGGAGACTATCGCGCCCTGGCGGGTCTTGGTAAGCTCCGCGCCAACGAGGGCAAGTACGCGGAGGCCATCGTTCTATATCAGCGCGCAATTGCCGTGGTTCCGATGCCCATCTTCGTCGGCGAACTGGGCGATCTCTACACCAAAACTGGTAACCAGGCCGAGGCCAAGAAACAATACCAACTGGTCGAATACATAGGTCTCCTCGGCCATATCAATCAGGTGCTGCACAACCGCGACCTCGCACTCTTCTACGCCGACCACGACATCAAATTGAGCGAGGCACTCGAGCTGGCCCACAAGGAATTCGAGGTCAGGCACGACATCTACACCTGGGACGCGCTTGCGTGGGCACTTTACAAAAATGGCAAATACACCGAAGCAGACACGGCCAGCAAGAAGGCCCTGCAGTTCGGGACTCACGACCCTTTGTTGCTCTACCACGCAGGGATGATCTCAGACCGTGCGGGACGCCGGGATGAGGCGCGCAATCAACTGAAAGAAGCACTCACCATCAATCCACATTTCCACGTGCTCTACGCGGATGTGGCCCAGGCGCAACTGGGCCTTCTCGAATCGCAGGCATCTACTAGTGAAGGCCCCAGATAACCATGCCCAACAAGTGCCTGCCTCCGCTCTTCGCGCTACTTCTAACCGCTTTCATCCCTGCGATCGGATTCGCGCACCCGATGGGGAATTTCAGCGTCAACCATTACTCGAAGATCACGCTCCAGAGTGAGGGCATCAGCGTCCGGTACATCATCGACCTGGCCGAAATTCCCGCATATCAGGAGCTTCAAAAAGGGAACATCACTGCAAGCGCGAGCGACCCGGCGGTCCTCCGTTTTGTCGCCGACCGGGGTGCTGAACTCGGACACGGTCTGACTCTGCTCCTGGACGGCAAGGCCCTCGCTCTGCAAATGAAGACAAGCCAGGTCATCTTCCCTCCCGGGGCGGGCGGTCTGCCCACAATGAAGATGGGATTTCTCTATGAGGCCCAGTACCCGGCCGGCATCGACCGCACTCACGCCACTTTTAGGTATGTGGACGCCAACTATCCGGGTCAAGCTGGATGGAAGGAAATCATCGCGCTCGGGCCGGCTGGGTCGCTGCTGAAGAGCTCAGTGCCAACTACAGACCGCAGCGCGGAATTGAGCAACTATCCCACCGATCTGCTTAGCAGCCCGCCTCAGGACCTCCAGGCGTCGATCGAAGCGACGCTGCCTGCTGTAGCGGCGACGTCGTCATCCCTCGCGCCAAGAAATCCTTCCGTTGTGAGCACTGTTCCGCTCCGCGCTGTCGCTCTTTCGCCGAAGTCGACGACCCGGAACCTAGGTATCCCCGCTTCGCCCGCACGCGTTACGCAAAGGCAAGTCGTCGCGCAGACCTCGTCCCATCAGCCCCTAGACTCCGTTGTGAAGGTTGTCTCCCCGAGCTTGGAAAGCGCAGCCACCCAATCGTCGAGTGCGATGGATCTGCGCGCTAACCAGCAGAAGACCCCGCGTAGTAAATTTACAGAGTTGATTACCACGCAACATCTGAGCCCATGGTTTTTGTTCACGGCGGCTTTTATCGCCATGGGGTTAGGGGCGCTGCATGCCCTCGAGCCAGGCCATGGCAAGACCATCGTGGGAGCCTATCTGGTTGGCTCGCGCGGGACAGCCCGACACGCCGTCCTGCTCGGAATGATCGTGACCATCTCCCACACCGCAGGCGTATTTGCACTCGGCGCAATCACCCTGTACGCCTCCCGGTACATCGTTCCGGAGCAGCTCTACCCGTGGCTCGGAGTCCTTTCGGGAATAATTATTGCCGGGCTCGGCCTCTACATGCTGCTGCGCCGCCTGAGCGGGACGGCAACCGACCATACCCATGCGCCCGGCGAAGCCCATACCGACTGGTTCTTCGCTAAAAAGTCGCCCGGCGAGGAGATGGCCGAAGACCGCCGGATATCGCTCCCACGTGATACATCAGCAAGCCCCGTCAGCTTAACCCAGCTATTTACCCTGGGCATAACGGGGGGGATCATTCCCTGCCCGGCGGCGCTAATCGTCCTGCTCAGCGCCTTTGCCCTGCACCGCGTGGGCCTGGGATTCTTCCTGATTGTCGCCTTCAGCCTTGGGCTTGCCGCTGTCCTCATCGGGTTCGGAATGATGATGGTTTATGCGCGCCGGTTCATGACGCATCTTCAAATCGATGGCCCATTGACGAAACGGTGGCTCCCCGTCGCCTCGTCAGCATTCATTACTATCCTGGGATCAGTTCTTGCCTACCAGGCCTTTGCCACGACCCACTTCAACCTTCATCTGCTCTCGAAAGAAAATCTCGGCCCCGTTCTCTTCCTCGCCGGACTGGGACTCATCCTCGGTATACGCCACTCCACTGACGCCGACCATGTGGTCGCGATTTCGACCATCGTGACAAAGCAGAGGAGCATCCGCAACGCCGCCTTCATAGGCTCGGTCTGGGGCCTGGGCCACACCATCACCATCTTCATCGTCGGTTCGCTGATCATTCTCTTCGGGGTAAAGATTCCCGCCCGCATCGGCCTGTCGATGGAGTTCTGCGTCGCTATTATGCTGGTGGTCCTCGGCATCTTGAACCTTACCGGAGTGCTACACAAACTGACTACCCGCTGGAGCAAGCCGCAAGCTGGACTCATTCCACCGACACCGCTCCAGCTCGACACAGGACGGCAAAGGCTATTCGCAAAAACTGTGGGGCGTTTCGGCATTTATCAGTTCTTTCGACCGCTCGTCATTGGCCTCGTTCATGGCCTCGCAGGTTCGGCCGCCGTCGCACTTCTCGTACTCTCGACGATCCACAGCCCGGTCTGGGCCACCGTATATCTGCTTGTCTTCGGCGCAGGAACAATGATTGGAATGATGGGTATGACAGCCGCCATGGCTGTGCCGCTCAGCTATTCGGGAGATAGGTTCGGCAAACTCAGCCGCTATATGGGCGTGGCATCAGGAATGGTCAGCCTCTCGTTCGGCTCATTTCTGGTCTACCAGCTAGGCATCGTAGGGGGGCTTTTCACCAGCCATCCGGAGTGGACGCCCCGGTAGCTGCATCAGTACCGGTCATTCTAATGTGACTTACCTCACACGGGAATCGAGCCACTGTGTGCCAATTCTGGACAGACTATGCCCTCCGCTCCTCTATTTAGTAATGAGTAACTCACAGCGCAGTCGGCTCGAAGAAGAGCCGGTCAATTCTATCTATAATGCTGCAATTTGCTTGACTTCCCTTTTAGGGAATGTTTAAGTTCCTGTTGTAAGTGTCGATAGCTTCGTCGAATTTCGAGGCCATGTTCGGCACCCACATCATCGAAATCACCCCTCCAGTGGACAATGACTCCTGTGGATCTTCCAGGCAACAGGATATGAACTACACCCCGCAATTCAAGTTTCGCGAAAATGAGAGGTATGCTCGTGGGAAATCGTAAAACGAACTGTTTTGTTGCTGCTTGCGCGACGCTGGTCGCGGGAGCGCTTTCACTGTTAGCTACTGCCTCGGCCCAGCAGATCACCTACTACGACTTCGACGCACCCCAGGCGAACAGCGATTTCAGCTATAGCTGCGCTGACCCGGCCCACGGGCCACTGAATACGCCGAATCCATTGCTGTGCTTCAACTATCTTCCCGGCAACCCTCCTTATCCACAATTTTATTTAGATCTTTACCCGGCCTCGGTCGATCCCATTCCTACCGATAATCCACCGGTCCAGGGCACCCACTACGCGGTGGAGACCACTCCTCCCCAGCAGAACCAGGCGAACAGCATGTGGTTCTCAGTGCCTCAAAGGGTGGCCGAGGGATTCACTACTTATTTTGCCTTTAAACTCACTCCCAACCAGGCAAGTTATGCGACTGCGGACGGGCTCACATTCGTTGTGCAGAACGCGCTCGGGGCGCCACCGCCCGTCTACACAAATTGCCGTGAAACGGGGACGGGACCGAACGTTGTCGGTGGAATGGGCGGATGCATCGGCTACGGCGGCATCGACAACAGCCTCGCCATTGAGTTGGACACCTACAGAAATGCCTGGGACCCTCAGGACACCAACGTGTCTACCTATACCAGTTCCACGTACAACGACAACCATATCGCGGTGCAGAACTGCGGGGCCGGCAAGCCGAATTCGCAGGAACACACTGAGCAATGCCTGGTCAACCTGATAAACAATGGCGTGCCTGTCGGCGCAATCAACAGCAATCTGCCCGTGACACTTGCCGACGGGAACATCCATCAGGTGGTAGTCAATTACAGCGGGCCAACAGAAGCGACACCAAATTTGCTTCAGATTTTCATCGACCCGCCCTTTGCACCCGGCACCCATACACCGACGGCAAATGCTGTGCCGGTAATCACTGGCACCTACAACCTCGCCGCCAATCTCAACCTGATGCTGAATGGCACGGTCAACGACAGCGCCTACGTAGGCTTTACATCTTCGACTGGTGGAGCGTTTGAAGAGTCCGAAGTGCTTGCCTGGACGTTCACGCCTCACTCCGCCGTTACTCAGCAGCAGCCGCTTAACCCTCCCGGCGTCCCAACCGTGTTCCCATTCGGAGCCCATACCTATACGGTCACTTACCCGGTAGGCGGCCCGCCGACCGCAGGGATTGACATGATTGTCACGGCGAATACAGTGACGCCGACCTTCTTCTCCGCATTGATCGGTGCGACGAGCTTCGCCGGTTCCCAATGCCAGGTCTATGACGCCACTGGTGGAAACTGCATCATCTATTCCGTCTCCTGCTCGGTGCATGGGACTCAGACCATCGTTCCCTGCCCATCAACGACCAGCACACCCAACTTCATCGCCGTAAAGTCGGCGTATGACAACAGCATTCAGCCGGTTTCTCCTGGATTCATCCAGGGCGATCCACTTTTCACCGCGATCACCAGCATTACAGGGAACGGCAGCACAGCGACGGTGAGCTGCACGGCGGAATGCGACGTGACCCCCGGCCAGACCGTGACCATTGCGGGAACAACGGGCGGTTCTTTCAACGGCACTGTGACCGTCCTGTCAGCACCTCCAACCGCACCTAGCACTTTCACATTCGCAACCGCAACCACGGGGAACGCTACCGGCGGCTATGTGACTTCCAACAACGTGCAGAATGTATTTACTTCCTACATTCCTCAGCGCATCGATGGAACCACCACCGGCAAGACGAAAAACTTCTCCGACTTTGTAGCCACTTCGTTGACTGTCGCACCTGCCACGATCGTTATTCAGGCGCCTCCGGCGGTTGCGGGCCACCCTGCGCCTGTCACCGTGACTGTCTCCTCACCAGGAGGACCATCGACAGGAAGCGTTTCACTCACGGTCGACAACAATTCGCCTATCACTCAGCCACTGGTCAACGGATCGGCTACTTTCACTCTGAGCAAGCTGACCACCGGCGTCCATCAACTTGCGGCGACGTATATCACCCAGGGAGGCCTTCCCGGTGGAACGGTAACCGGCACAATCACAATACTGCCGGACACCTTCACCTTCAGCCCGGCCACTATCAACTTCGGCAAGGTCTTAGTTGGTACCACGAGTCAGCCGATCGTTGAGACGATAACCAATAGCTCGAATACGGCTGTTCACTATGTCACATCCTCTAACCTGACCAGCTTCAACTTCCCGCCGGGGCCGTGTGGCATCAATCCTTCATTCACACTGGCGCCTGGTGCGTCTTGCACCTTCAGCGTCAGCTTCTCTCCCACGGCGGTCGGGCCCGTGACGGGCAGCTTCACCCTGTCTAACAACTATCACCTTGGCGTGTTGACGATTAAAGGCACGGGGGCCAACCAGTAGAACGACGGCCTGTCGAATCGTTAAGGTAGCAATGGCATGGCTCGAACAATGAGCGATGCCATTGCCGTTTAGGCAGCCAATTGTCTGGCTGCGGCAGATATGATTTGCCTAGTTCGATCCCTGAAAGGACTTCAAGGAGTCGCGGTAGATGCCCTGCAAATCAGCCCGCTCCAGCACTCGCGTCGAGCCTTCTTCCTGGCTGATACTCTGCAGTGTCCGCACCACTTCACGATAGTGCGGGGTAGCCCCCTTAGGATCGCCGCCAGTGGTGAGCAGCAAAGCCATCTGGTAGTGGGCCTTGGCTTCGAGCACCCTCAGTCCAAGCTTCTCAGCCCTGGAGAGGGTCAAATCCAGCTGCTCGCGAGCACCCTTGTCTTTCACGGCGACCATGGCCGCGCCTAAATAAACGGAGCACTCGACCGACACCGACTTCAGCCCCAGCGCATCCGCATCCGCCGTCAACTTCTTCAACGGCGCGATTGCCGCCTGCGCGTGTCCCTCGCTTACATCGGTCTCGGCCTTGCCGACTTTCGCCAGCAGGACCCGCTCCTTCGACGCAGACTTCGTAGCCAGTTGAAGGGCCTGATCATACTGCTGGCGCGCCTCTTTATAGTCGCCCTTGTAGAACGCTGCGTCACCGAGCCACTTAGTCGCCATTGACGAGGAAGCGTCGTTATTAATTTTGCGGGCGACATTCACGGCGTCGTTCAAGCTTGATTGGCCCTCGTCCCCGCGCCCGACCTGACCCAGCAAATTGCCCCAACCGCCATCAATCTCTACTGTGAACGCAGTCATCTCGTTCGATTGCCGGAAAATGTTGTAGGCATCGTGCATCGCGCTCAGGGCCGCGCCATATCGCCCCTGTGCGGCGAAGATGCTCGCCATGCTGTCCGATTCCTGGGCCACGCCGACCTGGTCATTCATGCTCCGCCGCAGCTCGATCGCCTTCAAATAAAGTCCCAGTGCTACGTCGTATTGCCCGAGCTTGGTATTCGCCTCCGCCAGGTTGTGCAGTGACTCTGCCATGTCGCCAGGAACTTTTTGCTTCTCGCGCAACTGATATCCCTGCTGCAGGTAGGTCAGCGCATCCTGGTAATCGCCCTTATCCAGGTGGATGCTCCCGATATTATTGAGGCAGAGCGCCTGGCTGGTCTCATCGCCGAGGTCGCGCTCCACCTGCAACGCGTCTTCAAAATTTTTCAGGGACTCATCAAGCTTGCCGTGATCGTGGTAGAAGGAACCGGTGTCGATCAGCGATTTGCCGATACCTTCCTTGTCGCCGATCTCGCGCCGCGTGGCTAGCGACTCCTTGTAACTGGCCAGTGCCTGACCCGGGTGCCCGGTTGAATCCTGAATGGACGCGATCTGCTCCAGGCTCGCAGCAATTCCGCGCTTGTCTCCAATCTGCTTTTTGATGGCCAGCGATTCCTGGAAATTCCGCAACGCGTCATCGAGCTTATTCAGGTCGTTATAAGCGACTCCGGAGGCCTGCAGGACGGCGGCCTTCTCCTCCTGGTTGTCCAGTTGAATGGCGAGATTGAGCGCCCTGGTCAGGAAATCCAAGCCACCCTGGGGATTGTCCGCCTTGATCTCTACCCGTCCGCTCGCCAGCAGAACATCAACGTTCTTCGGGTCGCGGCTGAGCACATTAGCCAGCTGTTCCTTCGCTGCTTTGAAATCCCCGGACTGTTCATAGAGTCCGGCCAGCGCAAACTGAACGTCGGTGTCTGAGGGGGCCTGCTTTGCGAGGGCTTGATAGGCGGCGATCGCTTTAGGGATGTCCTTTGTGATCCGAGCATTATTGGCCTCGATCACGTTCCGCTCCTGTGCAGGCAAGTTATCGCTGAGTTCAACCGCGTGCCGCGAAGCAGTCTCCGCCTGATCATCATGGCCGAGGTTTGAATAGACCTGACCCAGCTGGGAAAACGCTAACGCAAAGTTAGGATCAGCGACGGTCGCTGCTTCAAGACGCTTCACCGCCTCGAGGTTGTTTCCCCGTCTTGCCAGCTGCAGCCCGTCGTCGTAAGCATGCAGAGCTTCGACTGAGGTGGTCGTCGGTCGCCGCGAGCTTGCCTGGAGCTGCTTCAGTTCCTCGGTATTGGTCGTGAGGTGCTGCCGGATGTTCCCAGCCAGTGTGTCGACTGCCCCAAGCAGGCCCTTCTCATTGGGCGCATCGGTCCTGATCTGAAAACTCGAATCCTGGCTGAGATCGAGCACGGTTGTATCGATGCGGATCTGGTCGCCGATCTTCACATACTGCCCGTAAATTACGGTGTCGGCGCTGGTAAACTCTGCCAGTCGTCGCAGGGTAGCAACATCGGCCTGGGACTTTCCCGAGATATGCAGGTCATGCAAAACCTGGTGAAAGCGATCTGGCGAGACCATCCGCACCGTCGCGGATTGGCCTATCCCGGTACTGAGCATGTCAGAGAGGCTTGAGCCCAGCCAATCCAGACTCGGGTCAGACGAAGCGTTGTAAAACGGCATGATCGCGAGCGAGAGCGCCGGCCCGGTTGCAGCCGCAGGCTTTGACGCAAACTGAGGATGGTGCTTCGACAACACGACTCCGCCGGCTACCAGTACCAACGCAGTAATCCCGATGGCGGCAACTTTGATCCACTTGCCACTGAGCCCGGTTGACTCTACGTTGGGGTTGAAGGCCAGGCTCGCCGCCGCGCGCTTGTTCACGAACGCGTCAAGGTCGTCCAACACTTCTGAAACATTTTTGTAACGCAGGTTAGCGTCGCGTTCGAGGCATTTGCTGATGATCGCGCTGAGCGGGGTTGGGACCTCATTGTCAAAGCTCGAAATTGGTTCTGCCCGCTCCTGGGTACGCTTGATCAGGCTGGCAAGCGCGCTCTCCGCCCGGAAGGGCATCTTGCCGGTCAGCATTTCGTAGCCGATCAACCCAAGCGCGAAAATATCCGAGCGCTGATCGAGCTCCTTGCCCATCGCCTGCTCGGGCGACATGTACTCGATCGTGCCAACCAGCGCGCCCGACTGCGTCATGCCGTCGCCCTCGAGCGTACGAGCGAGACCGAAGTCCATGACCACGATCTGCCCGGCGGCATTCTGCATGATGTTCTGGGGCTTAAGGTCGCGGTGAATCACCCCAACGCTATGGGCGGCGTCCAATGCCCGGCAGACCTGCTGCATGATCTCGACTGTTTGCTCAGGCGGCAGCTTGCCCGCGTCCTGGATGATAGACCGCAGGTCGCGGCCTTCAACGTACTCCATGGTGATGAAGCGGGTGCCCTGGTCTTCGCCAAGGTCGTGCATCCGGATAACGTTCTTATGCGTGACATTCTGCGAAAGGCGCAGTTCCTGCTTGAATCGATCAACGATCGCAGGGTTCCGCGCCAGCTCCGGCCGGATCACCTTCAGCGCCACCATCCGGTCTAGTTCCTGATCGTGCGCTTTGTAAACCGAACCCATGCCTCCTTCGCCCAGCACCTGAATGATTTCGTAGCGATGAGCGAGGACAGTCCCCGGTTCGAGGGTCGTTTCAACAACTGGGCCGGTGTAGGCTGACATCACCCCGCCGGATTTCGACGCAGGATTGGATCCGCCGGATTTCGGCTTAGCTTTCGACATCGGCGCGATGGTTACATCGGGATCGGCCCCAACGTAAGTCGCCATATCGGAGGAATACCCTGGACCGGATATCGCTGGTATATCACCGCTGGAACTGCTGAGCGCCGCGGCGCCACCTGGCTTGGATGATTCGTCGCGTTGGGGCCGCTTGGGTTGATCTGCCATGCTTTGCGCCGGTTGGGCCTGTCGCGTCTCTGATTCGCCCGATCAGCATTGCGGATAGTACGATCAGTGCCGTGTACAGTTACCAAAGTATATACCGGAAATATACTCGCTAAGCTGCAACAAAACGATTCGGGCGGGGAGACACACGGGGATCGACCGCGCAGATTGTTCTTATTTACTTCAGCCGCTACTTGCGTGCTGAGGGACCGGAAATCGCAGGTATACTATGCCTCAACATCGCCGCATCGCACATCTATCCCCACTCGCTTGCAGCTTGAGGTTGCATGAATCCAGAGGAGTCGATTCTTCTGCCCAGGAAGGCAGGACGTACGACGCTTCGCGACCTGGCCACGCACCTCGGCGTGTCGCAGACCACGGTTTCCCTGGTCCTCAACGATGCTCCTCAGGCAAAAGGGCTTAGTGTCGAGACGCGCCGTCGAGTTCTGGCCGCAGCCAAAGAGCATAACTACCGAGCCAGCTACTTTGCACGTAACCTTGCCAAAACCCGCAGCGAATCCATAGGGGTCATTGCTCCCGAACTTAGCGAAGGTTACTTTACCGTCGTCATGCGAGGAGTGGAAAGATACCTCATCAAGCGCCACTATCTCTATTTCACCTCCTGCCACTACTGGCAGCCTGAGTTGATGGAGCGTTATCCCCAGTTGCTACTCGATCGCGGTGCTGAGGGGCTGCTCCTGCTGAACACCAACGCCGACTTCTGCACACCTTTGCCTGTGGTTGCAATATCTGGGCATAAAGCCGGGCCCGGCGTTACCAATGTGATCCTCGATCATGCGGCGTCCGCCCAACTGGCCATTGCCCACCTATATGAACTTGGCCATCGCAAGATAGCCTTCATGCGCGGCCACACCCATGTCATAGATACAGAATTCCGGTGGGAAGCAATGGTAACCATAGCTCGCTCATTCGGGATCACTGTCCGCCCGGAGCTTACCGTGCGGCTGCTCAGTGGAGGGTGGTCCCCCAGCGTCGGCTACGGCCCCATCAAGCGCCTCCTGGCAAAGACGCGCGACTTCACTGCAATTCTCGGATTCAACGACACTGCTGCTATCGGCGCGATTCGTGCTTTGAACGAAGCTGGGCTGTCAGTTCCAGGCGATGTATCCGTTACCGGATTCGATGACATCCTCTCAGCCGAGTTCTACGTTCCCAGCCTCACGACGATTCGCCAGCCACTGGAGAAGATGGGCCAGGTCGCAAGCGAAGTCCTGCTCGATAAGATCGAGCATCCTGAGAAAGACTACCCCGCCGAGATCGTCATGGCGCCGCGTCTCATGGTCAGGGAATCCACTGGCCCAGTACGAGCTCCGACGCGCAACATATCCAGCCGCCGTGCCGGAGCATGACTCCGGCCTGAAGCACCGGAACAGCAAAGCCGGCAACCAATGGGGTCAAGTGACCAGGTCTTCCTGGTGGGCGCGTCCAATCGACTGGCAGAGCACGAGCAGAATTCCACTACAGATGAGCGGCAGTAGCAACGCCGTTTTAAGAGAGTGAGTACGCACAGAAGCCGCGCCCATCGCCCAGCTAAGGGCCGCTCCACCCACTGCTGTGAGAGCCAGCGCAAAAGCCGACTGCCGGGGCCGAGGCTTGCGCTGCACCAGCAGCGACAATGTGGCCGGGAAGCAAGGCGCCAAACCCAACCCTATCACTACCGAGCAGATTGAAATCGCAGTCACGGAATGGGCGAAGATCAGAGCGCCAATGACAAGGGTCGCAAGCGCAAGGGCCACCGATTGCAGCGTACTTTCAGTCAAATGCAGCAGCAGCAGCGACGCCAGGGCCCTGCCCATTGTCAGCGAAACCCAAAACAAGAAAACACAGGTTTCGCTGATCGACAAACCCAGGCCCCCATACCGTAACGTATAGGTCGCCAACCACCCATTCATGCAGCCCTCGACGCCTCCATAGAGAAAGAAGATGGCACCAAAGTACGAAAACGTTTTAGCTGAGATTCCCTTCGCAGACTGTATTTGAGGGGGGCCTTTAATGATCGAGAGATCAGGCATAGCTGTGCCAGGGACGCACCCAACAGCTGTCGAAAGCGAATATTCCTGCAAAGCTTTTAATCCCACCAGCACGAGTACGCTGGTCATGCCTCCGAGCAGCGCCCAAAGGGGAAGCCGGCGGCCGAGCCACGACGCCAGCAAAGGCGACAGGACCGCTCCCACGCTCCATGAAAAATTCAGAAGTGACAGCCCCGAGCCTCTTTTGGCGGTGAACCGTGCCCCGGCGATAAGGTTGACGGATGTAATCAGCAGTCCGAGACCAAAGCCGGCTACAAACAAAAATGAGCAGGCCCCGGCTAACTTCACCACAGCCATCGTCCCATGTGCCCAGGCAAGCACAGTCAAGCCGGCAAAACCGGTCAAGGCTGCAAGAATCCCAACCATGAGGCTCTTGTGGAGTTCGCGCGAGATTGACACCGAACCAAGCGACATCCCCACAAACTGGGCCGTCAGCAGCAGACCTCCCTGAGAGTCGCGCAGCCCCCAGTCAGCCATCACGAGAGGAAGAATGGGGCCCAGCAAAGTCATGCCCAGCCCGGTCGCCAGCATTCCACAATGCAGCAGAAGCGCGGATGGCCCCAACTTCAGGACGGGTTCATTAGGGACAAGCGCTCGCTCGCTCATTTACCAGGGGTCCGAAAGGAATGGTAATCCTGATCTTAACGCTCGGCTCCGAAAGCAACTTGCCTCGGAGATTCCGCGCAGTTAGAGTGGAGCGTCAACCATCGTCATATGCGTCCAGCATCAGCGCGCAAGCTGGCGAGAGCCTGACAGGAGAGGCGTGCACCTGATTCGAATCCATCCGGCGTTACAGATTGCGGGTCTGCTGGTTGCCTCCGCCATTCCCGCTCTGTCTGCCAACGCTCCCCGCTCCGGTTATGTAGGGGACTCGATCTGCCTGCCGTGTCATGAGCAACAGGCCAAATCTTACCGCTTTACCTACCACCACCTTACATCTCAACCAGCCGGCAAGACCGCGGGAGGAGTTGATTCCGTTTTAGGCCCCTTCATGAACGGATCAAATGTCCTGACCATCCACCCTTTGGCGCCTGGAAGTGCTCAGCCCGCGCTCTTTTTCAAGATGGAGGAGAAGGCGGGCCACAAATCAGTAACAGCATTCACGGGATGGGGCGGGAACCTCTTTTCCCAAACTGCACCTTTGGATGTTGTAACCGGATCGGGGAAGCGCGGGCAGACTTACCTCTACTGGCGCGGCGATCAGCTATTTGAACTACCCGTAAGTTACTGGAGCGACGGGCATCGCTGGATCAACAGCCCGGGATACACGGACGGCACCGCCGACTTTTCACGTCCAGTCAATCCGGGCTGCCTTGAGTGTCACGCGACTTATATCAAGGCCTTCTCATCCGACCCTTTCACGAATTCCTACGACCGGGGAAGCCTGGTTACAGGCATCTCCTGCGAAACGTGCCACGGGCCAGGTGGGCCCCACGTTGCTCTCCACAAAGCCTTGCCAGGAGCGACTCCGGCTGCCCCAATGTCGCCATCTAAAGTTGCGGCCTCCGGCGCTGGGTCTCCAGCATCCCTGCTCAATCCCGCCAAATTTTCCCGCGACCGCCAGGTCGACCTCTGCGCCCTGTGCCACAACGGAATTCAACGCCAGGCTCTTGCCCCCGCCTTCTCTTATCTGCCCGGAGAACCTCTCAGCAGCTACTTCAAACCTCTTCCCGTCGAACCCCTCGAACACCCTGATGTCCATGGGAACCAGGTCGGCTTGCTTCAGCGAAGCCGCTGCTATACCTCATCGCCCTCGATGAACTGCTCAACCTGCCATGATGTCCACGCCCCTGAGAGGCCCGCGACGGCCTACTCTGACCGCTGCCTCACCTGCCATCAGTGGCAGAGTTGCGGCAAGTCAAAAAGTCTGGGGCATGCCATCGCGAAAAATTGCATCGACTGCCACATGCCGGTCGAGCCGACCAACGTCATCGTCTCCGAAACAGCGGGACAGATGGTGCGTGCCACCATGCGTAACCACTGGATCAAGATCTATCCCGGCGCGAAGTAGTCCTCTTCACTTCAAGTCATGCGATGTACCCTGGAATCCCCCTTCATCTCATTAGGCGAGCTTCCTATAACTGGTTTATCCTTTGGCTGTCGATCCGGCGGCAATAATGCGTATTTCGAAACTCACCAACGGCATCTCTGTCCTGCTTTTCGTGTCGTCCACGATACCGGGGTTGGGTCAGGACACAAAACCTCCCCAGCATATCCAATTGACCGACCCTACTCCGCGGCCCGAGGACTTGAAGCAAAAGTACGAGGCCATGCAACCCAAGCAGGACATGTCACCGCGGGCCGTGGCACTGAGAAAAGAGCAGAACAGGCAGCAAATGCAGCGCGCGGCTGACCTGCTTGTCCTGCTTGCGCAGCGGTTGCGGGACAGCGCGGGATCCGTAAACTCCGCCACAGTCGCGGCCTCAAGCCTGCAGCGAGCGTCCGAGATTGAAGTCCTCGCGAAAATGGTCAGTGAGAGGATGAAGCTCCAGTGACACCTTCCCGCACATCAACTTCTCTCTGGAACCCCGTCTGCATCGCTGTCCTGGCGATCGCAGCCGCAGCTTCTTCAACCGCTGTGTTCAGTCAGAGTCCGACCGCCGCCGATCAGTCAGGAACGACAGCGGAAGCTCCATCCGCGAAGCCGGCATCTCCCGAAGCACCTCCAGCGGTTTCTACAGCGCCCTCGTCGCCTGAAGCTGCACGCCAGGCGCGGCTGGTAGCCGACACCGCGCGCCTCTACAAACTTGCCCAGGAACTCAAGGTCGAAGTGGACAAGAGCAGTAAGGACACCATGTCAGTCGCAGTGATCAAAAAGGCGGCAGAGGTAGAAGCTCTGGCGCGCGATCTCAAAGAACGACTCAAAGTTGAAAGCGCGAAGGCAAAGTAATTGTTCGTCAGCCTATAAGCGGCTACGACAGACAGGCCACACCGCTGGATTCAACCTCTGCCACCTTCTCAATCGCCACCGTCCATCTATCTCGCGTTACGCGTTTGAGCATTCGCGATCTTGTCATACAGCGCCTGACTTGACTCCTTATTCATCGCACTAGCTGTGGCGAACTCAGCCTTGGCTTCGTCTTTCCTGCCCATTGCCTGATAAAGCTTGGCGAGGCGCCAGTGCGGCGAGACGTCTTTTGGATCCAGAGCTATGGCCTTGCGCAGCTCTGCGGCAGCCTCTTCGTTACGGCCGGCGCTCGCATACACGATGCCTAAGTCGCGGTGCACCATGGCAGTCGACTCACTCACCGGCGCAACTTTCTCGAGCTCAGCTCCGGCTTTCGCATAATCGTTCAGTTCCACGTAGCAGTCGGCAAGGTAAATGCGCGCCTGGTCCTCGGTTGCGTCGTTCTCCAGTTCCGCCTGGAACTCCTTCGCCGCTTCATCGAATTGGCTCTGTCTCCATAACAGATAACCCAGCCCGAAGTGGACGTTAGGCTCCTGAGGATTTGCCTTGACTGCGGCCCTGAACTGCACTACCGCGCCTGCATTGTCTCCACTTTCGTCGAGCGCCTCTCCAGCCAGCATATCTGCCTCAGCCGACTCCGCATTGAGCGCAAGAATCTGCTTGTAGGTCTCGAGGACACAAGGTATCTGCTTCGCCCACAGGCAGCTATGCGCAAGCGTCAGACGCAATGGCAGGTTTTGGGGATCACGCTCAGCCGCTCGTTGCAAATAGGGGACGGCAAGCAAATAATCGCCCATCCCGTAATGCGTCATCCCAAGCAGGATAGTCAGCCGCTGGTCGCCGGGGTTTTTCAAAAGCTCGGCGGTGAATGGTTTCAGCGCCCCCTTGAAATCGCCCGTCTTGTAGAGGGCCAGACCAAGATTCATTTGCAGTCCCGGCAATTCAGCGTTCAGTGCTGCCGCCTGCCGGTAATATGCGATGGCTGGCTCGAATCGCTGTTGGCGTGCCTCAAGCAGTCCGAGATGAGCCAGGGCTTCAGCGTTGCGCGGATCGGCACTCGCAAGCGCAAGCCAGGCTTGCTCTGCCTCAGCAATGTTGCCCTGTTGCTCGAGGGCCATAGCGTCCTGTCGTGTGCTGGGCAGAGCAGGAGGCACCGCACCGGTCAACATGACGAGGGCCGCGAAAGTACGGTAGAGCGCCTTCACCTTCATACTCCTATGCCGCATTGTCTTGACGAGACGACAACATCCCCCTGCGCCAACAGCGCCATTTTATTCGAGCCCAAAAAAAAGGCGCAGCGGGTTGTTACCCGCCGCGCCCGAGGAACCATTAATCATTTAGAAGCTCAGCCTGCCGCCTAGCTCGAGGGTCCGAGGGTCGTAGGTGCTGGTGACCTGGCCAAAGTTGCTGCCAAAAGATGAAGCAACGCCGTTGAACTCGGTGTGGTTGAAGGTGTTGAAGGATTCGGCGCGGAACTGGAATTTCACGTCTTCGGTGAAGGCAAAGGTCTTGTAGAGCGAGGTCGTGAAGTTCACACGTCCCGGCCCGATGATTGAGTCCTTCCCTGCGTTGCCGAAGCCCTGAGTTGTGCTGCCCGCCCACGCAGCAAGCGGCGCTGCGAAGGAGCTGGGGTCAAACCAGGCCGACTGCTTCTTGGGATACTTGACGCTTGCGATCTTATCCGGGCGGTTGGTATATCCCCCGCCAAGGCCGATGGTGTCAACCTGACTGTAGGACGGGCCCTGATTGGCGATGATTGTGCCGGACTCGAAAACGCCCGTACCGGCGATTTCCCAGCCGCCAATCAGTTCCTTCACAAGGCCATTGCTTCCAGCCAGCTTCGGCAGCGCGTAGATGTAGTTGAAGTTGAGTATGTGACGGCGATCCAGTGCTCCCGAGCCGCGATCATAGCTTGGGTTGAAGGGATTGCTGATGGTGTTGAGATCGTAGCTGGTGATGTCAATCTCGTGCGACCAGGTGTAGTCGATCTCACCGGAGAGGCCATGCCTGTTTTGAGCGCGAACTCCTGCCTGGAAGCTGTTGTAGTTACCGCTGGTTGAGTTCTCCTGTTGCGTGATGCCGTTGTAGCCGACATAGTTGCGATATAGAGCAGGATTAGACAGCTTGTTAGCGCTATACGACTGGCGGATATTCAACGGCGTAGTGAGTGGGAAAGTGTTGATGTTGCGGTCGATGTTCTGGTTATAGGCCGTGTTGCCCACGTACTGCGTGATCAAGACGACCGAAGGGGCAAGCTGATGTTGTACGCCGAGGCTGTACTGGGCCACGCCGGGAGCAGGGTAGTTGAGAGCCAGGGTGGTCAGGGGCTGGGGAAAGATGGGACTGGCTGCGGTAGCTCCGGTGACGAAGCTGGTGTGCGGGTCGGTAAACTCAACGTTGCTTGCGCTCGGTTGATTAGAGAAGGGCTCGTTGGTAGCAGCATTGTAGATGTCGTTGCCCTGCAGACGTTCGTAGAAGGTACCTACGCCGCCGCGGAGCACAGTCCTGCCCGTGCCGAAGATGTCCCATGAAAAGCCGACGCGGGGTTGGAAGGTAGCCCAGTAGTTCTTTACCAAACCGCGCGACAGGTTCTGTCCCGCGATCTGGATACCGTTCAGATAAAAGGGAGTTCCATTCACCGTGGTAAAGCCTGGTCCGGTCGGATCAAGGCTGTTATCGGGGAGGAATACCGGGGCCGCGTTGGCCTGATAGGCCGCCGGATCGAAATTAGCCACCTGGTTGGCGCGCTCATAGGCGTGCGGCAGGGCATCGTAGCGGAAGCCGAGCTGCAAGGTCAACCTGGGCATTGCATGCCAGTTGTCATTCGCGTAGACCGAGTTGGTGAAGTTCACATAGTGGCGGATGGGGAGCGACTGGGTCTGGTTGAAGCCGCTGGAGAGGCCGAGGAGGAAGTCCACGAAGGCGTCGCCCTGTCGCAGGTGTTGAGCATCTGTAGTGCCGCTGGTTAGCTGTCCTGAGAAGGAGTAGTCTCCGCCAGGGTTGCCGAAGAGCTGCTGGTTCTTGGTGTACCGATTATAGCCGTAGCCGAATTTCATCTGGTGCTTGCCGTGCGTCCAGGAAATGTCCACTTTAGGGTCGTAGTCCTGGGCTGCGTTGTGCCACGGCGCTGAGCCGGGGTTTTCCTGAGTACTGTAAAAACCGTTGAAGTGCATGTTCGGCAGGTTGGTAGAACCGTTATTAGGGAAGTACTTTTTCAGCGCCAGGGTGGAGGGCGTGAGCGAATTGGGGCTGTTTACGATGTTGATTACGTTGCCGTCGTAGTTCATGCTGGCCTCGACCAGCAGGGTTGGGCTGATGGTTCCGCTGAGCTTGATTGCGGCGCTGTTCGCAGGGTTAGACAGCGTGCTCGTAATCGTGTTGTAGCTGGCGCCGGACCAGCCCAGCATCGGCGCGGAGTAGGCCTGGAGGACGGAGTCGTGAAGGTAGTGGCCGAGGATCTGCCACTTGTCGTTGAAACGGTGATCGATACGAACAACGTCGTCGCGGACGGTGATCGGCTGGTTCGCAGACCCGAGGTTGTCTCCGTTGGGCAGGGTGGGCTTGGGGATCACACCAGTGTTGAGGTAGGCGATCGCATTCAAATCGAGCAGGGAAGAGGGTATAACATTGCCAGGAAAGTCCATTCCCGGAACAAGCCCCGCAGCAGCAAGCTTTGCATTAAAGACCGGATCCCCAACTGTCGGAACAACCAGGGTTGGTACCGCATTTGGATACAGAGGGTCTTTAGGCTCGAATACAGGGGCGACATAGTTAAGGTTTTGACCGGCGACGGGAAAGTCAGCCGCCGCGAGGGTGGGAGACTGCGTGGGCGAAGATCCTTGAACCAGTCGGCGCCACTCCTCGTTCCAGAAGAAGAACGTCCTGTTGCGGCTGTTGTTATAGAGGTGAGGAATGAAGATCGGCCCCCCGATGTTTCCGCCGAAGATGTTGTAGTTGAGTTTGGTCCGGGGCGTGCCGTTTTGCTTGTTGAAGTAATTGTTAGCGTCGAATACGGTGTTGCGGTTGAACTCGAAGAGTTCACCGTGGAATTTCTGGGTACCGCTCTTGAGGCCCAGCGAGATGGTCGCGCCGGAGGAGATACCGTAGTCGGGCGGGTAATTGCTTGCGAGGGTCTCGAACTCGGCAATGGCGTCCTGGGAAGGCATGATATCCATGCCGCCAGCGCCGCCGCGATCATCTGCTTCACCGCCATCAATGAGCCAGATGTTGTGGCTCTGGCGAAGGCCGTTGACGCTGATGGTGAAGCTGGCAGCGACCGAGGTAGGCGTGTTGCTGTCGGGCAGGGCTGAACTGACGCCCATGCCCAGCGCCACAAGGGCGGCGAAATTCCGGTTTTCAGTGGCGAGTTCGCTTATCTGCGCGGCGTTGATCAGGGTACTTACCACATTGGAATCAGTCTGCGGCGCCAACTCATCTGCAGTCACACTGACCGTCGAGTTTACAGCGCCGACCGTCATATGAACGTCTGCGCGAACGGTTTGAGAGATATCAAGCACAATGCCTTTGCTCAAGTACGTCTCGAAACCAGGCGCCGTGACGGACAGATCGTAGCTGCCCACGTTCAGCGCGGGAAAACTGAATAGACCGCTTCCGTTACTTGTGGTCTTGTTGACAAACCCGGTTTCAATCTGGGTGAGGGTCACCTGCGCGCCAGGGATAGCGCCGCCTGATTGATCGACGACTGTGCCGCTGATAGTGGAGTTCTGCTGGGCATGTGCGCCCGCAATGGCTACCGTAAGAAAGAGCGGTAGCAAAAATATTCTAAAAAGAGTTCTTAGCGTAGTACGGTCCATCGAATAGCCTCCAATAAATTACCGCGTTTGCTTCTGATGTTGTGCTTTCCATAACGCACGCATACCAGCGATCTCGGCGTCTGACCTGTTGCCTCAGCCAATGCGCCTTGCAAATATAAAACCTGCTAAAGGGCTTTAATACTTGCGGAGCACACATTAAGTTGAGAGAAACAGCGCTGTCAAGAAAAATTGTGGAGATGGCCCCGAGTTGGTACATGAATACATCCCGGCTCACACGTTGTAAGCCTTTACATGCTTTCTGTACGCCGTTACATATTTTTTTTGCCATCCCTTGTCTTGCAAGCGGTTACATTCCTTCGGCAGTCAAAGAACTTGTCCCGCCGCCATTACCTCGCAAAAAAACGGCGCGACCGCATCGGGTAAACTCGACGAGTCTCAGAGGGGATTTCAATGCTCGTGGTGCAGAAATCTTGGCCATACCATGCCCTTATTTTTGGGGGGATGCTCCTGGTAACGATCAAGGCCCTCCCCCAGTCAAGCACCGAGGCCACGGGTCGAATTTCCCAGCCCGTATTCGACTCCAAAAAACGGCCCGTCACGGCAGGTGATTTCGTCAAGACCGGCCCAGTCCCTTTTATGAATGTCGCGGAACAGGCGCACTTAACGACATGGCATCACAAGGCCGGCACGCCGGAAAAAAGATTCATCCTCGAAGCCAAAGGGCCCGGCGTCGCCCTGCTCGACTATGACAACGACGGATGGCTCGATATCTATCTGGTTAACGGCTCTACAGTCGACGCGCTCACAGGCAAGGCCGAGCCGCCCCACGCAGCGCTCTTCCACAACAACCATGACGGCACCTTCACCGACGTCGCCAAACAAGCCGGCGTTACCAACGACCGCTGGGGATTTGGCGTGACGATAGGCGATTTCGATAACGATGGCTGGCCTGATATTTACGTCACGAACTACGGCAAGAACCGCCTATACCGTAACAACCACGACGGCACCTTCACCGATGTCGCAGAGAAAGCCGGGGTCGCTGTTGGAACGTGGTCAACCGGCGCGACCTTTGGCGATTATGACGGCGACGGACGCCTCGACCTCTTCGTTGCCGGTTACATTGATTTCGATCTGAATAACCCACCGGTTGCGGGAACGAAATCGACCGGTTACGGTACCTGCGCCTTCCGTGGCGCGCCTGTGATGTGCGGGCCACGCGGCCTGCCCGGCGAACGCGACCATCTCTTCCACAACGATGGAAACGGCACCTTCACCGACGTCAGTGAAAAACTCGGCGTCAGCGATAAGGACCGCTACTTCGGTCTGGGAGCCCTTTTCGTAGATGTGAACGGCGACGGCAAACCGGATCTGCTCGTAGCCAACGACACGACTCCCAACTATCTCTATATCAACAAGGGAGATGGCGGCTTTGAAGATCAGAGTTACGCCAGTGGATACGCGTTAAACGGTGACGGCCGTGAAGTCGCGAATATGGGTATCGCAGCTGGCGACTATGAAAACAACGGGCACATGGACATCGTGAATACGACGTTTTCCGACGACTACGACGTCGTCTTTCATAACGATGGGACCGGGACTTTCACCGACGTCAGCTATCCGTCCGGCGTTGCCGCGCCGACCATTCCATTTGTTGGCTTTGGAGATGGCTTCCTCGACTATGACAATGACGGCTGGAAGGACCTCCTGATCGCCAATGGGCATGTATATCCTGAGGTAGATAAGCATCCCGACTGGGGCACGAGCTACGCACAGCGTCCCTTGCTCTACCACAATCTTAGGAACGGCAAATTCGAATTAGTCCCAGCCGTGGAAGGCACAGGCCTCGCGACTGTCAGCGTAGGACGCGGCGCCGCCTTTGGCGACCTGTTCAACGACGGCAAGATCGACGTCGTCATCAGCAATATGGATGGCGTTCCGGTGTTGCTGCGCAACGTGAACCAGGACCATCACCACTGGGTAGAACTAAGGTTAGTGGGTGGCCCAAAGAGCCCTCGTGATGCCGTCGGGGCAACGGTTTACCTGACTGCCGCCGGAGTTCGCCAGCGGGGCGACGTGCTCAGTGGCGGTAGTTACTTATCCTCGAACGACATGCGCGTACACTTTGGGATCGGCGACTCAGCCTCTGTCGATTCAGTTGAAATAAGGTGGCCCAGCGGCGCGGTTGAAAATATTAAATTACCGGCGGTCGACCACATCTTCACCATCACCGAAAACAAGGGGATTACCGGGAGTCTCTAAGTGTTTATCCAAAATTCTTCGGCCAGCCGGACCAACGCCGCTCTTTGCTGTACCTGCTTTCATTGAGAAGTTCTTCGTGATTTGCGGCTAAAATGATGTTTTCTGCTTCCTAATAGCAAACACTACTTCTGGAAAGGCCCGGCCAACTTAATATGCTCATTCGACTGGGATACGACCTTCAATTTTCCATACCCGCCCCTGTTGCCATGGTGGCTATGCTGCACGTTCATCCGAGCCGGGCAGACGGTTTGCTCGAGCCCGACGACCTGAAGATCGAGCCTGACCTGCCGATCGATACCTACATCGATTCCTTCGGCAACCGCTGCTCGCGCTTCCTCGCGCCCCAGGGGTATCTGAAGCTGAGCAACACAACCCTGTTCAACGACCCCGGCACCACCGACCCTGTTGCCCCCGACGCCGAGGAGATTCCGGTGGCCGAGCTGCCGCACGAGACCCTCACCTACCTTATGAACAGCCGCTATTGCGAGGTCGACCGCCTGTCAAACATCGCCGTCGAACTCTTCGGCAATCACGCCCCCGGCTGGGGACGCGTGCAGGCGATCTGCGACTGGGTCAATGCCAAAGTCACCTTCGGCTATCACCACGCGCGCTCGACCAAGACCGCGCTCGACGTCTTCACCGAACGGGTCGGCGTCTGCCGCGACTTCCAACACCTCGCCATCACCTTCTGCCGCGCCCTTAACATTCCCGCGCGCTATGCCACTGGATACCTCGGCGACATAGGCGTACCGCTGCGTCTTCCTATGGACTTCAGCGCCTGGTTTGAGGTCTACCTCGACCACAAATGGTGGGCCTTCGACGCCCGCAACAATGTCCCACGCATAGGCCGCATCCTCATGGCCGTAGGCCGCGACGCCTCGGACGTAGCGATTACTACTTCGTTTGGGATCGCTAACCTGACTTACTTCTACGTCATCAGCGACGAAGTCACCGAGTCTCAGGCACAGGAAACCACCACTGCCGTCTGATGACAGCGACGATGTCTTGAAAAATCCTCAAGGGAACGAAACTAGGGCGCCCCATTCATGAAGAGAGCATCATCCTCTTCATGAATGGAACCGACAAACAGTCACAGCGATCATCGCGCAGTACTAGGGGGCCATCTACCAGAGCTGATGAACCAGCCCCTTGACCCGCTCATCATAGATCTGCCGAACCCCGGCCATAGTCTCATTTGAGATCGGCTCCAGGTCAGAAGCGCACGCATTATCTGCCACCTGCTCCGTCCGCTTGCCGCCAGGAATCGCGCAAGTCACAGCATCCTCCATCAATATCCAGCGCAGCGCAAACTGGCTCATCGTCATCCCCGCAGGCACAAGCTTGCGAATCTCCTCGACCGCCGCTAACGCCGTATCGTAATCGACGCCGGAGAAAGTCTCACCCATATCGAACCGCTCACCGTGTCGATTGAAGTTTCTATGGTCGTCCTCGGCAAACTTCGAATCACGCCCAAACTTCCCCGTCAGCAGCCCGGAAGCCAGCGGAACCCGCGCCAGTATCCCCACCTGCTTCAACTTCGCCTGCGCAAAAAACAAATAAGCCGGCCGCTGCCGGAAGCAGTTATAGATGATCTGTACGGTCTGCACGTTGGGATACTCAATCGCCTTCAGACCCTCTTCCACCCGCTCAACGCTCACTCCGTAATAGCGGAGTTTGCCCGCCGCAACAAGGTCATCGAGCATGCCGAACAACTCAGGATGATAGTAAGCATCGGTAGGCGGGCAGTGCAGTTGCAGCAAATCGAGCGTCTCGACCTCAAGACGGCGCAGGCTGCCCTCGACCCAGCCGTGTAGATTTTCGCGGCTGTAGCCTTCTACGGTCTGCTTCGCCAGTCGCCGGCCGGCCTTTGTGGCAACGATGATTTCTTCCTTGCGCTCTCTTTTAAGCCGGGCGATCAGCCGTTCGCTGCGCCCATCTCCATAGACATCGGCAGTATCAAGAAAATTAATCCCCGAATCGACAGCGGTGTGCAGCGCAGCCATTGATTCCTCATCGGTGACGCTGCCCCACGCGCCGCCAATGGCCCACGTACCAAAGCTGATCTCCGATACGTTCCATCCGGTGCGGCCGAGGGCCCGATACTTCATGCTTAATGTCTCCTGCGGAAGGTTTGTCC
>DASWUZ010000161.1:0-23682 GCA_036401395.1 Acidisarcina sp.
GTCATCGACATGCTGGCTGCGAACAACAGTTGAAGGCACGACCCACAGGGATTTCTGATCA
This sequence comes from Acidisarcina sp., assembly GCA_036401395.1. Classification (GTDB taxonomy): domain Bacteria; phylum Acidobacteriota; class Terriglobia; order Terriglobales; family Acidobacteriaceae; genus DASWUZ01. Next base: position 62 of record DASWUZ010000161.1, read on the forward strand.
CCGTCCAGATTGGACAGAGCTCCGGTCATGCTGTCCATCAGGCCGCCCGCGACGGCGTCGCTGGTCGCAGTCTCACCGGCTCCTTTGCCATCTTCTTTTTTCACATCAAGATTGTCGAAAGGCAGCACCGCAATATGTTTCTCGCTCGGCGAGAGCAGGACGCCCGCCGTGCGCTCCCGCAGGCTCGGTACCGCCAGAATGATCAGGGCGACTACGACCACTGCGGCCGCAATCCACCACCACCCCCGGCCCTGCCGCTGACCGCGCGACCCCGAAGCGGCCTCGATGCTCTTCTCCAGCGCCCTCCGCTGCGTCGAAGCGGCCCTCTTTTCCGTAAGCCATCCAACCGCTGCAGCATTCCGGCCTTGACTCCCGTGGCTCCCGCTCCGGTGGCTTCCGCTGCCTGGGCCTTTGCCGTGCGCACCGTCTACGCGCTCAATCGCCGGTAGATTCGCCGCGTCCGTCCTTAAAGGACGCAGATCCTCCAGCAACTCCTCGCAACTCTGATACCTCAGACCAGGGTCCTTGGAAAGACATTTATAGATAATCTGCTGCAGCGGGATCGGGGCATCTTGAGAGACCCGCGGCGCGTCATGGCAGATCGCGAACGCTGTCGCCGCGAGGTTGTCGCGCTTGAAGGGGTGTATCCCGCTGACCATCTCGGCTGCCAACACCCCAACGGCCCAGATGTCGGCGCGCTGATCGACCACAGCGCCGCTGATCTGCTCCGGCGCCATATAGGCCAGCGTTCCCGAGGTGTCCGCGCTCTGCGTCTGGCTCGAGCTGCTGACAATCTTGGCTAGCCCAAAGTCGACAATCTTCACCAGGCTCTCGCGGGTCAGCAATATATTCGAAGGCTTGATGTCCCGATGCACCACCCGACGCGCATGGGCCGCCGAGAGTCCCGCCGCAATCCCTGTCAGCAGGTCGAGAATGTCCGGCAGCAGCATCGGCCCCGCGCCAATGTGGTCGGCCAGCGATCCGCCATCGTAATAGCCCATCACGATGAAAAGCTGTTCGCCGTAATCGTCGAGCGTCCGCTCTTCAACGTTATAGATCGTGCAGATATTCGGGTGATCGAGGGCGGAGATCAGGCGCGCCTCTTGTAGCAGTCCGCGCTTCTCGTCCGCAGTGTAAGTAAGCTTGGCGGAAAGAAACTTGAGCGCCACGACGCGGTCGAGCTTAAGGTCGCGGGCATTGAACACCACGCCCATGCCACCCGCGCCAATCCGGCCGAGTATCTCGTAGTCGCGGATTCGTTCGCCCGGAACCGGCAGATAGCTCATCGTAAGTTGAAAGTACACAGTAATAACACAATGCGACGCAGTATCGCTTTCTAGAATACCCGTAGCAAGACCATCTCAAGCAATAGCGGCCTGCCGGATCGCTCGCCGCACAGTGAAGCAAGCAGCGCTAAACTCTCCACATGGAGAAACTGCGCCTTCTCGTTGTCTTAGCGCTACCGTGTCTGCTGCTGGGTCAGAGCGCGCCTCCTGCGGAGTCAGTCGTTGATCCGCTCCTAGTGGTGCATCAGGCGCTGTACTCTTCCTTCCTACCCGTCGATGAAACAAAGCGAGATGCACAGCTATCGTCTCTGCTCTCAGCAGCCGAAGCTGGCATTTGGTCTTCGGCGAATCAGGACCCTCGCTTCCGTCAGCTTCTTACTCCATTCCTGGATCTTCGCGCCCTCGGAGCGGCCTGCGGCATTTCCTCGTATCTCGCTGAGACTCGCTCCCTCAGCGCCGGTGGTCCGGAATCCTTCGCCGCGCTCAGCCCAATTCAGCGCGAACATATTCTCCACCTGCTCGGATCCTGCGATCAGAATGAACCGCGCCGCCTCGCGATGACGGCGCGCAACTTCTATGTGGTAGAAACCTACGGCGCGATTGGAGAGCCGCTCAGCGGTGTCCGCCTCAACCTCGGCGCATCGCACGAATGGATCGAGCAGCATCGGCCGAAATTGCTTCCTAGCCGTCTGCGGTTTGACCCCGTCAGGAAGGAAATTTCCTCCCATGATGGCGACAAAGACTCCGTCATCGATTATCTCGTTGTAGGCAGCGGCCCCGCGGGCTCTGTGCTGGCTCATGAACTCCGTCGCGGTGGCAAACGCGTGGTCCTCGTAGAACGCGGCTCCCTGATTGTGCCCGGATCCATGGAAACCCGCCTTACCGAGGACCTCATCGATTCCCGTACTTCTGCTGACGGATCGATCTACATTCATAACGGGATGGCGGTAGGCGGCGGCTCCCTGGTGAACGTCGATCTATGCTTTGCGCCTACGCTGCCGGAGATTCAGACGAAGATCGAAAGCTGGCGGCGAGATGGCCGCATTGGCCTCACGGAGTTCAACCGCCGAGAGATAGCTGCCGCCTACGGATGGGTCAAAACCGCCATCGGCACTCGGACCCTGTCGAACACCGAAATCAATGCTAATAATCACGTTCTGTGGGACGGAGCGCTCCGCGCAGGCCTCCATCCGAAACTCTATGACCTGAACACCTATCCCCCAGGCAAGTCGCCTTACCCTGTTACCGACAAGCGATCGTCCGAGAGCCAGCTTATCCTCTCGGCCCTTCAAGACGTTCAAAATCCTCTTAGCATTCTCCCCGATGCGGACGTGCGTCGGGTACTGTTCGAACTGCGCGATGGCCAACAAATTGCCACCGGGGTCGAGGTCCGCATGAGGCGACCAATTAAAGAAGACGGCGTGATCGCCGATCCAAATGCGCTTGGCCTCACTGCCAGCGAAACTCTGACGATCCATGCCCGCAATGTAATTCTCTCCGCCGGAGCGCTTGGGTCGCCCGCTATCCTCCTCCGCTCCGGCGTTGCTAACGATCAGATTGGGCGAGGCGTTATTCTGCATCCTTCCATGCCCATTCTTGGTAAGTTTGACCGCACCGTTGACGCCCTCACCGGCACCCAGGCATCCGTCTACGTGGATGACCACCTCATCGACACGGGCTACGCACTGGAATCCATGAGCGCAGCGCCGCCTTACGCCGCGCTCATGTCGCCGGGACCACCGATGCACAGCCTGGACATGGTCAGGTCCTTCCGCAATCTCGCCGGATTTGGGGTCATGCTCGTCGACACTCCCTCGCCGGATAATCGCCTCGTGATCGATGATCAGGGAGAGCCGTAATCAAATATGAAATCTCCGAAACAGATAAGGAGCGCTTTCGTATGGGGTTGACCCAAGCAATCCGAATCATGTTCCTCGGGGGCGCTAAAGAGGTGTATCTGCCCACCACCGAAGAGCTGTTGGCCACCGGCGAGCGAAGTGCCGGCAGCCTTCAGCCGCTGGTTTTAACCAGCATTGATCAGGCCGCGGAGGCCGCGGGCCGGTTGAAGTTTATTCCCAACCGCACCATCGTAACCTCCGCGCACATGCAAGCCACCGACAAAATGGGCGCAAGCCCCAGGGATAGTGTCGTTGGCCGCGACTTTCACGTCTGGGGAACCAAGAACCTGTACGTGGTCGACGGAAGCATCTTTCCCACCTCCATCGGAGCTAACCCGATGCAGAGTATTTACACGTTCGCCAAGATCTTCGCCGACCGCATCACATCCGGACATTGACTTCAATATAAGGGGCGATACAGGTCTGAAAGCTTAGACATGGGTCCTCAACAATTGCTCCACCTCGCCAAAGGCGAAGACTGAGGAACCTGAGTAGCATCACTTACGTAGGAATCACAGTCCCCAAACAGCATCGTGACGGAGTGAAGCAGCATGGCAACTGTCCAAGCCAGTCAAAATCGGATTTTTTCAAACACTCAACCCGCCCTAGAAAAATTATCCATTCTCACCATCGCCGCGGCCGTCGCCCTGCTCCATATCGTCACTAACAACCGCTACGGCTTCCATCGTGACGAACTGCAATTCCTGAGCGACGCGAGCCACATGGCATGGGGATTTGTAGCCTACCCGCCATTTACCCCTTTCGTCGAACGCATCAGCCTGGCACTCTTCGGAACTTCGCTCGTCGGACTGCGCCTCGCCTCGGTCCTTGCCCAGTCTCTCGTCATCATCGTCACCGGGCTCATCGCCCGCGAACTAGGCGGGCACCGCCTCGCCCAGATCACCGCCGCCCTTGCCGTCGCGCTCTCGCCCCTGCCCCTCTTCGAGGGTACTGAATTCCAATACACCACCTTCGATTACCTCTGGTGGGTGCTGATCGCCTTCTTCATCATTCGCCTCGTCCGGACCGAAGAGCCGCGCTGGTGGCTCGCCATTGGAGCCACAGTCGGTCTCGGCTTGATGACCAAATACTCAATCACGTTTTATATCGCCGGCATCCTCGCCGGCCTACTTCTGACGCCGTACCGGCGTTACTTCCTGAACAAGTGGTTCTGGGCCGGCACCGCCCTCGCGTTACTCATCTGCGGGCCCAACATCCTTTGGCAATACCATCACGGATTCATCTCCTACCACTTCTTGCACCACATTCACATCCGCGATGTCGGCGAAGGCCGCGCGAACGGCTTCCTCCGCGACCAGTTCATGATCTGCACCAATCTCTTCGCCGCCCCACTGTGGATCGGCGGCCTGATAGCCTTCCTCCTCAGCCCTAAATATCGCCTGCTCGCCTGGATGTACCTGGTCCCGTTCGCGCTATTTCTATTCGGCAAAGGTCGCGGCTACTACGTCGCCGCAACTTACCCGATGCTCATGGCCATGGGCGCGGTGGCCGCCGAACGCCTGCTCGCATCCATCCCAAAACTCTGGGCGCGGGTAATCGAAGTTGCATTCTTCGCCGCGATTACCGTATGCGGCGTATACATGTGCACCCTGATAGTCCCGATCGCGCCGAGCGGCCGCCTGAGAGACTTCGCACTGAAAAACAATGGCGACCTGCGCGAAGAGATCGGCTGGAACGAATTAGTCTCGACCGTGGCCGGCATCCGCGACTCCCTGCCGGCGGACCAGCAAGCCAGCCTCGGCATCATCGTCGGCAATTATGGTGAACAAGGCGCCATCGAAATCCTCGGACGCCCCTACCACCTGCCTCTGCCCCTCAGCGGAACCAACTCCGCCTGGCTGCGAGGCTATCCCACGCCGCAGCCGACGACCCTCATCGTCGTCGGACTTTCTCGGAAGTATGTCGATAAGACATTCGCCAACTGCCGCGTGGCGGGTCACAACGGCAACGCCGAGGGCATCCACAACGAGGAGAGCGATGACCACCCCGACATCTTTGTCTGCGGTCCGCCGCTCCAGTCCTGGCCCCAATTCTGGGACGACTACCAATCGTTTGGCTAGGTTCCTCAATAGGTGAACTGATTGGAAGGCCGTTTGCCGGCCGCCCGAGGCTGATTGTCATTCCTCGACAAAGGAGGCTGACGCCTCATTTACCAGTCTCACCTGTCATAGCTACTCCCCGTGCGCCCTTGGCATCAAATTGTGCGCTCGTCCAACTATTCCCCAGAAGGGTTGAATCTCTATGCCTCGTATCAATCGCACAGCCTTGGTTACCATCCTGGCGGCTTGCGCCGTTGCCGCATCCGCTCAAACCGCGACCTCACAAACTGAAATGAGCGTTTCCGCCACCGTCAATTCCTCCCCGGTTGCTTACGTTTACGTTTCAAACCTCGCAAATGTCAGCACTGGCGTCAGTCAAATCAATGGGTACGCGGCAGCGCCCAACGGCTCGCTTACTCCCATTCCGGGGTCGCCATTCCCGGACAACGTCGGCCCAATAGCTGTGAACGGAAAATGGCTATTCGGAGCCAACCCTTACCCCGGCCCGCAGGCACCCTCTGTAATCCAATCCTTCGCCATCGCTCCTAATGGTGCGCTGACCTTCCGCGACTCGATAACCACCGCGCTCTCGGGGGGCTCGATCGTCAGCATCTACCTCGATCACACCGGCTCATCCCTGTACGGGGATTACTACACGACCAACAACGACTACCTCGGCTACAGCATCGACCAATCCACCGGGCAGCTTACTTACGTCAGCGACCTTGCTGACGGCCCTCCACATAACAGTCCAGTGAGCTTCATCGGGAACAATCAGTTTGCCTATTCATCGAGTTGCTATGGAACAATCCCAGGTATCTATGGTGTGCAGCGTGCCAGCGACGGAGCGCTCACTAATCTGAATATCAACCCACCATTCCCTCCGTATCCTCCCATGAGCTACTTCTGTCCGTGGCTGGCGGCGGCCGATCCGACCAATCATCTTGCGATCGCAATGCAGCCTTACAACAATGGTCCTGTCGGTCCCTATCAGCTCGCAACCTATACGGTCGACAGTTTCGGCAACCTGACGACGGCCAGTACCCCTGCGACCATGCCCAAAGTCCTGGTCGGCGATGTCATCGACTACAAGATGTCGCCCGATGGCAAGTACCTCGCCGTTGGCGGGTATACGGGATTACAGATCTTCCACTTCAACGGAGCCAACCCCATCACCCCGTTTACGGGACTGCTGACCACCAACCAGGTCAACCAGGTGTTTTGGGATAACGCGAATCATCTTTATGCCATTAGCCCGGCGGGCAAGCTTTATGTGTTTGGCGGCACCGCATCTGGCGTGGCGCAGGCACCGGGCTCGCCCTACTCGATCCCCAACGCGCAGTACCTCATCGTCTTGCCGAAGACCCAGCTGACTATGACCGGGGCCCACTAAACATCTCGGCGTAGCAGGGAGATAAGGAGGAGGGCGGGCCTAGCGGCCCGCCTCTTCGTCTGCAATGAGGTTAACGCCCGCGAGTGTTGGCCAGCGCCCGCAGGATGGTACGGGTGTTCTGGGTCATGACCTGTCGAAGGTACATGGTGATGGCGAACATCAGGACTAAAAAGAAAAGGTCGACACGAAGCAGGGAATGCAGCAGGCCGCCCAGATTTTCCGGGGGGAACATGTGAAGGTGCATCCAGATGAAAACGACGATTGCAAGAACAGCGAGCACGCCGACGATAATGCGGGACGAGCGTTCTGACCTATCGGCGGCGGCCAGGGCTTGCTGAACGAAGGCGATTTCGGCGTTGGTGTTTCCGGAGTTAGGCTGCTGGGGTTCGGGGCTCATGCTGGTTTCCTTTCAGAGGTGAGGTGTTTGCGAAGGGTGGCGACTCCGTAATGGAGGCGAGATTTGGCAGTGCCGATCGGAATCTCGAGAATCGCGGCACTCTCTTCGAGGGACAGTTCGTGCTGGTAGCGAAGAAGGAGGACCGCCCGGCTGGCCGGCGAGACGTGTTCGAGAAGCGTGAAGAAGGCGGCGTCGGGCGGCTCTCCGGGATTGGGACCGGGAATGGTGAAGAGCTCGGGTGGAGCGTCTTCGAGGGGCTGCCAGCGACGGGCGCGTTTAAGGTGGGAAAAGGCAATGCGCGAGGCGATCCGGAATGTCCAGGGGCGAAAGACTGCCGGCTCGCGCAGGAACGGCAGCTTGCGGAATATCTGGATCGAGGTTTCCTGAAGGATATCGTCGGCGAGATCTACGCCGGCGAGGTGGGTGATGTAGCGGCGCAGCGGCGCATGGGTCTGGCGCAGGAGCTCTTCGAGGGCGGCGCGGTCGCCGGTTTGGGCCAGCAGGACGAGGAGGGTCTGGTCTGGGGTGGGGGCCTCATCGGGTTGAGTTGGGGCGTGCATGCTTTAGAGAGGGGTCCAGGTGGAGGAAAGTTCGGTCTCGGCGGAAAATATTACAGGTAGCCGAGAGGGCGGGTGGACCATCAAGCCTCGGCTAAGAGCGTTCGTCCCGGCAGCGCCAAAAGAGACTCTCACCACAGGCCTTGCCCAGCTTTATGATCAAAGCCGCTCTGCATGCCCCTGGATCATCGTTAACGAACCATCTCCACCGCCGCACTCATGTCCTCGCCACCCGCAGTACAAGCGCTAACCTCAGCAAGCCGGGCAAACAAAGGCAAGAGCTGCTCCGAATCCAGGTCCCCCATGACGCTCAACTGTGCCCACCCGCGCTCCCGCAGATAGCAACTCTGGTGGGCCAACAAAAACCCAGCATCCCGGCAAGACTCTATCAATGCAGCATCGCGCAAAGGAAAAGTACAAATCACGGGAGCAGCACTTTCCTCCCCCACTAACGGAGAAACACCACACGCCCTCAACTCGTTCCGCACCCACGCGCCCAGCCGTGCATAACTCTCATACCGCCCCTGCGCTACAGCTGAATCAGAAAAATTTTCCTCCAGCGCCCGCCCCAGCGCCAGTAGTTGCGGCGAAGGCACCGTAAACACCGGGTGCTCTAACACGACATTCCGCCCTAGGTCGAACGTCGAGGGTAGCGTTCCCCAAGGCACCCGCTCCAGCATGTCCGGCGACACAAATACAAAGGACAGCCCGGCGTACCCGCCCAGCGACTTGCCGCTCACCCCTGATGCCATTGCCAGCTTCAGCCCATGAAGCGGCACCGCGCCCACGCTGCTCACGCAATCTGCCGCGACTGCGACTCCCCGCGTGGCGCAGACCTCACTCAACCACTCAAGGTCGTTCTGCTGCCCGGTGCTGGTCTCTATGTGGACGCCCCAGACCCACTCCACGGCTGCAAGCCTGCGTTCAATCAGAGCACGGTCCCACTCCGCCCCCCACCTCCAACGAAGAGTCTCAAACCGCAGCCCTGCCCGCAAAGCCTGCCCCTCCAGCCGCTCGCCAAACTCTCCATTGGCGAGCACCAGCCCCGGAGTGTCGCCAAACCGCGCTCGCAGACACATGGCGATCGCGTCATTGGCCAGCGTGCCACTCCCGGTCAGCATCGCAACCGGCATGCCGCCGGCAATCATGCTCAGCCTCGCCCGCGCCTCCTTATATACCTCGACCATGTGCTGCGAGCGGTGCGAAACCTGAGCCTGCTGGAACGCCTTCCGAACCCCGCGCGAAACCTGCACAGGGCCCGGCATCAGGCTCACCAACGCCGGGCGATGGCGCTGCCACCACCCTTTGAACTGACGCGCCTTATCCTGCAAGCTCTCGTCCGCAAGATCAAGCGCCATCGGTACGAAACTCGCCGCCCCGTCAGCCAGCGCCGGCCCCAGTGCCCTGAATCCAAGCGAGTCGTACAACCCCTGCCGCTCCTCGATGCCTGAAATCAGCATGTGCGAACGGCCCCTGGAAATCGCATGTTCATAGACTTGCCAGAACAGCCCGGCCAGCACCATGCCCTTGCGCTCGCCCGGTTTGATCGAAAGCAGCCGCACCTCGCAGGGTGAGCGGAATCTTTCCAGCACCAAGGTGGGATCAGCAAGCCGCTTCTCAATTGAAAAAGGAGGATGGAGGTTGACCGATATCATCCCGATTACCTCGCCGCCGCGCATGGCGACGAAGTATTCATTCATTCCGTCGAAGCGGTCCACCAAAACGCCGTCCACGGTGGCAGGATGCTGCCCCAACTCCTCCGCGAAGATCTGGTGATTCAGCCGGTGCACCTGCGCAAGCTCGTTGGCAGTTACAGCTCTACGGAACTCGACAACGCCCATTCGCAGTAGTAAAGCACAACTCACAGCCCACCAGGAACGGTCTTCCCATTCCTGTTGATGAGAACGCCTTAAAGCGGCCGCGCGGAGTGGGAGTCATCGCGGGTCATGACTTTGACGCTACGGTGGGTCGCACCAACCTTCGGTCGTAAATTTTACGATACGCGAACGACCGGACAGCCTACTCTTTGACGCGCTTTTTGATTTCAATGTTGAGGCGCTTTATTTTTTGGTTTAGCGTCGACAAAGGGACGTGGAACTGCTCGGCCGCATCGGTCTGGTTCCAGTTGCAGCGCTCCAGTTTGTCGATGAGAATGCGGCGCTCGATGTCTTCAAGGATGTCGAAGAGGGAGGCATCGGGATTGTGCTCCAGCAAGCTCGCTGAATAGCCGCGGCCGGTGAGAGAACCCGGCAGCAGATCGGCCCCGATCACCGGGCCTGACGACAGCACCACGCCGCGCTCAATGACGTTCTCGAGCTCGCGCACATTGCCCGGCCAGTCGTAGTCGATCATCATGCGCATCGCTTCAGGCGATAGCGTACGCGGCGGCAGATCGTTCTCTTCGCAAAAATGCCTCAGGAAATGCTGGACCAGCAACGGCACATCTTCACGTCGCGTGCGCAGCGGCGGCAGATCGATGCTGATCACATTGAGCCGATAAAAGAGGTCTTCGCGAAACTTCCCATCGCGGACCGCCTGGCGCAGATCAACGTTGGTCGCGGCCAGGATGCGAACATCCACCTGCAACTCCTGAACGCCACCGAGATGCATGAAGCGCTTGTCCTGCAGCACGCGCAGGATCTTCGCCTGCGTCTCCATACCCATCGTGCCAATTTCGTCGAGGAAGAGAGTGCCGCCGTTGGCGACTTCGAAGAGGCCTTTCTTGGCCGAGACCGCCGAGGTGAAAGCGCCCTTCACATGCCCGAAGAGCGTCGACTCAAGCAGATCGGTTGGCATCGAGCCTGTGTTCACAGGGACGAACGGCTTGTCGCGGCGCGGCGAGTTTGCGTGCAGCGCCTTCGCGATGAGTTCTTTGCCGGTGCCGCTCTCGCCGAGGATCAGCACGGTCGAGCGGCTCGGCGCGACCTGGGCGACGAGGTCAAAGATGCGCAGCATCGGCTCGCTTTTGCCGACGATCGATTCAAAGTTGTAGCGCTTCTTCAGCGCGCGCTTGAGTTGAACGTTCTCTTCCTCAGCACGGAACCGCGCGATCGCGACGCGAATATCGGCGAGCAACTTCTCGTTGTCCCAGGGCTTCTGCACGAAATTTTGTGCGCCCGCACGCAGGGCATCGACGACGTTGTCTACGGTGCCATAAGCGGTGATCATGATTACCGGAAGGTCAGGCTGACGGTCGCGAATATGCCCGAGAATTTCAATGCCATTTTGCCCCGGCAGCGCGAGGTCGAGCAGCACGAGATCGTACGGCTGATCTTCCAGGACGATCAACCCGGCCTCGCCACTCGGGGCCGTATCGACGGTGTAGCCCTCAAGCGTCAGCAGCGTTTCGAGCGACTCGCGGATCGCGGCCTCGTCATCGATGATCAATATCCGATATGAGCCCTCGGAGTAGCGCGTCGATGACCCGGTCGGCCGCGCTAATGTTGCCTCATGCATTTACTGGTTTCCTCAGCATCGGAAATTCGAGATGAAAAGTTGTGCCCTCGCCTGGTTCACTCTCAACGTGGATCTTGCCCGCGTGTTCCTGGATGATGCCGTAGGTGACCGACAGGCCGAGCCCTGTGCCGCGGCGTTCGCCCTCACGCGGCGCAGTCTTGGTGGTGAAAAATGGATCGTATATTTTCTGCACGTGCTCCTTTGAAATGCCCGAGCCGGTGTCGGAGATTGAAACGCCAACGTGGCCGTTGACCAGCGTCGCCACGCGCAGAGTTCCACCAGCATTCATGGCATCTTTCGCGTTCAGAAAGAGGTTCAAGAAAACCTGCTGCAGCTTGCCCGGGTTGCCGAGGATGTTCGGCAGGTCGGCTTCCAAGGCCACGTCGAGTTGAACGTGTGATGTCTTCAATTGATGTTCCAGCAGCGTGAGCGTGTCCTTGATGATGAGGTTCAAATCGATAGGTCTGAACTCGGTCCCGCTGGTGCGTGAAAAATTCAACAGGCCATTGACGATCTCGGACGCGCGAAATGTCTGCTGCGTAATCTTCTCAAGCAAGGGGCCAAGCCGCGCATCGCCGCGTACCTGCTTCGAAAGCATCTGTGCGTAGGAGGAAATTACTGCCAGCGGAGTATTGACCTCATGCGCGACCCCCGCCGCAAGCAGCCCGATCGAGGATAGCTTCTCCGACTGAGCAAGTTGCGCCTCGAGGTCGATGCGGTCCGTGATGTCATCAACCAGGATGATCCTGCCTACGGTCTCGAAGTGGCGAGAGACCAGGGGCGCTATGGCGATATTTGCAGTACGCACTTCGCCGGCATTCGTTTCAAGCCGGAATTTATAAAGGTTATGAACGCCAGGATCGTTGCGCACGCGATGAAATTCATCGAGGAAGTCGGGCGGGAAGACCCGCGACAGCGGCTGCCCCAGGGCCTCGGCACGCGGCATCGCGTACATCACTTCCATCTGCGCGTTCCAGCTATCGATCTTGCCGTCGAGGTCGACCGCGAGAATGCCTACATTGATCGACTCAACGATATTTTCGTTGAATTCCTTGAGCCGTTCATACTCGGTAATTTTTTGCGCGAGCGTCGCGTAGAGGCTCGCATTTTGCAATGCAATTCCGATGTAGCTCGCGAGGGACTCGAGTAGTTCAACGTCCTCGCTCGACAGGAAGTCGCCGCCCGTCGTGCGGCCGAGGCCGATCACCGCGATGGTGCGGCCCTGTAGACGGCATGGGACGAAGTAGTTCAAATCGAGCAGCGAGACAGTGCGCCGTTCATGCTCCGGCAGGTGCATCGATGCTTGCGCGTTTTCGAGAAAAATATGCGAGCCCGAGCCCGGCTGATCAAAGTCGAGAAAACCAAAATCGAGATCGGCGTGCGCATCGTACAGCGCGACCGGCAGCCCATGGCCTGCGGCTAGCGAATAATGCCCGCGATCATCGGCCAGCACCACCGCCACGCGCGCCACCAGTAAGGTCTGGGGCAGCCGATCGACGATGGCGTTAAGCAGCGCGCGCAAATCCGTCTGAGAACTCAGCCCACGCCCAAACTCGATCAGCGTCTGGCGGTAGTCGTAGCGCTTGCGATCGAAGAGCCGGTCTACCCGATCCTGAATGGCGCGCTTAAGAGGCTCGAAGAGCTGCGCGGTAATAATGATGGCAGCAATCAGCCCCCAGGTCCCGAAGTTGCCCGGCAAGCGCGTATGAATCACTTCGCCGGCGACGCCGATCAGGCTGAAGTAGAGGCCGACGACGGCTGCGGTGGCGAGCGTATACGTGACGCCTCGCTTGAAAATCAGGTCCACATCCATCAGGCGATAACGCACGATGGCCCAGCTAAACGTCAGCGGCAAAAAGACCAGCGAAATGCCCGCAAGGTTCGTAAGAAACGACGGCACCGCCCAGTCCGACAGGAAGGGGATCACGTAAAGCAGAGTGAAGGGAGTGACAGCAAGTACGGTCCCGCGCGTTAGCCATTTCAACTGCTGCCTGCGCAGCGGCGCGAGAGTGCCGCGATAGCTTACATAAAAAACAATGGCCGCGAGCACGTAATAAAGCGCGAGGTATCCGAGCTCGATCTGGTCGAGACGATGCTCCAGCCGCCCGGTCGCAGACCACAGCTGGAAGGCAGCGATTTGCAACCCGACCAGCGCTACTCCAGGAAGGTAGACGAGCGCGATAAGCCACGCGGGATTGCCGTGTAGCTCCCGATGCTGATGCTGGCCATCCCCATTTTCACCCGCACCATTTTCCCGCTCGCCGTTATCGCGCTCCCAGGGAAATGCCAGCGCGAAGTGAAGGAACAGCGCCGGCTGGAGAGCAAATGCGAAGATATTTCCCCAAAGAATGATCCAGTCAAACTCGTCCAGCCGGGTCGTGTACTTGAATGAGTAGAGGACAAAGGACGCCAGGCAGAACAGATAAAAATGCGTCGAGCGAGGGGCCGTCCACCGTCGAAACAGCACGTAGAGGCCGATGCCGAGATAGATCAGCGCAATGAGGCGCTGGCCTTGATGCTGGCTGCGATCGGGAGCGTCGAGGATAACCGGAATCTCGACTCGCACGCCCGACCGCAAAATACTGTACGTGGCGCTGCCATAGACCTTGGTGCGAAACATCTCTCGCTCGAGGGACGCCTCTCGCGGGGTGGGACGGTCGTTGACCGCGACCATGACGTCGCCGGCCCGCACTCCGGCCCGCTCTGCCGGGCTGCCTGCCGGGACGCGCTCGGCCTTGAGCCCACCGGGTACCTCGTACCAGACCGCTCCGTCAGTAGGCTGCTGGTCGCGGCCCTCCTGGAGGAAGTTCAGGGAAGCAAAAACCGCCGCAGTAAGGGTGAAAACTGCAAGTAAAACAACCGATACACGGGTTTGAAATGGCGTTTGCATTCTTACTTACCGCAGCGCTTCCGGTTTAGCTCTGCAACTGGTGTGCCAAGCGTGAATATGGAACGGTTACCAAGGTGCTCGCTGATTATATCTTTCATTCCAGGTATATTAGCCACTGTCTCTCGGCTGATCTGCTGCTCCCGGCACCCACCGAAGACAACTGAAACCGTAAAACAGGAGGGACATATGGGAAACCATAGGGATTCTACGCCTGCTTACTCCAAATCTGTAGGGTAGCTGGCGAGGTCTTTTTCCATAATTAGCGCGTCCAGGGTACCCATGTAGTAGCCGCAGATTGTCTCTTTCGCTACAAACCCGCGACCCCAATAAAAGCGTTGCGCGCCTGCATTGTCGACTGCCACTTCAAGGCGAAGGCGGGTAATTCCGCCCGCAGACAGGCGCGACTCAAGAGCTTCCATAAGCCTCGTCCCCACACCACGCCTGCGAGCATCGGGTGAGACATCTATGGTGATGATGTGGCCGCCGGCTGCCTTGCCATACCGCGCTGGTTCCGCAATCGCAAATCCCAGGAGCCGTGCTTCCTGCTCCTCCTCGCGAAGCTCTTCAGCAACGATGCTTACTGCACCTGATCGCCGCAGGTAATAGCGCATCTCCCCCTTGGAGTAGGCGATCCCCACCGGATAGCAGAGCTGATCGAGGGCGTGAAGAGCGCCCAGGTCAGTGGAAGTAGCGTCTCGCAGACGGATCAAAATCGCCTCATGGAGAGTCCCAGTAGATTAGCGAAGAGTCTTCCGGCCGACAGCGCCCGGGTACCTAAGAGGCACTCAGACTTCCAGACCAGCATTGCACCGCAATCGCAAGAACGCGGATTCCCATTTGCCTAAGTCACGTCACAGAACACGCAGGCAGGAATTAGCTCTGATGCACCTGTACACCAACAGGGACTTTCATTCTGCTATGCTTCTGGTCTAGCTAAAACAAAAGGAAGTCGACATGGCAAAGAGCGTAAACAAAGTCATTCTGCTGGGGAACATCGGCAAAGACCCAGAGATAAAATTCCTGCCCAGCGGCATGGTGGTCGCAAAGTTTTCGTTGGCCACGAGCGAGCGTTTCAAAGACAAGTCAGGCGAACAGCAGGAGCGCACGGAGTGGCATAACCTCGTTGCCTTCGGCAAACTGGGGGAGATCGTTCGCGACTACGTGAAGAAGGGCTCGAAGCTCTACGTCGAGGGCAGCCTTCGCACCGATTCCTGGGAAGACAAAGAGACCAAGCAGAAGAAGTACCGTACCGAGATCATCCTCAGCGAAATATCGCTGCTCTCAGGTCGCGGCGAAGGTGAAGGCGGGGGCAGCGGAGGCGGTTACAGCCGCGGCGGCGGAGCCACAGCGTCGTTTGATCAGCGCGGCGCGGCGGCCCCCGCTGAGGACTATGGGCAATCCGCCGAGATCACCGACGACGACATTCCGTTTTAATCCTGGTAGAGACCCGGGCCAGCTGTCATCCTGAAGCGAAGGATCTGCGTTTGGCTTAAGACGGAGTGAGCCGAATTGATCGCACCTCAGATCCTTCGCTACGCTCAGGATGACGGATTTCGGATCGTGGGTCAGTTTGCGGAATCGTAGTGGGTCAGTTTGCGGAATCGTCGTGGGTCAGTTTGCGGAATCGTCGTGGGTCAATTTGCGGAATCGTCGTTGGTCAGTTTGCGAATTCAAACTGACCAACGACCGGATTTTGGAACTGTGGCTCATATCGCGCTATTTGATGAATGGCATGTGCATCTTTTTGAGAATGGCGCGAATCTCCGGTCGGAACTCCGCCGCCTCGTTCTCGCCTGCGATCCCGACCAGGATCAGTTCAGCCCGTTGGCTTGCATGAGTCAGGCTGCGGTAGCCGGGCGGCAGGTAAGCGTCGCCGACGAAGCCTCCCGCTGCCGCGCCGGCAAAGTTAGAGATCGCGATGCGGTTATGCCCTGAGTCAGCCTTGTCTATTAGGGTGAATCCTATAGCGTGGACAAACCGTGCTCCAAAAGAGCGATTGGCCGAAGGGAAATAGCGCGGCTCTTCCCGCAGCATCGCTCCCACCGCGAACCGGGCCGTCTTTTCGCTGAAGTCGCTGGCGAGAATATCGCCGTAGTTGCGTCCGAAGGCGCCGCCTCCGTCCTTCCATGCGCGGGGATACACGTCGATGCGGAACGGGACACCGGCAGGCCCCAGGAATGTCTGGTAGTTCGTTGGCGGATTGGCCATACGATAGAGCGCGCCCACAGCCGGGAGCACAAAGTTAGCTGGGCCAAATTCCGCCTGGACGTAATAGCGGAGCTTGCCTTTGAGGCCCAATTGGCCCAAAGGTGTCGGGTCTGGCTTTGCAAACAACGAAGGGGCACTGGCGATCGTGGAAGGATCGATGATAGTGCTCGTGGCATCGGGTCCCGAGGGTGGCGCGCCAGACTGCGCGCTGGGAGCATTTGGCAGCCCGTCATTTGCGGCCCATGCCATCTTCGGACTCAGCAAGGCCCCTGCAACGCATGTGACGATCAGATATCGATTCACGCAATACCTCCAATTCTGTCTTCAAAAGATGAAGCAGCCATTTCCTGTGAGCTCCAGCGAGATATTCTCAATTGTCGCATCCCGTCTGGGATTTGAGTTCCCTAATCGACTTCAGAGTTGATTCCCGCAGCAACAAGCGGCCGCATGGGACTGAGCTGGCGCCTAGTCTCCGAGAGTCAGCGTGATCTTTCGCGTGTCCCCGCCAGCTGATTTCACTACTATTTCTCCGTTGCTGCGCTTGACCACGCTGGGAAACTTCTCGCCCCACTCCACCAGCAAAATGCTGTCCGGAGCGATCAGTTCGTCTAGTCCCAGGGTATCGAGTTGGCGCTCCTGTTCGAGCCGATAAAGGTCAAGGTGATACAGGAAG
Organism: Acidisarcina sp.; assembly: GCA_036401395.1. Lineage (GTDB taxonomy): Bacteria > Acidobacteriota > Terriglobia > Terriglobales > Acidobacteriaceae > DASWUZ01. The sequence goes on from DASWUZ010000161.1 coordinate 16,880, forward strand.
ACGGGCTGTGGCACGCCATCGACGGACCGCGATCCTTCATATTCATGGATCAGCGTAAAGGTCGGGCTTGTCACCTCTTCCGGCTCAGCGGCTTCGAGCGCCTCGGCAATTCCCTTCACCAGCGTGGTCTTGCCCGCTCCCAGATCACCACGTAGGATCAGCAGCCGCGGGGGCGTCAGCAGCTTTGCTATCTCCCGCCCTGCAGCGATGGTCTCAGCGCTGGAGTGCGTGTCGAATCGGTGCGTTCCGGTGCGCTTCTCGCTCGACTGCCCAGCAGGCGCATTACCGCCCGGTGAGTCTGCGGTCAATGGATCACCGCTTTCAGCCCTTCACGCACAATGGTTTGCTCCTTAACTGCTTGCTTGTCCATCATCCTGCCCGGCATCCCCTGTATCCATGTATACGCGTCCCGCTCCTCTGGCTCATAAGCGAAGGCTTCGCGCAAATGCGCAACCGTGTCCGTCGCGAGCAGGGTGTGCTCATTCTGGTTCAAGACAGCGAAATCCGCCGCCAGGCCATGCAGATAAACCGCGGCCTCGACAGCCTCAGCAACGCGGTCGGGATATTGGGCCAGCATCGCCGCAACTATTCCCGTCAGAATGTCTCCGCTGCCGCCTTTGGCCATGCCGGGGTTACCCGTAGTGTTGACGGCGATGCTGCCATCGGGATGGGCGATCAGCGTCCGCCAGCCCTTGAGGACCAGGATGAGGTGATGCTTCACGGCGAAGTCACGCGCCACAGTTTCGCGATTCGCCTGGACTTCTTTGACCGTGCAGCCGAGGAGAGTGGCCATCTCCCCGGGATGCGGAGTGAGAACTAGGGTGCGCCGCTGGCCGTCGAGCTGCTCGTCGTGACCCTTGAATGCATTGAGACCGTCGGCGTCGAGCACCAGCGGAAGCTGCGTCTGTTTCACAAGCCCTAGTACGAATTCAACGGCCTCGGGGTCACTTGAAATGCCCGTCCCAATGGCGATGACGGTCTTGCGATGGAGCATGGTTTTGAGAAATTCAGCGTCGAGGTTGCGTGTGCCGATCTCGCCCTCCCCGGCCTCGGCCAGTGGCACGGTCATCAACTCCAGCGCGACCGAAGCGACGAGTGGCAGGATCGACCCAGGCACGGCCGCCGTCACCAGCCCCGCGCCCGCCCGCAACGCGGCCAGCGAAGTCATCGACGGAGCACCCGACTTTCCACGGCTGCCACCAATGACGAGCACATGGCCGTACATTCCCTTGTTGCTGTCTGGTACACGTGGCGTGTGCGTCATCGCCGCCGCGCAGCCCGACCAGTGCAAGCCTGTCTGCGAAGTAACCGCCTCTGCTGGCGAACCTATGCCCGCAACCACGATGGGCCCAGTAGTATGCCCTGTCATGTTCCCGAATACATGCGCAAGCTTAGGTGCGGTGAAAGTAACTACGGCCTCGGCGCGATAAGCCCCGGCACTTGCGGCCTCGCGAGAGTCGGCGTCCCATCCAGAAGGCAGGTCGACCGCAACCATCGGCGCGGGATGTGCTGCCAACTTACCAGCCAGCGCCGCCGCTGCCCCCCGCAGGGGAGGTTTGAACCCCGTACCCACGACCGCATCAAGAAACATTTCCGCGCGGCCCAGCAGCACACGCACCGGTTCAGTCTCAAGCGCCGCCGCGTCGACCGCTACCACCGGGCGGATTGACATGCGCGCATACATCGCCGCCGCATCGCCTTTCAACCCCTCAGGAAGCCCGAGCAGCAATACATCAACGTGGCGTCCGGCGTTGCGCAACAGCCGCGCGGCGACGAATCCGTCACCGCCGTTATTGCCCGTTCCACACAAAACCGTGACCGTCGCGAGGGCGGGAAACTCACGCAGCACGAACTTCGCGACCGCTCCCCCGGCGCGCTCCATCAAGTCCAGCGACGACACGCCGAAGCGCTCGACCGTTACCCGATCGACAGCCCGCATCTCGTCAGCCGTGAGGATAAGCATCGTCACTCAGCATCGTATCGCAAAAGCAAAACAGCCTCCCCGGTAAAGAGAGGCTGCGAGTAGAAGAGCCAGACGGAAATTACTGCGAGATGCCGTTCAAGGGCGCCAGGCCATCCGACTCAGCAGGTTGTTTGGCGGCGAAGTAGCTGTGGTCCCAAAGATTGCGGTAGAAAAACCCAGTCAGTTCCGCAGCCTTGGGGCCGAATGTAGGCCGACCGCCCTCGAGAAAAAAGACAGTAACGATTCGCCCATACTGAGTGTCCGCATAGGAAGCGAACCAGCCATAGCGCGTGCCGTTGTTCGAGCAGGTACCGGTCTTGCCCAGCACCGGAAACTGGTTGAAGTTCGCCCGCAGCGAACGCGCCGTTCCGTACTGCACCGCCGCCGCCATACCGTCCGAAATCTCGGGCACCAGCTTGGCGATGTCGAGCGTGCGCTTCACATGCGGCTGGAAGTTGATGACCTGGTCGGGCGTGGTCGGGTGCTGCAAATAATAGAGCGTGCCACCGTTGGCGATGGCCGCAACCAGCGCGCCTAGCTGCAGCGGGGTCATCGAAACACCCTCGCCAAAGCTGCACATGCGGCCCACTCCACCCTCGCTCTCAGGCAGAGCCTGGTCGGGATAGATGCCCAGCTGTTCGCCGGGAATGTTGTAGCCCGCGAGTTCTCCCAGGCCAAACTGGTTCGCATAGTGACGAATGCGCTCGAAGCCGAGGCGGCGGCCGAGGGTTTCAAAGTAGAGGTTGTTGGAGTGGGCGAGCGCCTCGGTGAGGTTGACGTGGTAGGAGCCGCCGAGGTTGACGGGCGTGTCCTTGGTGATGATGCCCTCCTGCAACGCTGCAAGTGCAACCGAGACTTTGATCGTGGAGCAGGGTTCCGCGCCGCTCGACAGCGCCAGCTTCTGGTTGACCATCGCCAGGATGCGGCCATTCTTCGGGTCGATGGCGACCACCGTGCCGTTCATATTGCCTAGCGCCTGCACCGCTGCGGCCCGCACGATAGGGTCTTCGCCGGTGGTGATGTCGCTTGCGCCTACATCGCTGTCAGTGAAGGAGCTGCCGGTAAAGTGCTCATAAAACCGATGACGCCGCATCGAAAGACTCGCCCGCCGGAAGCGCGCCGAGCCTCGGCGCCCGCGGACCACATAAGTAGCACTCCGCAGACTCGCACCGCGAGTGTGGCTAGACCGACGAGTGCGGGCCACGTGCGAACTCACCGCCCGGCGGCTATGCTGCAAGCTCGCCATATGCCGCCGCACCCGCGCTGACTCATGCACGGTTCCACGAACGTGGTGCACGCGCCGCGTCGTCGCCACAGCCCGCATCGTGCCGGGAAGCGCCATCAAGGCAAAAATAACTGCTAAATAAATAATCCGCTTCATTAAGCCATCTCTTCCACCAATTCGATCCACCTATTACTCAGATGAAAGTCGATCGGATTTGGAATTGGGTCATCTTACTTGCCGTGCGTTTTAGGTCAATCTTAGAAACAACACGTTCTAGACAAAATAGTTTTGACCTACAGGTTCAGCAGGCCCACATACTTTATCGGCTTCTGGGCTCTACAAATAAATCCTGAGCGGGTGTGTGCACTCAATATAGCAAAACACCAGCATTTCCCAACTACCCACTTTACAAAGAGCCATGCCGAAGGAACGCGGGAATGTCGAGGTCTTCTTGCACAGACTGCACCTCGTCCATTCCCGTCTCGCGCTCCAACCCATTCCTATCTCCTGAAACGGACTCGGCACCCGCGTAGCTATGCACCACTGTGCGAGGCGCCACAATCCGAGGCGCGATCATTACCGGTCCATCTTCTTCCAACTCCTGAGAGAACATGTCGTGCTGTGACCGCGCAGGAACGGTCCTGGCAGCAGCGCCCCAGGCATTCGCGGCCTCAAACTCCATCTCATCGAAATCGGACGCTACCTCGTCGAAATCCGCTGCGTCAATCGCCATCCTGATCGGAGCGACGGGAACATGCTCAGACCGCGAAACGACCGCGCTGCCGGTCTCCATATCCGCCGCAACCAGCTCCGGAACGTCCTCCTCATTAGACGTATCGGGATAAGAAGTATCCTGCCCCAATTCGGCGGCAGCCGCTCGTGACTCCTCAGCAACCTCACTCGCAAATCGCGGAGCCATTTGCCACGTCTCAATTCTTACCCGCGTCGGCTCCTGCGGCTTCGCTGTGTCAGGTAGCAGACGCGCCCGGCGCTCCTGCGACTCGGCACGAAAGCCGGTCGCAATCACCGTGATCTTCACCTCATCGCCCATGGTTTCGTCGAGCACCGCGCCGAAAATGATGTTGGCGTCTTCGTGGGCAGCGGTCTGGATGAGGGTGGATGCCTCGTTGACTTCGCTCAGTTTCAGCGAACTCGATCCGCTGATGTTGATCAGAATCCCGCGCGCGCCGTCGATCGCGCCCGCCTCGAGCAGCGGTGAAGCCATCGCGGCCTGTGCCGCTTCGATCGCCCGCTTCGCGCCGCTCCGCACCGCTGTCCCCATCACTGCGTAACCCATGCCCGCCATGGTTGTCTTCACGTCGGCGAAGTCGCGATTGATGATGCCGGGGATGGTGATGATGTCGGAGATGCCCTGCACGCCCTGCCGCAGCACGTCGTCGGCGATGCGGAAGGACTCGAAGAAGCCGGCATCCTTGGCGACCGCGAGCAGCTTTTCGTTGGGGATGACGATCATCGTGTCCACGCTCTCGAGCAGCTCCATCATGCCGCGCTCGGCCTGCGCCATGCGACGCTTGCCTTCGAAGCCAAACGGCCGAGTCACGACCGCCACCGTCAGCGCGCCCATCTCGCTCGCGAGCGACGCGATTACGGGAGCGGCGCCCGTGCCGGTCCCGCCTCCTAGGCCCGCAGTCACGAAGACCATGTCCGCGCCCTCCAGCGCCTCGATGATTTTTTCGGAGTCTTCCAGCGCCGCGCGCCGACCTACATCGGGGTTTGCGCCCGCACCGAGCCCGCTGGTGAGCTTCACTCCAAGCTGCAGCTTCACGGGAGCATGGCACGCCTGTAGCGCCTGCACGTCCGTATTGGCCGCGATGAACTCCACGCCCTCGACCCGCGCCTGGATCATGCGGTTGACCGCGTTGCCGCCGCCGCCGCCCACGCCGATGACTTTTATCTTCGCGCCGTGCGGCGCTTCGTCGTGATACTGAATCCGAATTTCGTCCGAATGACTCATCAGCGTCGCTCCTATTGCTTCAACTAAATCCAACCTACAAACTCCCAGCAAACATCGTCCGAATCTTCGCTCGCAATCCCTGGTCTTCCGCCGCGCGTATTACCCCAGTGCGGTGAGAATAGAGCAACATTCCAATCAGCGCCGCGCACTCCGGCTGTGCAAGTTCTTCGGGCATGCGAGACAGCGGAACCGGGTAGCCGATGCGCGCCGGCACACGCAGCAAACTCTCCGCAACGTCAAGAATCCCCGCCAGCCTCGAACCGCCTCCGGTGAGAATGCATCCCGCGCCCAGCGCTTCAAGCACGCCACCCTGGCGCAAATTTTCGCGCATCAGGTTGAAGAGCTCGCGCGTGCGGGGCTCAAGGATCTCGGCTAACAGACGCTGCCGCACCATGCGCGGCTCTCGTCCGGCGATGCCGACCAGCTCAATCTCCGCCGACTGCGAAACCGATGTGACCACCGAAGCCCCGTACTCACACTTGAGCCACTCCGCCTCCGGCACCGAAATGTGCAGACCCACCGCGAGATCGTTGGTGAAGTGGTCGCCGCCGATCGGAATTACCGCCGTGTGGCGCACCGAGCCCTCGAAGAAGACGATCAACTCCGTCGATCCCGCGCCAATATCAATCAGGCAAACTCCAAGCTCGCGCTCGTCCGCCGACACGGTGGCCTCCGCCGCCGCGACCGCTTCGAAGACCGTCTCCGTCACTTCGAGGCCGGCCTTGTTCGCGCAGGTGACCACGCTCTGCAGCGCGCCCGCCGCACAGGTCACGATGTGCAGATCGACTTCCAAACGGTTGCCTACCATGCCCACCGGGTCGTGAATCCCCGGCTGTTCATCGAGAAAAAACTGCTGCGGCAGCAGATGAACAATCTCGCGGTCGGCGGGCAAGGATACCGAACGCGTGCGCTCGACCGCAGACTTTACGTCCTCGCGTGTGATCTCGCGCAAACGCGCGCCCAGGCTGATGCCGCCGTGGATATTCAAGCCGCGAATGTGCGGGCCGCCAATGCCGACGACGCAACTATCGATAATCACCTGCGCCGATTCTTCCGCCTGGATCGCGGCTTTGTTGATCGTCTGCACGGCGGGCTGCAGGTCTGAAATGAGCCCCTTGCGCATGCCCAGCGAATTCACGATGCTGTGCCCGCGATACCGCAGCGCGCCCTCGTGAAGTTCCGCGATCAGCACCCGCGTCTTGGCGCTGCCCGCGTCGAGCACGGCGATCAGGCCGCTGGCTTTGTTACTCACTGGACTGCTCCCTTCTCCGCGGCGGAAGTGCGGGTTGCAGGGCGGGCCTCTGCGTACGGTTTGATTTTCGGAGCAACAACGCTCGTGGCGACGGGGTAAGCGTCGTGATACTCCGCCCGTTTCCCATCAGCTTTCGTTCCCCGGGCTGACAGGTGCCGGACGGAGAGATGTTTGGTCTCTAGCGTCTTCCCCGAGGATTTGCCAGGCATCCCGCTTGTTGCATGATGCCTTGAGGAAGTATCAGCCAAGACAGCCGCAGGCCCGCCCTCCTCAATCGAAGGCGCAGTCGACGCAGGCATGGTCGTTCCAGAAGGCGTCGATGCAGCAGAGCCAACCTGCGCGTCCTTGGCCATCTCCAGCACCACCTGCCGCTCATACCGCAAATCAA
>DASWUZ010000162.1:0-10225 GCA_036401395.1 Acidisarcina sp.
GTAAATCAAGGAATAAATGCATCATCCACGGTGCAAAACAAGAGCCACACACAAGCACCAGCTGGGAGCAGAGTTAAGCATTACCCGGAGCGTCGCCGCGCCCTCGGGTGCAGCGAAAGCACAGACCGCTCAGCAGAGGTCATCATCCGGCGACAACCCGCCCGATAGCAGTCTCCAATATTTCCCGCGTGAAAATAGTGGCCGCAGCTTTCCTCGTTCGCTTCAAGTAAAGCGCGGTAGTCTGGCAAAGCACCACGATGTCCTCAATCTCCGCCGGATTCATCGCACACTCCAGCACCCGCCCGCGAAACTCCTCCTCGGTCATCCCCGCTAGCTGAAACCCGCGCCGCTGCGCCTCCTTCAGGTAGTAAGTCGCGACCTCGGCCAGCATCCGCTCAGCATCTTCAGGAATCTCCGGCCTGTCTGCCGCGTCCACGCTCGCGCCCGGCAGCGAAAGCTTGATCCCGAAAATATTATCCAGATCGCTGTTCGCCTCGAAGGAAACCGTAGTCGCCACGACCAGCACATTCTGCCGCTCAGATGTGGTCTCGATCAGCGCGTCCAGTTCCGTCAGCAGCTCCGGATCGCCCTGCTGATAGGCCAGATCGATGCGCGGCAGCAGCAGCAAAACCTTCTGCCGTTTATATGCGCGAACAATCCCCTTAGCCTTCGCAAGAGCATCCGCATCACGCGGGTTATAGACCGTCACCAACCGGTCCATCCCCGCCAGCTGCGCAATTTTGTGTGCCAGGCTTTTCTTTCCGCTTTGATTGGGCCCAATAATCAGCACTTCATTCCCAATCTTGAGGTCTTGATATGCAGCCGGGGACCGCGCCCGGTCAATCAGATCCGCGATGCTCGCAAGCAGATCGTCCATGCCCGCCAGCCGCGGATTCAGGCTGCTCACCGGCACATCTTCAAGGCTCAGATAAACTCGTTCACGCCGCTTGCGAACCTCGGCCACGAAGTTGATGAATGCAGGCAGCGCCGCAACCGAACCAACCACGGTTGCGAAAACCAGCAGCTCCTCGGTAAACAACAACGCCGAATCGCGGGAAGCAGCAGGGTCGAGCATCCCCGCAGCATACCACCGGCGCAGGAGAGTCGCGCCATGCTATGTATGTTAGCGAACGTAGCAAGCGCGACCGGCAAATGCTAATGGAACAGCGGCACGACCCGAATTCATCACGAGGCTAGGCCGATCACAACTCTCTAGGTAGCGGACTCTATATATGTTCTTGAACGGCCCCGGCCCAGGCACATTGCCAGTGAACCCAGTATCCTTCCCAACTCATGACTGAGTCTCAGAGCGCAGGCAACTTTTTCCGCGAACATTCCTCTTAATAAAGCGTCATGACTGCGCCGGGAAATAAAGCAGCAGGCCCACCCTCCCGACACATCGCGCTTTCCATCGTCACTATTCTGCTCGCCCCGCTGCTCTGGCTCCTCTTTGTCTACACCTCAAATCCTCATGAACTGATCGTCGGCGTAGCCGCTTCGATCGCGACCATCGTATTCATCTTCTTCGTATGCAGGTCGTCCTCATCGAGCATCACAGTGCGGGCCCCCGACCTGGTCCAGGGATGGCGTCTGCCCTGGTATATCGTCTCAGGCGCATTTGAGATTACGCTCATCCTGCTCAAGGACCTCCTCCGCATCGCGCCCGCAGAAAACCTTTTTTTCTTTTGTAAATTCGACACCAGTAGCGAGGATCCAGTGCGCATCGGGCGCACCGTGCTCGCTGTCGCCTGCACCACCATGGCGCCCAACTTCATCGTCATCGGCATTGATCAGACCCAACGCCGAATGCTCTTCCACCAGATCGCGCCCAGCAGCGTTCCCCTCATGACCAGGGCGCTGGGGGCGCAGCCGTGAACCCCTGGCTCATCGCGGCTGCCGCCGTTTCCGCAAGCCTGGTGCCATGCGCGGACATGTGCCTGCGCGGCGCGCCTGAACGCCGCCTCGTAGGCCTCGAAATGGCAAGCCTCATCGTCACCATCGCCATGGTGCTATTCACCGTCGGCTTCGGACGCTCGATCTTCATCGACCTGCCCCTCGCTCTCGCCATCATGAGCTTCGGCGGTGGCCTGGTCTTCGCCCGATTCCTTGAGAAACATCTCTGAGGGACACACTTTTATGACCGCCCACGCCATCAGCGTCGACATTCTCCTCGGCTTCGTAGCCCTGACTTGCTGGCTCGGTGTGATCGGCATGTTGCGCATGGAAGAGCCAATGCAGGCGCTGCACTATCTGACCTTACCAGCGACCGTCGGGATCATCGCACTCACCATTGCCGTCTTCGTCGAAACCGGTATTGGCGCGACCTCGTTCAAGACCCTGCTCATCGCCCTCGTACTGCTGGGAATCAATTCTGTCGTCACCCATGCCACAGCCCGTGCCTTCCGAACCCGCGAATTAGGGCACTGGGAGCCGCGCGACGGCGACCCGATGCAGCCCGCACCGCAGGAGCCCGCCTCATGATGTACGTCGGTGCAGGAATCCTCATCCTCGTCGGGATCAGCGGATTCGCCGTAGTCCGCACCCGCGATGTCACCGCCCAAATCCTTGCCTTGGGCTTCTACGGCCTGATCACCGCGCTGATGTTTTTCTTCTTCCAGGCACCCGACGTTGCTCTCTCGCAGATCACGGTCGGAGCGGTCGCTCTTCCCCTCATGGTCATGCTCGCCATCTCGCGCATGAAGTTCCGAGACAGCGCGCGCCAAAAATCAGACGGGAAAGAAGAAGGAGCAAACCATGAGTGAACGCGTCCGCCTCGGCATCTTCTTCATCTTCGGCCCGCTCTTCTTAGGGCTGTACTGCTACGCAGCCATGGGCCTTCCCCAGTGGGGCCACTATCGAGGCCCTTACGGTGACGTAATCTCGCGGGTTGCCGTCTTTGAACGCCATGCCACCGACGCCGTCAACGCCATCAACTACGACTACCGCGGCTTCGACACCCTCGGCGAAGAGTTCATTCTCTTCACCGCCGTGCTCGGCATCATGCTGCTCCTCCGACGCGAAGAGGGGGCTGCGGATACCAAAGCGGACGCCAGGAAGCAGGGTGAGAAATCAAACGAAGTCGAAGACAACCCTGCCCTCAGCACCACCATTCAGGCTGTGTCCCTTCCCGCAGTCTTCGTCACTGTAATTTTTGGCTTCTACATTGGGCTGCACGGGCAGCTGACGCCCGGAGGAGGCTTTCAGGCAGGTGTCATCCTGGCCACCGCGCCGATCCTCATCTATCTCGCCCAGAACACCAAAGCCTTCAAGAGAATCACCTCTCATCCTGTGATCGAAGTCATCGAAGCCATCGGCGCGGCTTCTTACGGACTGATCGGGATCGCGCCCCTGCTGCTGGGCGTTCCACTGCTCACTAACGTGCTGCCGCGGGGCGTCACCGGCGACGTATTCTCTGCCGGCACCATTGCCCTTATCAGCGCTTGTGTCGGCATTGAAGTGACCGCAGCCTTCCTGCTCGTTGCCTACACCTACCTCCAGGAAATTATCAGTGGCGAGATCGCCGAAGACTGACTCCCGACGACTCAAGGACCAATATGCCTCCACACCTCTCCCTGCTTCCCTTCATCGTCGCTGGCTGGCTCTTCTTCTGCGGACTCTACGGCATCATAACCAGCCGCCACCTCGTCCACTGTGTAGTCTGTCTTGCCGTACTGCAGACGTCCACCTACATGCTGCTGCTCGGCATCGGCTATCGCCTCGGAGGCGCAGCGCCAGTCTTCGCCGACATCTTCCCGGGCACCGCCACAGTCGACCCTGTAGTCCAGGCGCTCATGCTCACCGACGTGGTCGTCGAGGCCGTGGTAGTAGCCCTGCTGTTGGCCATTGTCGTCAAAGCGTATGAAAAATCCGGCTGCATCGATCCCAAAGACCTCAGCACATTGAGAGGTTAGCGCTCCATGTCCATCTCCGCGCCACTACCGCAACATCTCGCGAACGCAGTTCCCGCATTGCCGATTGTGCTCCCACTGCTCACCGCGACTGTTCTCGCAGTCCTTCGCAAGCATCTGCCTCGCCCAGTCATCGACGCCATCGGCATCGGAGCGTCACTCCTGAACCTTGTGGTCTGCTCCCTGCTGCTTTACGAAGCCAACACCCAAACCGTCGTCTACTGGTTCGGCAACTGGTACCCCCGAGGGTCGATCGTGCTCGGCATCACCTTCGTCATTGACCCGGTCTCAGCCGGATTAGCCTGCCTCGCGGCAACCCTGACCACCCTCGCCCTGCTATTCTCCTGGCGCTTCGTCGATGCAGGCTCGAACCACTTTCAGCCCTTGATGCTTGTCTTCCTGGCCGGCATGACGGGCTTCTGCCTCACCGGCGACCTCTTCAACCTATTCGTCTTCTTTGAACTCATGAGCACCGCCGCCTTTGCCCTCTGCGGCCTCAAGACCCGCGAACCCGCGCCGCTCCAGGGCGCATTCAACTTCGCCGTCACTAACACCATCGCCGCCTTCATGGTCCTGACGGGCATCGCCTTCCTATACTCCGTCACCGGCGCATTGAACATGGCGCAGATTGGCCTGCTGCTCGCCCACCGCCACGATCCTCTTGTCCTCTTTGCATGCGCGCTCATCACCTGCGGGTTCCTCACCAAGGCCGCCATCGTTCCATTCCACTTCTGGCTCGCCGATGCGCACGCTGTCTCACCCACGCCGGTCTGCGTCCTTTTCTCGGGCATCATGGTCGAGCTGGGCCTCTACGCGGTGCTGCGCCTCTATACGGTCATCTTCCTGCCTGCGATGGACACAAAATCTACATCGCTGCGCACAATTCTCCTCGTCTTCGGCACCGTCACTGCCCTCTACGGCGGCGCAATGTGCTATGCCGAACACCACATCAAACGCCTGCTCGCCTTCTCCACCATCTCCCATTGCGGGCTGATGCTCACCGCCATCGCGCTGCAGGGCCCTCTCGCCGCCGCAGGCTTCCTTACCTACCTCCTCGCCCATGCGCTCGACAAGGCAGCGCTGTTCCTGGTGGCCGGAATCCTCCTGCACCGCCTGCGCACCGCCAGCGAGCCGGCCCTGTTCAACCAGGGGAAGAAGCTGGGCTTCACAGCGACATTGTGGTTGTTAGGCGCTCTCGGACTCGCAGGATTCCCCGGCTTCGGCACCTCGCTCGGCGAGGCGCTCACATCGAATGCAGCCGAAGCCGCAAACATCCGATGGCTCTCGATCGTATTTTTGATCAGCGGAACCCTCACCGCAGCCGCAGTGCTCCGCGTAGGATTCCGCACCTTCTTGGGCTGGGGAACCAAGCCCATCTCTGACCGCGCCGCCCAGATCGACGAACTACCCGAGACCCAGGACGGCGACGACACCACCTTCTGGTACCACATCGTGCCGCCCATCCTTTGCATCGCCGGGGCCATCGCCGTGGCCCTGCTGCCGGGCGTCCGCGAACACATCCTGAACGCGGCCAACCGCCTCTCGAACCAGCCCGCTTACCTCCACACCGTCTACACTGGCGAAACCCAGCCCCTGCCAAGCCTGGCCAACCTCGACCTCTCGGCCCGCTCTGCCGCCTTCCGCGGAGTCATCGCAGCCCTCCTCGCAGCAGCACTCGCGCTCACCTCCGTCTTCCGCAGTCGAATACCCCGCATCCTCCGCATCGGCGCGTACCTCGAAGGCCCCTTGCTCGCCCTGCGCTCCATTCAATCAGGGCACGTAGGCGATTACGTTTTGTGGATGACCGTGGGTATCGCCACCATAGGCACTACGTTCGTCGTTATGCTGCGCTAAGACAGCTCAACGGTCCGGCCTTTTGCGAATCCGTCTGCAACCACCTTGCGCGGGACCTCGGAGCTAAGTATCGTGAACGTGATCATGACCTCAACCACCCGCCGCCGATTCCTGCAGAACGCCGCCCTCACTGCTTCAGCCCTGACTATGCGCCGCACCGGCATCGCCCAGGCCGCCTCCATCGGCGTCGACGCGCACATCGACATCGTGCCATCGGAGCCGATCGCGACCATAGCGCCTGAGATCTACTCCCACTTCATCGAGCAACTCGGCGGGGTCGTCTACGACGGCGTCTGGGTCGGAGAAAAATCCAAGATCCCAAACCAGAACGGCATCCGCCTCGACTTCATCAACACCATGCGCGCCGTCCAGGCACCCGTCCTCCGCTGGCCCGGCGGATGTTTCGCCGACACCTACGACTGGCGCGACGGCATCGGCCCCGCCGCTAAGCGCCCCAACCGCGCCGCATTCTGGGGCCAGCAGGAATCAAATCGCTACGGCCTCCACGAATTCATGGAAACCTGCCGCGCCATCGGCTGCCGCCCCTACCTTGCCAGCGATGTACGCTCCCTTCCCGCCCGCGACTTCTACCAGATGGTCGAATATTGCAACGCGCCCACCGGCGATATACCCTCGAACTCGTCCGCGCCAGCCGCACCCGATACCCTCGCTGCCGAACGCGCCGCCAATGGCGACCGCGATCCTTTCAATGTCGAATACTGGGGTGTCGGCAACGAAAGCTGGGGATGCGGCGGCAATCAAACACCGGAAGAGTACGCCGGCCAATTCCGCCGCTATACCGCGTGGCTGCCGCAATACAACGGCGTCGATCTGAAGCCCATCGCGGTAGGCCCCAACGGCGACGACGTTGGCTGGACCCAGCGTCTCTTCAAATCACTCGCTGAGAATCCAGAGAAGCGCCACCTCTGGGGACTCTCCATCCACTACTACACCTCAGGAAGCGCGACCCAGTTCGCCGCCGGGGACGCGCTCAACTTCGACGCCGGCGCGCACTACGACCTGCTCGCCCGCGGCTCCATTATGGAGCGCGTCGTCACCGACCACTTCCGCGCCATCCAGCAGTACGGCGGGCAAAATCAGGTCAAGCTCGTGGTCGATGAATGGGGAGCATGGTACGGCAGCGGCACCGCCCTCGGCCCAACCTACAACCTCTCCCAGCAGTCCACCATGCGCGACGCGTTGCTCTCCGGCATCACTCTCGACATCTTCCACCGCCACGCCGACAAGGTCGCGATGGCCAACGTCGCACAATCGATCAACTGCATCCACTCACTGATGCTGGCTCGGGAAGACAAGTTCACCGTCACGCCAACCTTCCACGTCTTCAAGATGTACATGCCACATCGGGGAGCGACCGCCGTCCGCGTCGACTTCACAGCGCAGGCCATCGACAATCCCCTGGCTGGAGCGCCAATCCCCGTCGGCGGTAACAGCAACATTGGTGCGCTCGACCCGGCCCGCACCCTCGCCGGCCTAAGCGGCTCCGCCTCTGTCAACGGAAGGCAGATGACCCTTTCCGTGGTCAACCCACACCTCGACCGCCCCATCACCACTGAAATCGCGGTACGCTCCGCCTCGATCGCGTCGGTCAAAGCCACCGTCCTCGCCAGCGCCGACGTCCACGACCACAACGATTTCGAACATCCTCAAGCCGTTCGTCCTGCGCCAGCCACTACCGCCCGGCCCACCGATGGCCGGCTCATCCACATCTTCCCACCCGCGAGCGTAACCACGCTCCAACTAACCTTGGTGTGAAGTGCAAGGGACTACATAAAGACTGTGTGTATAGCGAACTTCTAGCTAGTATCCTCAGTCGTTCATCCGCAGAACAGACCCCGTAATCCCGAGTCCTTAATCCGTCGGACAGATACCGTCATCCCGAGTCCTTAATCCGTCGAACAGATCCGTCATACTAGGTCGCTAATTCCTCGAAGAGATCCGTCATCCTGACACTTCGCCCTGCGAAGTGGAAGGATCTGCGGTTTGCCTCACGACAGCGGGAGGCTCATGCCAACGAACTAATGGCAGAAAGTTACTACGCTTGCGTTATAGCCGGCGGAACGCCATGCCTCGATTTGATTAATAAACTTCCGGTCGTAACCCTAACTCTGCGGGCGCAGGTCGAGGAACATCTTCACCAACGAACCATGGCCTGAATCGGGAGGGGCGGCGATCGGCTCCATTAAGTCGCGTCTCTCGTAGACGGTGTAAGTCGCGTTCTCCAGCACTGGCGCATACTCTACGTTTAGCCGATGGTCGACAAACTTGCTGAAGTCAGGGTCTTTATCTTTGGGGTTTTTCAGCCACATGCGCCACTGCTTTCCGATAACAATCAACCGCGGCGATTTTCTGCTGACATACCCGATCCGCCAGTCTTCCGTAAGACCATTCTTAAAACCCAGCTTGTACCCGAGCTCAGCCGAACCAATCAACTCTTCGTGGGGAGCATGGTGCGCGGCCACAAAGTCAACCACCGAAAAATAATCCCGCGAAGACGCTGCGCCATTGCCAAACCAGTGTGCCGTTGCAGCCTGGCGCGAAACCAGCACCCCCGCAACGACAACAACAAATGCCAGTGTCAATCTTTTCGACCTCAACCAAACAGAGCAGAGCCCGACCGCCAAGGCCATCGCAAGCACTGGCACGGAATGCACAAGATAGCCATCGCCCTTTAGACCCTCCAGCCACATCATCTCCAAAAAGAACAGCAGTGCCAGACCACCGAAGACGATATGGTCCCTGCGGCGGCTTCTCCACGCAAGCAGCACAAGTGCTGCTGTTCCCAGCAGATAAATTATCGGGATTACATGCGAATGGTAGTGATCAAAATACCTGAGCTGGACTTCGGCACGGAATGCCTTGAGAGGATTAAGTGCAGTAGTACGGTCCCTGCCGCCGAGATAGGCCTGCACCCCTTTGACGTTCCATCGCATCTGCGCAGCAAAGTCAGCCGGTGCTCGCGAGATGTAAGCGGCCCACGAAAGCGCCGCGACGCAATAGGGAATGGCAGCGACTCCAACATCGCTCCAGCTGAGCCGCTTCCGGTCCAGGTACAGCGTTGTCGCCCACAGCCCTGTAGTTGCATACATGCCGCACGGGTGAGTCATGCAACTCGCGGCCGCTGCTAAATTGCTGAGAAAGATGGCCCGTCGGAAAGAACCGTCGCGAAGACTTACATAGATCGCCAGCCCGCCAAATCCCAACAATGCGCACAGCATGTCCATGCGCCCGTCTGCCGCCTGGCGGATAAACATCCAGTCGCAGCTGACCAGCACTACGGAGAGCACCGCCGCCCATGCAGTGCTCAGCCGGCTGGCCAGTCGGTAGACGCACCATAGCACCCCGAGACCGCATATCATCGATAAGAGCCGCTGAGACACCACCGTATACCCGAACAGCAAATACCACGGGACTTCTGCAAGGGTATAAAGTGGCATCGTCCAGTAAGTATGCTGTCCTATACCGGTGAGTCCGCTGCCCGCGGCATCAAGGACGGGAGTACCCATCCTGTGCCGCACCATGAGATCTATAGCTGGATTGGAAAACCACGCTTCATTGCCGGTAGGGTGCTCACTGAAGATGCAAAACAGGACGCCCGCGCAATAGATAATTAACGCCACAGTAATACAGATAGCTCGCAGACTGGACGAGCGTAATGCAGCGGAAGATATTCCTCCCGCCGAGCTGCGGTTCTCAAGCTCTAAATAGTTCCTGGCTTCCACTTGGATAATAATTCCCCTGCCGGGACTCTCGTCTTCCACTTGACGCCCGCCGTAACCGAATTTGCCGGGAATAAGTTGGGTTAACGAGCGGCCTAAAAAGTGCCTGAAAGAACCAAGACAAACAAGCAAGCAGAGCGAAACACTTACAATGAAGCAGTTGAAGATTACTTTGGTGACGCTTAATTGGTGCTGAAAGCAAAATTAAGTAATGCTTAATACCCGTTGGTTTGCCGCGCAGGCAAGTAAAACTAGAGTGTGCGAGGTAAGAAGTAGTTCGCGAGAGGCATGGTGGTGCATCAGCAAACAGGGCTGCCGAGCCCCTTAATCCAAATGGCGCCCTTAGCGCCTTTCACCGCAATTTGGCGCAATGACTTGCCAACTGTGCTACTCTTAAGTTGCGCTGAGTGATTTGGATGTGAGCCGGTCTCGCCGTCGTAGCGAAAATGCACGACGCGGAAATCGCCTACCAGTTACTTCCCCCAAGCCCCTATAGCGCAAGTCGCCCGCCCAGTCGCGGAGCGGAATCGTGGAACACCGCGTTTCACGGCAGAGGCAAAGCGTACGGCAGGGCCGAGATCGAAAAGTACTTCGCTTCGATCTGACTTAGCTCCGGTGCTCCAAACGCACAATCGATTTTCTTACGACGGACGAAGCCGTCTTGAGACACAGCTCTATCGTCTCGGCTCCCACGCTATACGTGTGGGGCGCGCCCGGACCTAT
>DASWUZ010000163.1:0-15772 GCA_036401395.1 Acidisarcina sp.
ATATTTTTGATTGCGGTGAACCTTCTGTTTAGTTGACCCGAATAGAGGGTGGAGACGCGTGTTGGCCGATGACTCGGAGGTCTGGAAGAAGATGACCGATGGAGATGTGGGTGCGTTCGACGCTTTTTATCGTGAGAATGCACCTCGATTGCAGGCCTTTTTGCGGCAGATCGTGGGAAGCGCTCAGGCTGCGGAGGATGTTTCGCAGGAGACGTTTACGCGGATGTGGCGTCGTCCGCATGGCTATGAGCCCGAACGAGGCACCCTTCGCGCATATCTCTTCGGCATCGGGAGAAAGCTGGCGGCGGAGTGGTGGCGGAAGCAGCGGCCTTCGGAATCGTTGAGCGAGGAGGGAGCGGCTCCGTGTCACATGGAGATCAACTCTGTGGTGGGCGACGCGTTCCGCCGTTTGCCGGAGGAACAGCGGACTTTGTTGTGGCTGCGCGAAGTAGAAGGCCAGTCTAATGCAGAACTGGCGGCCACTCTTGAGATTCCTGTGGGAACGGTGCGGTCGAGGCTTTATACGGCGCGGGAAGCGTTGCGGACGATATGGCATAGCGGGGCCGGCGGGACGAACGGAGGAAACGATGAGGTGCGATGAGGCGGGGGAGTTTGTTTCTGCGTTGCTGGATGGCGAAACGGTTCCGCGAAACGCGGCTGAGCATCTGGGGGGATGCGAGGCGTGCCAGGGGCGGCTGAAAAGTTATGTGGAGATGGGCGCGGAGCTGCGCCGTATCGCGAGTCACGAGCTTCCCGTCGAAGCGAAGCCGCTGACTTTGGGCAGGCCGCAACGGAGTTTAACGAACTGGTGGGAGAGAGGGATGGGAATGATGAGGATACCTAGGTTGGCATTTGCTTCGTTGGTGGCCGGGGTGGTGGTGTTGGGTTCGGGGCTTGTGGTTGTGGGTGTTCATGCGCGCGGCAAGGACACGATAGTGATGCTGAAGATCGCGGCGATTGGGGGGCCCCCAATGCCATGTGCGCTATCGACGGTGGACGAGAAATGGAACCTGTGCGGCTTCATAGGAAAAGTGAATGGCGGCATATTGGGATATCGAATCAGGATCATCTCCAAGGACGGAGATAGACTCGAACTCGGAGTGCGGTCGAGAGTTGACACAGACCTGTCGTGGAGTTACACGCTAAATAACCTCGATAGCGTGCCGGAGAAGGAGCATTGGTTCGAACCCGGGGAGACGTTGCAGATCGATATGGCGGGCGGCGGCCCGCTGACGCTCACCGGTGAGTGGATGGACCACGTTCCCGTGATGGTAGGCGGAACGAATAATCTAGATCCTGGGCCAAAGGAGCTGCGCATCGTCTCGCCAATGCTGGTTCGAGGCAAGCAAGTTGCGGGAGACCTCAATGGAGGAATCGCAAGTGCCGATCAGGACGGAACGGGTGTCGTGGTCTATTTCCCCGGGGAAGGGCGATTTGTCGTCTAGCTGTTGCCACTACCAGGCGGGGTGGAGGGTTATGTCAAGCTGGGTCGCGTGTCCTTCAAAAGCAACGGGCAGGGGTATGAGTTGTTGACCGGGGCACCGATTACGCGAGGAGACAAGGTCTGGGTACTGCATGAGCCGCATTACACTCCGCAGCCAGAGGCCGAGGGAAATGCTTTCATCACAACGATGAATTGGGAACAGATCCAGGCAAGTGGGTCAGGGAAGCCTTAAGTGCTTCCTGATTGCCGCCGGGCCAGACGGCTATTCATTCCCGGATTCGTCTTGCGTGGGTGTGTCGAGGAATTCCCACCAGGCTTCGGTGATGGTGGCGCCGAGGTCGTTGGCGATGCGGGTGGCGGCGTTTTCTACCTGCTGCATCAGGCCGGTTAGGTAGTCGCGGGAGCCTGAGATGGCGGCGACGCCTATGGTGGCGGACTGCCAGAGCGGCGTTTCGTCAAGTTCGGCGACGGAGATGTTGAAGGCATGGCCTAGCTTCTCCTTGATGCTGCGGACTACCTGGCGGCGGTCTTTCAGGGAGTGGGCGTGTTCGATGCGGACTTCGAGGGTTAGGGCTGCGACAGGCATTTGGTTTAGGATACGCGGGCTCTGTGGTCGCGGTTTGTCGATGAGATGTTTACGTCGTGCTTACCAACCCTCTAGTGGGAGGGCGCGCTTTCGTTGCTGATGAACCTATATCGCAAAGGCGAGAGACGGGGCACCCGGCTTAATTTCCTATCTGGAACGTTAATCGATTCATGGGGTTCGCACCATTCCACGAGGTTGACGTCCGCGGTGCTGTATAGCATGATAGATAGCGGGTGGGGCCTATGACGAAGGTTGCCAAAACGCGGGTGTTTATGAGCGGAAGGAGTCAACATGTGACGATTCCGGCGGAGTTTCGGTTCACGAGCAAAGAGGTTTTTGTCCGGCGTGACCCGCAGAGCGGCGACCTGATTTTATCGCAGGCCTCGGGGGGCTGGGATGAGATTTTTGCCGCGCTCGATGGGGCGGGTTTCCCAGAAGATTTTATGGCTGATCGAGCGCAGGGCGTGGTTGAGAAGCGCGAAGAATTATGACTTCTCGCCTCTACATGTTGGATACCAATACGGTGAGTTACATCGTAAAGGGAAGATCAGCGGCGGCCCGAGCGCGACTTAGCGGGCTTCAGGGCGTTAATGTCGCCTGCATCTCGGTCATCACTGAGGGTGAACTGCTTTACGGGATGGCGAGGTCGGGTGTTGCGGAGCATCTTCGGGTGTCGTTGGAGCGGTTTCTTGCGCGGCTGAATGTGCAGCCCTGGAATAGGGCCGCTGCCGCGTCTTACGGGACGTTGCGAGCGAAGCAAGAGTCAGTCGGAAAGACCCTTGGGCCGCTGGATATGCTGATTGCAGCTCACGCGATCGCGCTGGGAGCAACTCTGGTGAGTAACGATCGCGCATTTCAACATGTCCCTGACCTGGCCGGAGTTGAGAATTGGGCTAGCGATATTTAGCTATCTGATATTTTGATTGCTCGTAACCGCCGGTGATTTGCCCGTCGGCTCAAGGTTTTTTGCTGGATCAATGACCCGCCGGCTATGGAGGGGATAATGGTCAGGGTGTCGGTGGGGGTGGTGGGGGTGGAGTCTTTTTCGGGGAGGTAGCGGACGTCTTCGTCGTTGAGGTAGAGGTTGACGAAGGAGCGGAGCTTTCCTTCTTCGTTGTAGAGATGTTTTTTCAGGTCCGGGTGCAGGATGGTTAGCTGGTCCATCGCGGCGTTGACGGTGGCTGCTTCTATGGTTACGGTGGGCTGCTTATCAGTGTAGGTTTGCAGCGGGTTGGGGATGAGGATTTTCATGCTGCTCGGCCTCTTGAGTTTGGCTATGCTGAGGGAGGTCTCGATCCAGACCTATCCCAGACTATCCGTTTTGTAGTGGTTTGGACCAGATCTCACTGGGGACATAGTAGGTGTTTTTGGTTCGGTCGTGGCCCCAGCCCTCGTTCGTCAAAGGTTTCCCCGGCATGTGGCGAACAGACGCCAAAGGCCTCCGACTTGCGGAGGCCTTTGGTCAGATTGTTCCGGTGCGGTTACGACTTGGCGGCTTGCGATTTGGCTGTTTCGGCCTTGCTGACGTCGCTGGCGGCGTACTTGCGGCGGAAGCGCTCGACCCGGCCTGCGGTGTCGATGAGCTTCTGCTTTCCGGTGAAAAATGGATGGCACTGCGCGCAGATTTCGACGCTGATATCGCCCTTGTGGGTTGAGCGCGTTTTGAAGACGCTGCCACAGGCGCATTTCACATTGATCTCGGCGTAACTTGGGTGAATCCCTGCTTTAGGCATGATCGCTGGAACCTTTCTACACTTCTATCTATTTTAGCGGTGTGCCAAAGGCTTTGCAACGCCCTGCTACAGAGGTCCCTGCTTAACGGTTTCAAGGCTTCAGGGCCACTTTCTCTCAATCCGCTGTGTTGAGTAGATGAATGGGTAGCAAAAAGGGTTCATTGCAGCGAGCGTCAGGCCGGGTGAGGGGATGCTGATCGGGTTAGCGGAAAACGAATATGCCTGGGATATGAATTTTGCAGACGGTCGATCTTCAACTGGAGTTTTGTAACACACTTCTCACAATGGGATGCTAGCGTTTGTGGCCGTGCGGCGGCAGCAGAAAAAATCATTCCGCACGGAGATGACTCTATGAATAGATCAAGGTTACAGCGCCTGATATTCACCACTGCCCTGGGGCTTTTTGCCGCGGGTGCAATGGGAGACGGACTCAATGCAATGGCACAAGACGATTCCCCGGCTGGCAAGTTCGCGCCGGCGGGGACGGTGTTTTATCCCAACAACCTGGTCATCAGCCGAAGCGTTTACGACAACAAGGCCAGCAATGTTACGGTGGGCGAGATCCTGCCGCCCAACTGCATGTTGACCCTTGGGTCTTGCGGCGTGAGCACCGGAGCGCCTTACAACGGTCTGTATCCCTACGTATTCAATAACGATCTCTACGACGGCAGTTTTGGGATCACGTCGCGGATTTTCCTCGACCAGCTTACGGTCACTGGGACGCCGATCAACACGCTCGCGGTGCCGGTGGTGGATGGGCCCCATCCTGCGACGACTGATCATCTGGCGACCAGCTTCAGTTCGAAGTCGGAGCTTGCCTTGAATCTTTCAACGGACCGCCAGTTTCTTACCTTCATGGGGTATGTTGCGCCGGTTGACGAGCTCGATGTTTCGAACTCAAATACTCCGCTGGTGATCGACCCTACTAACCCGGACGGGCAGACACCCACCTACCGGGCGGTTGCAAAGGTTGGAGCGGACGGCAAGTTTACGTTCACCGAGACCAACGCCTATAGCGGAAACAATGGCCGCGCGGCGGTGCTCAATAACAGCAATGGCGAGGACGTTTTCTATACATCGGGGAATGCCGGGAACGGCGCCAACCCTCAGCCGGATGGCGTGATTCTGGGCGCGGGTGCACAACTTATCCCGGACGATTCCAGCCCCGAAATCTCTCAGACGCCGGGCCTGCCGATGCCGGTCGGCAGCTTCAACATAACTCAACTCGGTAAGAAGGCGGACAAGATCGGCAAGGACGATAATTTCCGAGGTATGACGATTTTCAACAATGTGCTCTATTACACCAAGGGCAGCGGCGGAAACGGTGTCAACACTGTCTACTTCGTGGACACGACCGGCACGGCCTGCCCCAAGGGAGTGGGGCTACCGGTGGCCGGAGCGACTTTGCCTACTATGCCGCTGGCCTATAATCCGGCGACCTTGCAGACGTCTGGGCTGCCCAGCAACATGTGCATCCTGGCTGGATTTCCGACGGCGCTGGCAAAGTCGGCCAATCTCCTGGCCTATCCGTTTGGGCTGTTTTTCGCGAATGCCAACACGCTCTATGTCGCGGACGAGGGCGATGGGTATACCGGTGGGACTGACCTCTACACGCACGCTGCGGCCCAGACCACAGCGGGGTTGCAGAAGTGGGTGTTCAACGCAACGACGCAGACGTGGAACATGGTTTACGTGCTGCAGTCCAACCTCGGTCTCGGCACGCCGTACTCGGTCGCTGGCTATGTAACGGGCAATAACCCGGCGACGGGCCTCCCCTGGGCGCCTGCGACCGATGGCCTGCGCAATATTACCGGCATCACGGCGGAGGGCAGGGCGGCGATCTGGGGCGTCACTTCGACGGTCAGCGGCAATGGCGATCTGGGTGCAGACCCAAACAAAGTCCTGTTCGTCACAGACGTGATCGCGAACACCGATCCTACGGTCGGTGCCCATGAGCAGTTCCGCGATTTCAAGGACGCCAAGGCTGAGGAAGTGCTGCGTGGAGTGTCGTTCACGCCGGGTACCGGGGGGACAGCTTCGCTGGAGAAGATGCCACGGTCGGGCCGCTAACGTCGGGTCGATTAAAGTAAGGAGCTAATGCCGGCCCCGCGAGTGGGGCCGGTTCATTTTTTGCAGTGATGGTTATGTGACGGGTGATACTTCTCCATTATTGAGAACCGTCCCTGTGATCCCTCATCGCCCCAAGTAACGGCGGGTCACGAGAGCTGATGCTTCGCATGAGTCCCGTTCATCACAAAGAGCACGATGAACGGGGCACCCGGCTTTTCTTGTGCGCTTCTTTTGGGGCCCCTTTTTGCACTGATGAAGATGTGGCGCTTGGAGTGCTGTTGGGTTAGTGTGAGGCTGAGAGGTTGGGCGATTGAGCTGCGCAGTTTGTAATGGGCTGGGGATGAAGGTGAGGACGCTGCCGGGCGGCGAGCGGCAGGCGGAGGAATGCGACTGCCGGCAGAGGGAGCGGGCACAACTGCTGCTGCGGCGGGCGGAGATTCCGAGGCGCTATGAGCATTGCACGCTGGAGAGCTATGAGCTCGATTTTGTAACTGACTCGGCGTTGCCGGCTGCGAAGGCCATGGCGGCTAATTTCGTTCGCGAGTACCCGGTGGGCACGGACGGCAAGGGGCTGCTGCTGGTGGGGTCGATCGGGGTGGGTAAGACGCATCTTGCGGTTGGCATGTTGCGCGAGCTTATTTCGAGCAAGGGCGTTCGCGGCCTGTTCTGCGACTATCGCGAGCTGCTCAAAGAGGTGCAGCACTCTTACAATCCGCAGGTGCTGACGACGGAGCTGGGGGTGCTCGAACCGGTGTTCAAGGCCGAAGTGCTGGTGCTCGATGAACTGGGCGCCGCCAAGCCGACGGAGTGGGTCTGGGACACGGTGGCGCACATTCTGAACACGCGCTATAACGACAAGCTAACCACGATTATTACGACGAACTACCCGGACTTGGCGGCGGGGGCCGGCGGCGGGGCGACGGTCGCCGCACGAGCGATGCGGGAGGAGACGCTGGGGGACCGGATCGGGGAGCGAATGCGTTCGCGTTTGGCTGAGATGTGTGTGGCGATCGAGATGCGCGGAGAAGATTTTCGGCGGAATGTTGGCCGGGCTCGATTTGGGTGAGTTGATTGATCGAAGGCGAATGGATTTCAGATCGCATCCATCATTAGGTAAGTGAGTGCAAGGGCTGAATCTTAGAGGTGAAACGTAAGTTATGTCTGAAATCGAAAGTCGACAGGGACAGCAACCGCCAGATGGTGGCCCTCACTCGGGTGGTCTCCAGATAGCAGGTGGACCGGCGACCGACCGGAATTGGCTGCCTTGGATCGTCGCTAGCGCCGTGGTCGTTGGTGTGGTCGTGCTGCTGGCCGTGCTTGGGGGACGTTCTCGCCCTGCTGCTCCGACGGCACACTACGGGCTTGATCCAGCAGACCCTTATGCCGCTAAGCTGGTTATTTCGAACGTGAAGATGAGCGAGGCCAGCAACTTCGCCGGCAGCAAAGTTACGTATGTGGAAGGCCGGCTGACCAATAACGGTGACCGGACGGTGACTGGTGTCACGGTCCAAGTTGCGTTCCGGAACGATCTCGGCGAGATAGCGCAAAAGGAGTCCCTGCCGGTGATGCTGATTCGCGCACGCGAGCCTTATGTGGATACCGAGTCGGTCGATGCCGCCCCGATCAAACCGGCGGCGGAGGCTGACTTCCGTCTCGTGTTTGACCACTTGGCGGATGATTGGAACCAGCAGTATCCGGAACTGAGAATCACGAGTGTTCAAGACCACTGAGCCCGCAGGCAACGTACTTTTTACCTGTATCGGAGCCCAAAGGTACGTTCGTGCCTTAAATAATTCTTACTGTGAAATACGTTAAGTGCTTTATTAGCAGTAACTTGCGCGATTGGTTTAGATGCTAATTTGTTTGGCATGCCAATTGCTACCAAATGAGCACAGGATGAAGTTGGGGCTTCCCGAATCGGGATGCACCGAAGCAGTCCGCGAATTCCGTGAGTCGCACAGGAACACGCGAGTGCCCCTGATTCACAAACAAGCTCTCCCCAAAGCGAGAGAACCAAGGCAGATTGGCCCCTCACCCGAGGGGCCGTTTTTTTGATGCCGAAGTTGATACATTTTTTGATGCCGAAGTTGATACATATTGCGATCTGGACCAGGTGTGGCCCCCAAGGGAACGTCTCGCGATTTACATTTGCAAGGTGGGTTGTAGCTGCTGCGGCCCGCAAAGAAAAGGGAAGAGAATCTGCGCCCCGGATAGGGGGCGTACGGGCTGATTCCTGCATGAAAATTGTCTGATGTCGTTCAAAAATTCACAACTCGCGCCAGTTTAGAGACGGAAGAAAGGTCAGCTGGTTATGGTAAAGTTAGGGGCGTGAGTTAACCAAATCGAAGCACAGAAATACCTATTGCTCCCTCTCTTACGCTTGATCTAAACATGATTCATGCGGTTTAGGCTTCGCCATTTTTTTCAATTCATCCCGAACTGCAAGACGTAACGAAAGTGTCTTCACTCGTTAGACATATTTTTTAGATAGACGCCCTTGGGCTTCGTCGACGACGAGGCGCCCGGGTTGCAAGTCTGGTGCTACGCGACTGCTCCATTGTTTTGCTTTTCCTCAGATTAGCTGCCGTACCATCGGGACCTCGTAAGAGAAGACGGTCCATTTTGCGGGCTCGATGGCACCGATTGGGTGCGAGTGCCTGCGCCAATGGGCTCAGCCCATATCCTTTATTGGGGAGGTATATGGCTACCTCGGGATCTTTGAACACTGCAATACCGGTGAAAGCGACGGGTGAACCTTCAGTGCGGTATCCACTGCGTCGATTTTCATCTCATCGGGCGATTTCAAGTTGGCTTAGCATGTTTGCCGACGGAGTCGCGGTATTGTTCGCTCTGGTGGTTTCACTTCGTTTTGGATTGCACCGGTCTTTTCATAATCTTGCTATATCTCCTACGATTTCTTATTCGGGAATTAGTCATACGGCTGAGGCAGCCTACCTCGCCTGGTTCATTGCTACCCTGCTGGTGGTGAGCCGCAGTTATGGTCTCTATCGGCCGATGCAGCTCATAAGTGCACTGCACGAGCAGCGTATGACGGTGCAGGCCACGCTGGCGGCTGGACTGTTGCTGTGCGGAGCACTCTATATCACCCATGGATCGACGGTTTCACGAGCTGTGGTGATGTTCCTGGTTGGCGTGACCTGCATCATTTTATGTCTGCGGCGGGCGATCTGGCGTTCCATGACTTACCGGAACTACGAGCTTGGGCTTGAGACCCGGAACATGGTCATCATCGGGTCAAACCGGGTCAGCGACGCGCTGCGCAAACACATCGTTTCTAAAAGCCATCTGGGTTATAAATTCAGAGGGTTTGTTTATCTCTCGAATGGCCTGACGCCGCCCCATGTGCCGCAGCACGAGGCGCTCGGCAGCGTTTCACAGCTACGCGATATAGCGCGGCAACACTTCATCGACGAAGTCGTGGTGGCCGAGCCGTGCAGCGTGGAGCAGATCATCGAGATTCTTGAGGAGGCGCGTGAGCTGGACCTTGATGTATATGTGCTTCCCGGGTTCCACGACTTTGTAACTGTGAATGCGCCTATCGAGTATCTCGGCGATTTCCCGGTGGTGTCGTTGCACCGCCGGAATTCGCCTGTGATCGCGCTTATTTTCAAGCGTGTTTTCGATGTAGTCTTATCGGCGCTCGGGTTGCTCCTGACTGCGCCGATGATGCTGGCGATCGCGATTGCGGTCCGCATCGATAATCCAGGTCCGATTTTCTACTGCGCTGAAAGAGTAGGCAAGAAGGGGCGGATTTTCCGCTGCTACAAATTTCGCACCATGGTGCAGGATGCGGAGTTGCTCAAGGCGTCGCTTGCGGGTAAGAACGAGCGCAGCGGCGTTCTGTTCAAGATGAAGGACGATCCGCGGGTGACGAAGCTGGGCAGGCTGCTGAGGAAGTACAGCCTCGATGAATTGCCGCAGCTGTTCAACGTGTTTCGCGGAGAGATGAGCATGGTGGGACCGCGGCCACCGATTGCCAGCGAGGTCGAGCGTTACGAGATTGATCACTTTCGGCGGCTCGAAGTTACGCCTGGGCTGACCGGATTGTGGCAGGTGCAGGCGCGCTCCGATCCTTCGTTTGAACGGTATATCGCGCTCGATACGGCTTACGTTGAGAACTGGAGTTTCTGGCTCGATCTGAAGTTGCTGATCATGACGGCTGGGGTGGTCCTCAAGGGGACGGGCGCTTAAGGATCGAAACTTGAGGTGAAGTGAAAGAGCCCCGCTTGATGGCGGAGCTCTTTTTTGTGTGCGCTTTGATCTCGTAAGCACGCGCTATCGTTTGTAACCGCGACGGTTACTTATCGTTCGTTCTGTCCAATCAAGCCGCGAGAAAAATGTTATCGAGGTGGACGAGCGAGAGCATGGCGCGCACGCGTACTGACGGGTTCACGATTGCGAGCGTTGCGCCAGCCTGGTCGGCGCACTGCCTCAGGTAGACGAGGGTGCCGATGCCAGCGGCATCGATCGAGTCGACGCGCGACATATCGAGCAGCAGGCTGCCTTCCTCGATGATGGGCATTACGAGGTTCAGCAGTTCGTTTTCGCGACCGCGGCTCAGGTCAGAGGGGCACATTACCAGCGCCGCGCCTCGTTGATATTCAGGTATGCACTGTACTGCGGATTGGACCGCCATCATATCTCCTTCTTGTGGATCGTCAGTCATTAGACGCCCAGGGGTGCTGCAAAGGCCCAAAATCTTTTCGTCCGCCATATTGTTAAACAGCTTTGTAAGTTGTTATTGCGGCCTGCTTTGGCTGGATACTGTTACGAGTGATGATTGAAAATCGTTCCATTTTTGATGATGTGGCAGCACTGGCGGCTGAAGCTGGGTTCGACGCCGGAGGGATCGCTGCGGTGCCTGAGCCGGGGTCGGCGGCAGACTATAAGGAGCTGCGGAATTTTGCACCCTGGATCGAGGCGGGCCGCGCCGGGGAGATGGAATATTTGAAGCGCCGAGATGATGCGGGGCAACTTGTGCGTTCTTCCCTGCGGACCGCTTTGCCGTGGGCGCGGTCCGTGATTGTCTGCGCGGTGAATTACAACAGCGATGCGCCACGGTCGATCCACGCTGCTGAGGAAGGCGCGGGGTGGATTGCGCGCTATGCGTGGACGGGGCAGCCTGACTTTTCGTCGGGGAGTGATGTGGAGAGTGAAGAGGGAGGGGATCTGCGGCCTTCGGATTATCACAAGGTGGTGTTGGAACGGCTGCGCGATTTGGAGGGGCGGCTGCGCGCGAGCATTGCTGCCGCGGGCGGAGGGGATTTTGAGACGCGCTGTTATGTGGATACCGGGCCGGTGGTGGAGCGGGTTTACGCGAAGTATGCGGGGGTTGGATGGATTGGAAAGAACACCTGCATTTTGAATGAGCGGCTTGGGTCCTGGCTGTTTCTCGGGGTCATTGTTACTTCGTTGGATCTCGGGCAATGGGCAGACTCCGGAATCACTTACGCTCGTGCCGGTTCGGAAAGCTGGAATGATAGCGCGGCCGGAGCAGAGGCCGCTACTGGTGGGAGACATTCGGTGGTCGCGGCGGACCGGTGCGGCAGTTGTACGCGCTGCATCGATGCGTGCCCGACCGACGCGCTGAGGGAGCCCTACAAGATGGATGCGAGCTTGTGCATTTCGTACCTGACGATCGAGAAGCGCGGCGAGATTGCGGAACCGTTGCGAGGTCTGATGGGGCGGCAGGTTTTTGGGTGCGACATTTGCCAGGATGTGTGCCCCTGGAACCGCAAGGCTCCGATTGGGGCGGACCCTAAGTTGAGGGTGCGTCAGGAGCTGGTGAACCCGGCGCTTGAATGGCTCGCTTCGCTTGATGACAGTGGTTTCGCTGCGGCGTTCCATGGATCGCCAGTGAAGCGGACCAAGCTGGCAGGGATGCGGCGCAACGTGGCGATTGCGATGGGGAACAGCGGGCTTCGGCGATATTTGCCGCAGCTTGAGGCCTGGGGTGGCTCGGATGACGCGGTGCTCGCTGAGACCGCGGCATGGGCTGCGGCGCAGATCGGGAAGGTCGCACCGTCTTTGTCGAAGACCGCTGCAGCTTTGGCGGAGTGAGTTCGGCGCGTTCGATTCCACGTTTGGAAGGCTGGGGAGTGCGCGGTTGAGGGCACTTCCGCTTTAACAGAACCTTTTCCCGCGCTCGCCGTATACTCCACCACACGATCCGTTCACCTGAAACGGCGGAGGAAGATGCGCGAAGTCCAGAACTCCGCAGACAATAGCCTGGCCCGCGACCTTGTCCCCGGCCGCAATCTTCCGCTCGGCAACCCGGGTAGGGTCGCTGGATTGTGGTATCTGGCGATCGTCCTGCTTGGGCCGCTGCGGCTTATTTATATCCCGACAAAGTTGTTCGTGGCGGGGAACGCGGCGGTTACGGTCAACAACATTGCCGCTCATGAAATGCTCGTCCGCCTGGGCATCGCGGCCGATCTGGCCGGGGCAGTCGCAGCGGTTTTCCTCTCGCTGGCCTTTTACCGGTTGTTCGCGGGAGTCGACCGGAACCTCGCAGTGCTGGTGGTGATCTTCGGGGGCGTGATGCCGGCACTCCTTTTCTTCGTGGGAGTCGTGGACGATTTTGCCGCATTGATGTTCGTGCGCGGGGCCGATTTTTTGTCAGCATTCGACAAGCCGCAGCGGGACGCGCTGGCCATGATGTTTCTCAAGCTGCATGACTATCAAAACACCGCAGCCGAGGTGCTCTGGGGAGTGTGGCTTTTGCCGCTGGCCTTGCTGACGTATCGGTCGCGGTTCCTGCCGCGGTTTCTCGGCGTGTGGCTTGCGCTGGCAGGCTTCGCCTACATTGTGTTGAGCTTGACCGGAGTGCTTTGGCCGCCGTATCAGAGCAAAGTCTTCGCGATTTCCCAACCTGCGTTTCTAGCGGAAATCGCGCTCATGCTTTGGCTGGTGATCAAGGGTGCCAAGCCGCCGATGGTGGACGCTGCTGGATAAATACCTCGCGTATGGAACTTTTTAGGGCCGACTAATGCGGCACGACCCCTCGAAGAGCAGAACGCAGTTCTCTCGCGGCAACCTAATTAGCGTTTTGTCGCGGTGATCATGCAGTAAGTCATGGGGCCAAGCGGCGCGCTCACCAAGGGGAGCAGCACCGGCGCGAGCACATTATTCCACCGGGCACGAGTCATCTTTCGCTGGCCGAAGACTACATCCGTCAATAGAAATTTCAGAGTTACCCAGGGGATGTGTGCTACGGAAGGCGCCACTCTGAACTGCAGTTTTTCAGTGCTGATCTCCGTGAAGCCTAACTCCTCGAGTCGCGCGGTGAACAGGTGAAGCTGGGCCAGTTCCTGAATCACCCAGCACTCGCACAGCTTGCGGTAGATGCGCTGCTGCAGCGCGCCGGCGAATTGACCGTGAGCGAGAAATCCGTCTGCAACGACGAGGCGTCCGCCGGGCCGCAACAGGCGGTGCGCTTCTGCTAACAGTTCACCCTTGTCTGCGCCGTGTGCATGGCAACTGCTCTCTAACGCATACAACCCGTCATAACCGGCGCTGGGCAGAATGCTGTCTTCGTAGTCACCCTCGATGACATGCACGCGCTCCCTGCATCCGGCGGACTGATTGAGTGCATTAGCGCGCTTCACCTGCCATGGCACCCGAGTGATTCCCGTGAGGCGTGCTTGCGGCAGGCGACGGGCAGAGCTGCGCAGGGTCGCACCGAGGCCGCAGCCGAGATCGAGCAATCGCGGCTCGGCGATGCCGTCCAGATTCAGCCGAGCCAGCACCTCTGCATTCATCTGTTCGAGCATGGCCTCGCGGTCCAGGGGATTTGCCCCCGCGCGGTATCCGAAATGCATATTGAACTCGCGGCTCCAGGCGGCGTAATCCGGGCCGGCCTCACGGTAGTATTCTTCGAGGCTAACCGGTTGGATAGCCTGCGCGGCGCCAACCGGCTGCGCGATGGATTGGTCGATAGCGGTGATGTGTCGGGCAATCATCTCTCCTCCTTTGGCCTGCGGTGACGCGGTAGCCATTTCGTGATGCCTGCACCCAGGCCCACCAGGCGTCGCAGTGTACTGGGCGGTAACCCTTTCATCTGCTCGTACCACCCATGCAGCTCTTGAAGGAAGGCGTGCATACTGGCGATGCGTGCTGTCACGCCCGGCTGCTTTTCAGCGCGAGCTTCGGCGGCGAGGCGGCCTAGAACGGCAATGGTGGGTTCGATTTCGCGTTCCAAACGCTGCTGGATTACTGTTAGAAATAGTTCCCAGACATCGTGCGAGGTGCTGAAGAAGTCGCGTCGATCGCCCATCCGATGCGTCGCCTGCACTAAATGCCAGTTTTGCAACTCGCGCAGGCTGGTGCTCACGTTCGAGCGAGCAACGGAAAGAGCTTCGGCGATGTCCTCCGCAGTGAGAGGCTCCGGCGACAGGTAGAGGAGGGCATGGACTTGCGCTACGGTACGGTTCACGCCCCATCGGCTGCCCATCTCGCCCCAATGCAGTATGAACTCGTTTGCTGTTTTGGAAGGGGTCATGGCCGCTCCTTTCATTACTGCGATTTCAGTATATACAGAAATCACAGTAATTACAGTAGCGCCATTTAGCTTTGAGAGGAGCGATTGGGAGCGATCTTAGACGGGGCTCCGTCGCCGGGAGCGGTTTTGGGACGCCCAACACTTTTACTGTGGAGCGGGTCGCAGTCCGTGAATTGACACTTAACGCAACGAAAGGCTACTGGCAAACCTGCAGTCGGGCTTAGGTTTGGCGGACTACGTTTAGAGCGTTCAGGCCTTTAGGGCCTTGCTGGCACTCGAACTCCACGGCTTCGCCTTCGGCCAGGGTCTTGAAGCCGGTGGCCTGATCGATGGCTGAAAAGTGGACGAATACATCTTCGCCGTTGGAACGCTGGATGAAGCCGTAGCCCTTGACTCCGTTGAACCACTTGACGACGCCGGTCTCCTTCAATGGAACTCCTTCAATGTGGAATGCGCGGTTTGGAGCTGCGAGTTGAGGGTGCGGCGGTTGCGTCCCCATCTTGCGGGCGGGCGGTGGAGCGTGTCTCCGGCGAATGGTGCGCGGGTTCGCTTGGCCTGGCTGACAACGTGGTCCAGCAATCGGAGGGAAAGCTGGAGGCACAAACTGGGCGAACGAGCACACGTACTTAAAGGTGGATTTGATTTACGGCGTGATGTTGTTATGGCAGGAATTGGTTTGGAACGCAAGGGAATTTTCGAAGCGTGGTGGAGAAAAGGCGGTCAGAAGAGGCCGAGGTCAAGAAGCGCAAGGGTTAAAGACCGGAGGTCAAAGATTAAGCGAAGTGCGGGCCGTCTTAATCTTCGCGACGCGGTGTGACTGGTAGCATCGATCCTGATTCCATGCCCAATTTTGTGGTTAGCTCCGAAGATTCAAAGGATCAGGGCGCTTCAGGAGATCTGAGGGCGTCGGGAGATCTGGAGGTCGGAGTGCCTCCGCTGCCGAGCCCTCCCGAGGTCCCGGCGAACGCGGGTGTTGGCTCGGGTTTGGGCTCGGGTCTGGGCGGTCAGCTGATTTCGCTGGGTCGATACCTGGCGCAGACCGAGGTCCACATCTACGCGTTCAGCGTCGCGGCCAATGCGATCCTGTCGGTCTTTCCTTTTATCGTGATGATGTTCACGCTGGCGCGGCGGGTGTTTCATTCTCAGGGCATGGAGAACGCGATTGGCGACATCATGCGATTTTTTTTGCCCACGCTGCCCAAGGACCAGGACTTCGTGGTGCGCAACATGGCGTGGGTGGCGCATAGCCGCAGCGGGGTGCAGGTGGCGGCCGTGTTGACGCTGCTGATCTCTTCGAGTGGTGTGTTTTTACCGCTTGAGGTGGCGCTGAACCAGGTGTGGGGCGTGGTCAAAAACCGCTCTTACCTGATGAATCAGGTCATCTCGCTGGGCCTTGCGATGCTGATCGGTTTGCTGGC
>DASWUZ010000164.1:0-18675 GCA_036401395.1 Acidisarcina sp.
ATACTGCCCGACGGGGAAACTACGATAGCCCACACGTAGTTCATCACACGTTCGTCCGGCGTGTGGATTCTTGCCGAGTAACTGGAATCGTTTGATGAGCTGGTCGATAAAACGATCAGCTGCATCCTGGTTGTCGTCAGCTATGTATTGCCAGATGAACCAGGTCTCGACGTGCACGACCGCTGACGCGATAGCTCACCGATAGGCGCTGGTATGGAGCTGTCCACGTGCCTCGCGCTTCAACTCGTTTCCGAGGCCCGGAAGAGACTCTTCCGTGTAGTCCGAAAAGTTCCCGCTGGCCAGGTCGCTCTCCGCTTCGTCGAATGCGGTCAGGACTTCCGCCCTCGTCCGTTCACGATCTTCCCACAGCAACAGTGCTTGCTGCACAGCTTCTTCCGGATGGTGGACTCTGCCGCTCTCAATTGCCTGCCTGACAAAAGCTTCCTGGTCGGGTGTGAGCTGGATTTCCATGAACGTAGCCTAGCCACAGTGGCTGCACGTGTCAATCTTTCTCCAAGTTCGCCATCAAAGCGAAAGGCCCGCCGCCATTTCTGGCTGCGGGCCTCAAGCGCCGGTGAGCTGTTGAGTTTGACCTGAGGCAGCGCGCTTCGTTTCGAAGTGGGCCTCGGCGAGTGAGTTGCTGTTCGCCAGGACTAAGGCGCGATGCCTTAAGCCTCAGTCACCTCACGTGCTGAACTGCCACAACTATTACAGTCAATTTTCATAGGCTGGATCATCCTCCTTTCCCGTGTAAGAAAAGATTAAAACGGGCCTTGCCTCGGGGTCAAGGGGCGCTTGGTATCTCATCAAAACACGGATCTGAAAGTAAATTCATCCGCTTCCAGGCGACAAAATACCCAAAAAAACGGAAGCGCCGCGAACCAGCTCGCAGCGCTTCTTTATCTTGAGAAAACTTTCACTTCCTCACTGTTAAGGACTATTCGCTCTTGACGCCGTGGCTCTCGGCCAGCTTTTTGGCCATGTCG
The DNA here is from genome assembly GCA_036401395.1 of Acidisarcina sp. Taxonomy (GTDB): domain Bacteria; phylum Acidobacteriota; class Terriglobia; order Terriglobales; family Acidobacteriaceae; genus DASWUZ01. The sequence goes on from DASWUZ010000164.1 coordinate 987, forward strand.
AGGTGCATGCTGATTATCGGTTCGCCGCTGGCGGCCGCATCTTTGACGGCGGGAATAGACGCCATCTGCGACTCTTTCTTGAACTCGGCTTCGTCCTGCTCGTGGTCTTTCACCATGTCCTTGATGTAGGACTTATCGAAGGCCGCGCCGTCGAGCGACGAGAGCTTCATCTTGATCGCCTCATCCTTCTTCGAAAGCCGCATCGGAACCTTAACTCCGTTCTGTTCCGCAACCGGCTTCATGTCGTCGCCCATCTTGGTATGGTCGTCAACCATCTTCTGAGCGAAGGCTTTGATGTCAGGGTCGTTGGTCTTGGTCAGCGCGAGTTGGCCCAGTTGCACCTCCGCCATGCCGCCCTGGAGGGCCTTGCGGACGAACATCTTGTCCATCATGGCCTGGTCGCCGCCTGACTTCATGCTGGTCATGTTCTGGTCCGTGGCAGCGGTGCTGTTCGAGCTTGGACCATTCATATCAGTGGTGTTGGCATTGCCCATGGCGGGCCTTGTCTGCTGAGAGGAATTGTTGGTCTGGGCCAGGGCGGTCGAGCCGAGGATGGCGGCGCCTGCGAGAGTTAGGACCGTGGTACACATTCGGGTGGTGCTGATAAACTTCGACATTTTGAGGCTCCGGGGTCGTTAGATTTGCGCGTACTTTGAGCTGCGCTTGGAAGTACGGTGTAGGAACTGCGTCATTTGCCATCGCTGTAAACTGGCGGTGACCATGGACAGCAACTCGAATTTCCCTTTGCTTAGGTGTGTTGAGTTGACGCGGGAGTTGCCCGCCGGGCCGGATAGTGGCAAAGCTTCGATTGCCAGTTCAATACGGCCAAAGTCAGGGCGCTCGATTTTGAGCGGGGTCACTTTCGAAGTCAAGGCCGGCGCGGTTCTGGCGGTTGTGGGCCCCAGCGGGTCGGGCAAGAGCACGCTACTGAGGTTGCTCAACCGGCTCGACGAGCCAACTTCGGGCACTGTACTGCTCGATGGTATCGATTACCGGACAATTCCTGCGCGGCAGCTAAGGCGCAGGGTAGGGATGGTGACCCAGCGGGCCTACTTGTTTCCGGGCACGGTGGCTGAGAATATTGCTTTTGGGCCTCGGCAGGTGGGAAGTTCGTTGTGTTCCGGCAATATCGAAAAAATGCTGGGCAGGGTTGGCTTGGGGGGCTTTGCGGAGCGTTCGACTTCAACCCTCTCCGGCGGCGAGGCCCAACGGGTGGCGATCACGCGGGCGCTGGCCAATTCGCCGGAGTTGCTGCTGCTTGATGAGCCGACGTCTGCCCTCGACGAGGCGGCGCGGGATGAGGTCGAAAAACTGCTTGCATCGCTGATCCGTGAACAGAATCTTACGTGCGTCTGGGTCACTCATGACCCTCGCCAGGCGGCGCGTCACGCCGACTCGGTGCTTCGACTGGAGGCGGGACGGCTATCTGCCTATGGGGCCGTCGATGACGTTCTGGACCTTCAGATCGCCGGGGATGGCAAAGCTTCAAGTGCCAAGGAAATGAAGGCCGGTTCTGGAGCAATCCCTCAGCAGTCGTTGGGACGGGCCGATGATTGAGCGCTATTTTCACTCACAACTGAGCCAGGGCGCGGTCGAATGCGTAGTCGCAGCGCTCATGGCCCTACTGGTCATGGCGATTGCCGAGAGGCGCGGGGTCGGGCTGCTTCGCGAGCTTCCCCTCGCCCAGTTGCGCGGAATATTGCAGATCGTCGCAGTCGGAGCAGTCTTGGCGCTGCTGTTGCGAGGACCGGCGTGGACCTCATTGATCGCGCTGGCAGCGATGATGCTGGCCGCTGCGAGCATTGTTCGGAGTCGTGCCAGGCTGATTCGCGGCTCGTTTTTGCTGGCGCTGGTGTCGATCTGCGCAGGAGCGGGCAGCGTGCTGGCGGTGATGATTGCCGCGGGCATTCTTCCGTTGCGAATCACCATGCTTGTCCCCGTCGGCAGCATGGTGATCGCGCAAACGATGAACATGCAGTCCATTTTCCTTGACCGCTTCCGAGGCGAGGTCGTCAGTCATACCGGGGAGATCGAATCTGCCCTGGCTCTGGGCGCGTCCGCAGAGACGGCGGTGTCGATTTACCTGCGCGCAGCGTACAAGGCCAGCTTGATCCCGTCGATCGACAGCATTCGTTCACTGGGCATTGTCTGGATACCTGGGATCATGGCGGGGATGGTGCTGTCTGGCGCGTCCCCGGTGTACGCCGCGCTGTATCAGTTTGTGGTGATCTCAATTATTTTTTCGGCGGCCGCGCTCACCTGCCTGACATGCAGTGCGCTGGTCACCGGACGCATCTTCAATGCCGACGAACAGCTCCTCCTGCGACCCTGAGCATATAGGGCGCTCCATGCACACGAATCGGCCTCGGGTACGCGGTATCCTGAAGGGGATGATCGAAACTTACATAAATCCCGCCCAACAGGCCGATACAGACGTTGCAGCAAGCAATGCGTCCCTCCCCGCGCCACCTCAGGCGGCGAAGAAGCACAAGGAAATAAATCTACATGGGCACACTTTGGTCGACGAATACGCGTGGCTGCGCGAGAAGACCGCGCCCGAAGTGATTGCTTACCTTGAGGCTGAAAACGCCTACACAGACGCCGTGATGGCTCCGACGAAGCCGCTTCAGGAGACGCTTTATAGCGAGATGCTGAGCCACATCAAACAGACCGATGTCTCGGTACCGTTTGCTGAGGGCGATTATTTTTACTACACGCGGACCGAGCAGCAGAGGCAATACCCGATTTATTGCCGCAAGCGAAAGCCTGCGGAGGTTGCCGCAGTCTCCGGTGCTTCAGCAACATCGGGGCGTCTTGGCGCCGCAGTCGATACTTCGCCCATCGATGCCGCTGAAATAAACACACCGGAAGAAATATTGCTTGACGTCAATGAGCTGGCCGAGGACAAGCCGTTCATGGCGATTGGCGGATTCACTGTGTCGGACGACGGCAACATGCTCGCGTTCTCGACCGACAACACCGGGTTTCGCCAGTACAGCCTTTGCCTCAAGGACCTGCGCACCGGAAAGGTGCAGTCTCAGCACGCGCGGCGGGTCGGGTCGATTGTTTGGGCAACCGATAATCGCACACTTTTCTACACCGTCGAGGACGAAGAGCAGAAGCGGCAGTTTCAACTCTATCGGCACGCGATCGGTACGACTAATGCGGAGGATGTTCTGGTTTACGAAGAGGCGGACGAACGGTTCAATGTAGGGGCCGGGCGGACCCGGGACGGCAAGTACATTGTTATGGAAAGCTCGAGCCACACTACCAGCGAGCAGCGATTTCTACCGGCTGATCAGGTGGCGGCTGAGTGGACCATCATCCAGCCGCGCGCCGATAACCACGAATATTACGCGGACCATCGCGATGGGATTTTCTATATTCGTACCAATGATCGCGGGCGCAATTTTCGACTGGTGACCGCTCCGGTGAGTTCCCCGGGCCAGGCAAACTGGTCTGAGGTGCTGCCTCACCGCGACGACGTGATGATCGAGGACATCGATCTCTTTTCATCTTTCTACGTCGCGTCGGAGCGGACCAATGGCTTGCCCCGGTTGCGTGTCTTCTCGTTTATTGGCGCCGGGACTGACGTTCATCGCGGCAGCGACGTGCTCTTTCCTGAGCCGGTCTTTAGTGCGCATCCGCACATCAATCGTCTCTTTGAGGCGCGGACATACCGCTACAGCTATCAGTCGCTCATCACGCCCGGGTCGGTATGCGAATACGATCTGGCGACCGGCCGCTCCAATTTGCTGAAGCAGATCCAGGTTCCCGGCGCGTATGACCGGCGGCAATATCGGTCGGAACGCGTTTTTGCCACGGCCCCGGATGGAGTCAGCATTCCTATCTCGCTTATCTATCGAATGGACATGCGTCAGGTTGACGAAGATGGCGTGTCACTGAATCCGTTGTACATCTACGGCTACGGTTCGTATGGCTATTCGCTGCCCATCGGATTCAACTCCAACCGCTTGAGTCTGCTTGATCGTGGCGTGGTGCTGGCCTATGCGCACGTTCGCGGCGGAGGCGATATGGGCAAGGCTTGGCACGATGCCGGGCGGCTGATGGAGAAGCGCAATACTTTCACCGATTTTATTGCGGTGACCGAACATCTCATTGCTGCCGGATATGGCAGTGCTTCGCGGGTTTCAGCGGAGGGCGGGAGCGCGGGCGGGCTGCTGATGGGCGCCATTGTGAATCTGCGGCCTGATCTGTTCCGGGCGATCGTGAGCCATGTGCCCTTCGTCGACGTGATGAACACGATGCTGGACGCTAGTCTGCCGCTTACTGTTCCAGAGTATGAGGAATGGGGGAACCCTAACGAAGCTGCGGCGTTTGAGTACATGCTGAGCTACTCGCCTTATGACAATCTGCGGGCGGGCGAGTATCCCGCGATGCTGGTAATGACTTCGCTGAACGATAGTCAGGTGATGTATTGGGAGCCGGCTAAATATGTCGCTAAGCTGAGGACCCTGAAAACGGATGATCGCCCGCTGCTGCTGCAGACAAACATGAATGCCGGGCACGGTGGGGCTTCCGGGCGGTATGACTATCTTAAGGAGATTGCATTCAGCTATGCATTTCTGCTGCGGGAATTGGGCGCGGTGCGGACCTAGCCTAGACGCTTAGCCTGACGACAAGCAACAGGGGGAGGGGATCTGAAATGGCAACCATCGACGAACGGCTGGACGCTCTCGCGCAATCAGTGGAGCTGCTGACACACGATATTCGTCAGACGCAAGAACAACTCAACGCCGTCGTCACCCACCTTGATAGCGTCATTACGGCAATATCGACGTTGGCTGAGATTTCCCGATCACACGAAAGACGCATCGGCAACTTAGAGGGAAGCTGAGCGTACAGGACAGGACTGTCATCGCGTTCTGGTCTCACGCTGAAACGATAGTCAGGTGATGTATTGGGAGCCGGCTAAAATATGTTGCTAAGCTGAGGACCCTGAAAAACGGATGATCGCCGGGTGCTGCAGGCAAGCATGAATGCTGGGCAGGGCAGGCACGGCTTCCGGGCGGTATGAGTATCTTAAGGAGATTGCATTCAGTTATGCGTTCCTGCTGCTGATGCGGCTGGTCCTGGACACCAATGTTGTGGTATCTGCGCTCTTCTGGAATGGCCCGCCGAGGCGGCTCCTCTAGGTTGGCAGGCGAGACGCTGGCAGACAAGATGGCGTGACTTTGTTCACCAGCGCGCCACTCCTGACTGAGCTTATTGAGACGCTGTCCCGTTCAAATTAGACAAGAAGGTTGCCGCTTCGGGGCTTCCGGTGGATCAGCTTGTCGGGCTCTATGCGGAGCTCGCGAAGGCTGTCAGACCGCTGGTTCTCCCGCGCCTCGCACCTGATCCTGACGACGATGTGGTTATCACAACCGGAGTCGCCGCTAAGGCCGAGTTTGTCGTCACTGGCGACCGCACTCTACTCTCCATCGCGAAATACCAAAGCACACGAATAATTTCCGTATTATCACGCCTTGGAGACCATTGGCTCATAGGCTAGGAAAAGATGAACTGGCGGGAGCGGGTTGAGAGCTCGGCGTGCGCCAGGTGCGACGTTGAGCTATTCATTACTTCGTGGAAGGCAGTCTGGAACTTCTGCATGTCAGGACGCGTTCCAACAGTGATGCGGACGTAAGTAGGCCAGGCCGGCCATACGCGGCCAATGAAGACATTCTTATCCGCCATGGCGGCCATCACTTCTTTGCCGGGGCGCTTGGTGTCGAGCATGAAGAAGTTGCTGTGAGAGGGCACGAAGCTGTAGCCCTTGGCGGTGAGCCACTCGAAGACGTCGCCGCGAATCTCGGCGTTTATCTTCTTGCGCTGGGGGACGAGTTCCGGGTTGCTGAGGCTAGCGTAGGCGGCCGCCGAGGCGAGCATAGGAATGAAGTTCTGGCTGTAGCCTTTGACCTTAGCCATGAGGTCGGGGCGCGCCATCATCAGGCCGCAGCGCAGGCCGGCCATGCCGTAGATTTTCGAAAATGTGCGGAGCACGATGATGTCTTTGCCGGCCTTGACGAGGTCGATCGACGGGGTGGCGTCGGAAAAGTGGATATACGCTTCATCGACCATGATGATTGCTCCGTCCGGCTTGTTGGCGAGGGCGTATTCGATGTCTTCGCGAGGGGTGATGGTGCCGGTCGGGTTGTTGGGGCTACAGATGTAGAGCAGGCCGGCGTTGGGCACGGCTGCCATGGCTTTCACATCGTGTTTGTAGTCCGGGGTGAGAGGGACCTTGATTACCGGCGTGCCGATGCCCGCCGAGGTGTACATGCCGGACTCGTAGCCGGGATCGGCCGTCACGTAGGGGCGGTCTTTGGAGGTGAAGGCGGCGACAGCATAGGTGAGGGCGTCGGTCGAGCCGGCGTAGGGGAAGATGTATTCAGGCGCAAGCCCCTGCTGCTGAGCGAAGAGGTCGACCATCTTGACGCCCAGGTCGGCGTTGTAGCGTCCTCCCTGGGGCAGCAGCCGCTGCATCGCGTCGATAGCTTCGGCGCAAGGGCCTAGCGGGTTTTCATTGGCGTCGATAAGGACAGCTCCCGCGGGCTTGGGCTTGGAATTCATGATGGTCTGAGAGGCGTGAGCGAGCTGGCCTTCAGTCAGAATGGGAAGGACAGCGGCGGCCCCGGCTGCGGCCCCGGCAAGACGAAAAAAGGAACGGCGCGACAGGCCTGATTCTGAGGGCACGGTGGGCTCCTGGTACTGAGTTGATTTGCTGGGTGCCGGACGACGGCGCGCGACGGGGCGTGATTCACTGTAGCTTTTATGAGCTATGGAATACAAGTCGCGAATCATGAAAGAAGTGACGTTGCGGCACGGTTAACTCTGCGGCACGGGGCGTGTGACCAGCGGGCCCGAGTCGGGGACGGGGTGTTCGGGGGGCGGGGCGGTATCGGGGATGACGTGCCACTCCGACTTTGCTTGTTTCGTTCTGGACGCTGGTCGGGGTTCGGGCGGTAGGGATGCTAGTGCCGGGCTTTCGGAGGTTGAAACAGAGGGTGCCGCTGATTTTATAGCCGGCATGGGTTCTGCGGGAGCAGTCACAGAGGTTGCGGCACGCTCAGTGGAAACGGTTGCCTCCCGCTGAACGGGAGCAATGTAGGTCGGATTGGCCGGCACTGTTGCGGCACTTACCGGGCTCTCTGACCGTGCGCTCGTGTCCGGGCTGGTTTGGGCAACAAGCGAGCTTGCGGTCTCCAGATCTTCGGTGGGGAGCATGTGCTGATCGCGGTCTGCGCGGAGCAAGCTGCCTTTCGGAGAAAATTCCAGCCGCCAGACAGAGTAATAGTGAGGATCATCGCGGACGGTAAAGGAAAGCTCTGAGCCGCCCTGGGTGCCCAGGCGAAACGTTGGGTCGGTGGCGCTGAATACGTGGAGTTCACGGTCGGGATGAGGGACGACGGTTCGTTCGTTCACCAGCGCGACGTAGCAAAGGCCCCAGACGAATCTATCGCCGGGAGACATGGCCCCAACCGAGTCTGGCTGGCTGGAGGAGACGTTACGCAGTCCGGCTGCGTCGGTCATCGAGTTGAAGACGTGATAGCTGTGCTCGCCCCAGGGCGCTACAGAGGGGGCAGTCCCATCATGGACCAGAGGGACGATTCGAATGACACTACCCTGCCGCGGAACAACGGCACTGAAGCTGGAAATACCATGCGGCTGACGGCTGTAGTAGTTGAGGAGGATGTCCTGAGGGGCGAGGGGGCAGACGGCCTGCTCATAACTCCAGGAAGAATCGAGAGTGAAGTCATAAAACGCCGCGGCTCTGGCGATGGCGGACTGGTGGGCGGCGACGACTTCAGCATCACGCTGCTCCATCTGGGAAGAGGGGCGGATGGCAAGCGAGACCTGCGGCGGCGTCGCGTCACTTTGCGCAAGGCTGCTCACGCTCACGCAGCTAACGACAAGAGCGACGCCGATGGAAAGATGAGGTCTCATGCTTAAGGACTGATTTTACGCTGCTCTGACCGGAAGTTTTTTTGGGTGAAGTTTTCTCACAGAGCGCACAACAAATGGCCGGCCCCTTCGGGCCAGCCATTTGTTTGATGCAGCGTACCGTAGGCTACTTGTGTGCTTTGTGGGCCGGGTGGTGTGCGGCTGCCGGCTTCGCCTTGGGAGCGACCACCGGCTCACCATCCTTGAGGATGATCATCGGCGGGGTCTTTGTAAACGAGTCGAAGGTTGCGTCGTATTTGACTGATGCGCCAACCGCAGGGGCCTCTGTGAGCGGTTTGGTGAAGTTAATGGTGAAGTCAGCGGTCTTCGACTGTTGCGCGTCCGGCGAGACCGCCAGTTGCACGGAAGTGGTCGTCGCGGCAATCACAGTTCCAGGGACTTGCGCGCGAACGTCCTTCATGACTGCCCAGACCTTGGCGGCATCTTCGTCGTTGCCGTTTGACAACACAAATTCCTTGTCTGCCAAAGCCATCTGCTTGAGGTCAGGCGTGCCCACTACAGCGTCGTGGGCGAGTTTATCAGGGGCGGGAGGAGGCGGAGCCGGGGTGATGGTGAAATTGGCTGGAGGGAAGAGGTTGTCGTGGGCAGCCTTCTGCACCGCGTCAAAGCCTTCCAGGGCCTTGGGCCCGCTCATGTCCTGAGGAGGCGTGTGGTACTTCTTGTACCAATATTCGGCGGTTTGCTCGATGGTGGTCTTGGCCGGCTCCGGTTCATACTGCGCGGCGCGGGTCAGGAAATAGATCCCGTTCAGATAGTCCTTTGGGTCCTGCGAGATGTATGCCGTGCCGAGCAGGTAGGTGTCGTTCAGGATCGGTCCACTTGCAGATTGGGCAGGGTCAGCCGCCTTAAGCTCTGCCGTGAAGTGGGTAATCGCGGAGGCGTAATCCTTCTTGGATAGGTCGTCGGTTGCGATCGCGCTGAGAAAGATAGGCGTCGTCGCCGCTTTGAGCTTGTCGAAGTCGGCTTGCGGCATCGCCGCGGGCTTGGTCGCGTTGAGGCCCTGCTGCGCCTTGGTGGCCGCGTCATCAAGCATCGCCTGGTTGGCCCCGGGGTTTGCCGTGTACTGCGCCTTCTTGATGTAGACATAGAAAGTCAGCGCGCGCAGGTTGTTGGGATCCACCTGCAACAAGCGGGTCGCCGCATCGAGGGTCTTATCCAACTGCTGCTGCTGCTGGTAGGCCGCGATTAGCTGCCCCAGCACCTCCGCCTTTACGACGGTCTGCGGGTATTGCTGGAGGAATGCCTCAATTGCAGCAGACTTGGCCGCCGGGCTGGATTGCCCTATAGCGTTCGTATACGAGTTATATTCGGCGGGATCCTTGATGGTGATCTGGTCGGCCTGCGCGCCTTGAGCAGCATCCTGGGCAAATGTGGCAGGGACCGAAAACAAGGAACTGGCTGCGATGGCCAGTACGGAAGCTAACACTACCTTCTTCATTCAACACTCCTGGTGGGATCGGGTACATCGGCAAATTGAGAGCGAAACTTCTGAGTGACTGAACTTTTGAGTGACAGAGCCCGGCGTGCGATCGCTGCGAGAAACGTATTACCTACCTTATATGATGGGAGGAAAGCGAAGCTTGCAGAGCACGGTGGTTGGATTATAGAAACCGGCGGTCATGCTGACAAGTCGCTTAGCAGTACTGTACTTAGAATATTCAAACTTCTCGACGCTTTGGGATGCACATATGTCCAACGCTGTTGACCTCATCACCGCAATTTGAGGTTACGAGACAGCCGAATCGGGTGCATTGGTGAAGACTTTTCCTCGGTAGCCGTATCTCTCCTAATGGTCCTTCGCAGCATTGCAGCATTTGGTTCCCTGAAGCAGGCGGATGGCGTGCTGGTACGGAATATCCGGGGGTACCGGCTGAAACTCAGTGGAATCTTCCGTAGTGCTAAAGTTCAGGGTCTTGACCATCAGGGCCTTCCCTCTGAGATTCAGCCGCATGTGGGTGGCCTCCCAATGATGCCGTCCTACGTCGGCCTGCTCCACCGTGATGGTTCCGCCTTTATATAGGCGTCCGAGGATGCCCCAGCCGAAATCCACGTCCGAAATGAGGTGAGCATCGATCCTGGCCAGTCTCTCCTGCGACTTGTCGATCCACAGCTCGCCCGCCATGCCGTGATAAACCTCAGCCTCGCGGTCTGGGGGTGTGAACTTCGGGTTTGGTACGAAGGTTAGCCGGTAGCAAGGCCCGCCAGGGCCGCGAACCATCCCGGCATATTGGTAGATGAAAGCGTCGGGCAGCAGGCGAACCATCTTCCTGGCGCGGTCGGAGTCTTCCTTTTCCCGCTGCCTGCGGTGCTCCTGTAGTTCAGGATGGTCTAGCAGGTTTTGGAGACGGTCGCTCTCTTTTTGTTGTTCCTCCGGGGTAAGAGGCCGGTCGTTGATGGCGACCAGCCGGGCAACGTCGCCATCTTTGGTCTCGATAATTTCCTTGGTGGTCGTTCCCTTTTCATCCACCTTGCGCAGCTTGTAACGCACGGCAGCTTGGTTCGCGGCGTTGGTTGCAAGCTCGTTGCGCGATGCACGGCGGACTAGAGCGGGCGGATCGATCATTCGCTGAGCACTAGCCATTGCGGGCGCACAAAGCCAGAGCGCTAACAGGGGAGACCAGAGCCTAGCCAGGCGCTTCAACAGTCTGTCTGGCTGTTTTGAATCGCGCGGAGAATGAATCGGCATGGAGGATGCTTGGCGGAAAGACATGGGCACGGAGTCTGCGACGAAACTACCTGCATGACATAGCCATAGATGCGGACGGAACCCCGCACGCAAGCCTGCTTCTGGTTGGACGCATTACTTGCCCCTTTAGCTTCAGGCGATAAGGGAGCGAGTCCAGGTTAAATCCCAAGACAGAGTGCTCGTGGCGCCGGGTAGCGGCTATGCGCTCCTAGACCGTCCTCGCAACGGTATCATTGATCTTGGAGCGCCTATGTGGCGCGGAGTTGTTCGATGATGCGCATCACCCGCCGCCGCCGCGCCATTGCCGTATTTGTTTCGCTTGGCGTGTGCATGGTCGGGGTTGCGCTGACCTTGCAGGGCGCCTGGGTGGTCTTGAACTGGCGTCGACTTGTGCCGCTGGTGGTGGGAATCCCGTTCTTTGCGCTTTTGATCGCCGGACTGATTCTCAACACGATTTTCCTGGTCAGAGAAGTGCGGCGGAACGAGCGGCACGATAGTTTCCTCAACGCCGTGACACACGAGTTGAAGACCCCCATCGCGTCCATTCGTCTCTATCTGGAGACGCTGCAGCGGCGATCGACTACGGACCAGCAGAGGCAGGAGTTTTATCGCATCATGCTCGCAGACAGCGATCGCCTGCTCGCAACAGTCGAGCAGGTGCTCAAGGCCGGCGAGGTCGGCCAGCGCCCGAAGAACAAGCTCCGTGCCCGGGTGGATATGGAGCGCCTCGCCGCCGAGTGCGTCGAGACGACGCGGCAGCGGCACCATCTGGAACCGGGGGCCATTTCGCTGGTGGTGCTGCCTCATCAACTCCCTATGGTGGTGCGTGGCGATCAGGGGGAGTTACAGACCGCGCTGTTGAATGTCCTCGATAACGCGATCAAATATTCACCTAACGGACTCAACATCGAGGTGCGGCTGGCACTTGAAGAGGACACATGGGTTTTGGTGCGAGTCACCGACTCCGGCCTTGGGATTCCCACAGCGCATCTCAAACGCGTCTTTAAACGCTTTTACCGCGTCCCGCGTCGCAGCACTTTTCAGATGAAGGGTACTGGGTTGGGCCTGTTTCTCGTCCGCTCCATCGTCCGCCAGCATGGCGGGGATGTGAGCGCCTCCAGTGCTGGAGAGGGCAAGGGCGCCACCATAAGCATGCAACTGCCTCGGCTGCTCAACGCGGATCTTGAGGCGGCAACCACAGCCGAAATGGGCACCCACCAGCAAGCCTTATAACCGGAGCCCGATGCAGCAGGACACTCACATTTTGATCGTTGAAGATGAGACCCACCTGGCGCAGGGTCTACGCTTCAACCTTGAGGCTGAAGGCTACAAGGTGCGTGTTGAGAGTGATGGGGAGGGAGCCCTGCACGCGCTAGGCGAAGATTCAGGCTTTGCTGCCGTCCTGCTCGACGTTATGCTCCCGGGCAAGGATGGCTTCGAAGTGGCCGCGGAGCTGCGAGCGCAGCTGAATTTCGTCCCCATCCTCATGCTCACCGCGCGCGGCAGACCTGAAGACGTGCTGCGGGGATTTGCTGCTGGGGCAGATGATTATCTCGCCAAGCCATTCGATTTATCTATTTTGATCGCTCGCCTGCATGGCCTTCTGCGGAGGATGGCCTGGCACCGCCCAGCCCCCCCTACGACTGCGGCGGGCAATAGTGACCCTTCTCCCGGATTGGCTGATGACCTCGTGCCCGCGGTCTTCACCTTCGCCGGACGAACGATCGACTTTAACGCTCTGGAGCTAACAACACCTGAGAAGACAGTTCACCTGACCCTGATGGAATCGGACTTGCTGCGCTACCTTGTCCGTCATCGTGGCCGCATCGTTTCCCGGAAGGAATTGCTGGAGCAGGTCTGGCAAGTGCGAGAGGACACCGATACGCGCGCTATCGACAACTTCATCGTCCGGCTAAGGCGTTATCTCGAAGAAGATGCGACCGAGCCTGTTTACCTGCAGACGGTGCGCGGGGTTGGTTATCGCTTCCTTCCAGAGCGTCCGTTGCGTACCGAGCCGTGAACTTGCAGTTAGCCGGCGAGTGGTTGCCCGCCTGGCTCACGTTCCTGTGAGCAAAGCGATCCACTCTGTGGTTAGCCAGGCCCGCCATTCGTCAGCAGGGACGGCTGGCCACCGCAGTTTGCCGAACCGCACCCACGCTTCGCGATACTTCATCCACGCCCGGTCGGCGATGCGAATGGATGGGCCAATGCACGGATGGTCCCCGCAGTCCTTGACCTCGTCCAGTTTGCCGCGATATTGCGCATTCAAATCGGCGTCGAGCTTAAGGAAATCGGATGCCTTGAAGCGTAGAGCAGGTGGAGAGCCGTTTCGGATGGACTGCAATCCAGCCAGCCAGGAGCGCATAAGCATGAGGTCGTCGCTCTCAGTTATAGGCCCGCAGCCTGTGCCGCCGTCGCACAATCGATCCTCCATCTCGCCGTAGGCCTGATGAAATTGCCGCCATGTAGACCTGAGATCAAGGAACGAAGCTTTGAGCGTTGGGGTACTCACCGCGAGAACCGCAGCCTCCGCTCGATCAGTCTCCCTCGCGACCCGCTCCTGTTCCAGACCAAGGCAGATATAGTTGGTGGAGCGGCCAAAGCTGACTCCCCCTTCGGCGCACACGTCGAACTGCCCACCTCTTGCAATAATCTTTCGGAACTCCTGCAGATGCTGCGAGGCAGGCGCGCTCTCGATTCCTTCGGAATACTGACATATGAAGGTGCCGGCAAGCGGCAAATTACGACGCACACCTTCGCCATTGCCATAGAGCATCGCAAGCACTAGGCCATCGGCGTCGCTGGGCTCGGCGGCACCGCCAGCAGCAATTCGTTGCGCGGCCTTCGCTTCTGCCTCAGTCACATCTTTCCGAAAGATGCCAAGCTGCGACAGGACACAGCTTCTTGCCTTAACAAAGTGGCCGGGAACATTGCCGTAGTAGAGGGCGATGCCCGAGCACCCAGTGGATGGATCCGGTGCTCGGCGCGCCGATTCAGGTAACTGCGCAAGCTCTACCTTTACGCCCGCAGATTTTGCATCGGCAAGCGTGGGGCGATCTCCCTCAGGGACCGAGACCGGCTGCAGGCGATCGCATCCATCTGGCAGCTTCTGAGCGATGGCGGAGAGGCAAGCCAACAATATGGCTGAAGCGGCTGTTAGCTTGCAGGCTTGGTTGAAATGTTTGCCCTCTAGTTTGGCGTAGCTCGGCATCCGGTCAGCTCCTCTCCAGATTTCTCGCCAAGTTACCATGAAAAGCCACCGACCGCCGCGAAGGCGCTTCGGAAGCGCTCCCTAAGAACAGTTGTCGATTTGCTGCCGCTGTAGACTTGGAGCAGACCGAAAGCCGTGAAAATACTCACCCGCTACATCCTCGGCGAAGTCCTCTCACATGCCCTGATCGGCGGCGCGGTTTTTACTTTTGTGCTGTTCATTCGCGACCTGGGGGGGATTCTCGAGCTGGTCGTGCGCAACAGCGCCACCACCGCCAGTATAGGCGAGGTCTTCCTTTTCACCCTCCCGAATGCTTTCACGGTCACTATCCCGATGGCGGTGCTGGTCGGTGTCCTGCTGGGCCTTAGCCGCCTGGCTGCCGACAGCGAGGTCACTGCCATGCGCGCCTCTGGAATGGGCGAGTGGTCGTTCGTGCGGACCGTATCCATCGTGGCAATTGCGGCATGGTTGCTGGGGCTGGCAAACACTCTCTACTTCGCGCCCAAGTCGACCGAGGCCCTGCTACGGCTCAAGGACGAGTTGAGCAAGTCCGAGGCGTCTTACGAGATACAGCCGCGCGTGTTCTACGAGGATTTCAAGAACTACGTGCTCTATGTCGGGGACGTGCGCGCCGGTGCGGGGGCGGCGAACTGGCGGCGGATATTCATGGCTGACCTGAGTGATCCGGCGGCTCCCAAGGTAACCACCGCGGAGGCCGCAACGGTGGTTGATGGCAGCGATCAGGTGTTAAGGATGCGGCTGCGCAATGGCGCGGAGCACGAGAGCAGTCGCGACGACGCTGGACAATACACCATCTCTACTTTCGCTAACACAGACCTGCCGCTGCAACTCAGCCAGACGGATGACACGCGCACCGTGCGGGCGAGCACGCCGATCCTGGGCATGTCGAACAGCGAGCTGCTGCGAAGATCGCACCTGGCGGAAGGAAAGATGTACCTCATCGAATTGCACAAGCGATTCGCCTATCCCGCGGCCTGCCTGGTGCTGATGCTGGTCGGTGTGCCGCTGGGGACTTCGTCGCGGCGGGGCGGCAAAAGCGCGGGATTTGTGCTGACGATTGCGCTCGTTTTTATTTATTACTTTTTGTCTTCGACCGGCGTTGCCTTGGCACGGCAAAACAAGGTACCTGTTGTCGTAGGGGTGTGGGCGGCGAATGTGATCTTCGCTGTGGGCGGCGTGCTGCTGCTCAGGCAGATGGCGCGCGGTGGAGCGACGATGCCTCCCTTCGCCGCAGCAGGTCTATGGATCAAGGCGCAGTTCCAATCTGCCGCCGCCGAGGCCGTGAGGGTGCAGCAGGGCAGCTTCGGCTCCATGCCTCGCGACCTGCGCGGCCGCAGCCGCTTCCCCTTGATCCTGGATGAGTATGTGCTGCGCGAGTTTCTCATTACCTTCGCGCTGGTCGAGGTCAGCTTCGTCATGCTGATGCTGGTGTTTACTTTTTTTGAACTTCTCGGCGACATCATTCGGAATCGCAGTGCGCTCGTCACCGTCGGCGAATATCTCGCCAACCTGACTCCCAGCATGATCTACGCGATCACTCCGCTTGCGGTTTTAATCGCGGTGCTCGTCACCTTCGGCATGCTCAACCGCACCAACGAACTCACCGCGATGAAGGCGACGGGGATAAGCCTTTATCGGGTCATCGTGCCGATATTTGTAATCGCATCCATGCTGGCGGTAGCGTTGTTTATTTTTGATGAGGTCTATCTGCCATCGGCGAATCGGCGGCAGGAAGCTCTGCGCAGCATCATCAAGGGCAAGCCGGCGCAAACGTTTCTGCGGCCAGGAGAGACGTGGATGTTCGGCACCCAGGAGCCGGGCAAATCCGGCCGCATCTTTTATTACAAATTTTTTGACACTGACCGCGATCTGTTCGCTAACGTGACGGTGTTTGAGTTCGACCCGGTCAGCTTTTCGCTTTCCAGGCGCATTTTTGCCACCAGTGCTCATTGGGAGCCGCGGTCGCAGAGCTGGATCTTCGAAAATGGATGGGTGCGGACCTTTAATGGCGAGGCAATCGCCAGCTATCAACCGTTTGATGTGAAGACTTTTGCGGAGATCAGGGAGCAGCCGCAATATTTCAAAAAAGAAAGCCTGCAATCAGGCGAGATGAGCTTCGGCCAGCTACAACGCTACATCCGCGACTTGCGGCAAAGCGGCTTCGACACAATGAGGCTGCGCGTGCAGCTCAGTCACAAGCTAGCTTACCCGCTGATCACGCTGGTCATGGCGGTGCTCGCGATTCCCTTTGCGCTCTCGACTGGCAAGAGGGGCTCGCTGACTGGCGTGGCAGTGGCGATTGGGGTGGCCATTTCTTATTGGGTCATAGCCGGCACGTTTGAGGCGCTCGGCAATGTGAATGTGCTGCCGGCCATCCTCGCCGCCTGGTCGCCGGATTTGCTCTTCGCTCTCGCTGGTGGATATTTACTACTCAAAACGCCTACGTAGTACGCGGCGGTCTTTGCGAAGAGATGAGGATCCAAACTGCCAGCTAACAAGGTATTGATTCGCTGCATTTCTCTTGCACTTCTGACTTTCGCAGCGTCTACGAGGAGCGGAGGGCAAACCGATAGGCATCCGCTGTCCGACTACGTCGGCACCTACTCCGACTCGGACGGCCAGAAAGTTGAGATCGTATCCGGCGACGGTCTGTTCGCGGTCCAGGACGAGGCAAAGTACAAACTTCAACCCGCAGGCGTCGATGAATTTTCAGCAGCCTATGGACAGAAAATCCCGTTCAAGCGAAACGCAAAGGGCGAAGTTTCCGGCTACGAACAGGATGGCAAATTCCATCCGCGCTTGTCCGCCAGCATCACTCCCGAATCGGAGGCCCTCGCCCATCCCCGCGCCCCTGGTCAGGATGCACCTTCCGATTATCGCTACCATCCGCCCGCCAACCTGCGGGACGGCATCGCAGTCGGAGACATCTCCAAATCGCAACTGGGCTTAGCTACGGCCAACACCATCGTTCGCGGCATTCTCGATGGCACCTATAAGGATGTGCACAGCGTTCTGCTCTACCAGCACGGAAAGCTCGTGCTGGAGGAGTACTTCTACGGCTACACCGTGCAGCGTCCACACCAGCTTCGCTCAGCGACCAAGTCGGTTGTCAGCGCCCTTGCCGGCATCGCTATCGATCGTGGCGCACTGTCTGGCTCAAGTGCAACCGTGCTGCCGCATATGGGATACGCGGATTACGCGAACCCAGACCCGCGCAAATCTGCGATCACGCTCGGCGACTTTCTTTCCATGCAATCCGGTCTTGACTGCAACGATCACAGCTCCAACTCACCGGGGCGCGAGACCGTCATCGACGGCACCGCAGATTGGGTGAAAGCCACTCTCGACCTGCCCCTCATTAACCAGCCCGGCACCAAAGGCTACTACTGCTCTGGCGGCGTGGCCGTCGTGGGCCGCATGACGGAGAACGCGGTCCACATGACGCTCCCTCAATTCGCCCAGGCCAATCTCTTCGGACCTCTGCAGATTTCGCGCTCCAACTGGGTGTGGAACTACGACCTTACCAACGCCGACAAGGAGTACTCGCAAATCCACCTTCGCTCCCGAGACATGCTGAAGCTTGGAATCCTCTTTGCAAACGGAGGCCGCTGGCATGGCCGCCAGATCATCTCTCGCGAGTGGGTCCGCGCGTCTACTGCCGAACAATCTCACGTCGACAATGTCAGTTACGGCTATTTCTGGTGGCGTCCCTGGTTGAATGTCGATGGGCCCGCCGGCCGTCAGCATGTCGACCTGGTAGCGGCGCAAGGTAATGGCGGCCAAAAAATTTACCTCATGCCCCA
>DASWUZ010000165.1:0-4988 GCA_036401395.1 Acidisarcina sp.
CAGCACAAGCTGCATAATCAGCAGCGAAATCACGGCCAAGGCCAGCCGCCGATTCTCCGGTCTCCGCGCGGAACGGTAGACGAGCCACGCAATGTAGAGGCCCGCCACTACCGCCGAGGCAGGATGGATCCACCGCAGGCGGAGCAGCCAACTGCTGGTGGCAGCGAAGTCCTGCGCGAAAGCGGCGCGCAAAGAAGCGGCGGGAAAGAGGGTGTCGCCCAGCGCTGCAAGGGAACCGCTGACCCCGACCAGCATCGTAGCCGCAAGCCCCAGGAACGCAATTCCCGGCGCGCGAAGCTCGACGCTGCCGCGCATGAAGCCGCGAGTCCTTGAGATGTAGTGTGCGGTCAGAGCAAGGGCCGCGAGCAGCAACAGAGTGTTGGCAAGATGTATTGGCAGCACGATGAAACGGCCGAGAGAGACATCACGGACGACGTATCCGAGCTTGACCAACAGCGCGCCCAGCGCTGCCTCGAGCACCAGGAAGACCGACGCCGCAGCCACGGTAGTTCGCGCCAGGTGACGCCGAGGCATGGCGATGTACGTCCAGATCAAGAGGCCCAGGATTGAGAACGTTGCGCCGCCGGTCATGACACGGTGGGTAAATTCAATCACTGTGGCAATTTGTGGCGACTGCGGAATGACCTGGCCGTTGCAGAGCGGCCAGTGGTTCCCACAGCCCGCGCCTGAGCCGGTCGCCCGCACTACCCCTCCCCACAATATGACCAGCACGTTCCAGCCAACCACCGCCCATGCGTAGCCGGGGAGACTCGCCCTTAGCTTGCTTTCGGGGCTGCTCAGGGCGGATGTCGCAGCGCTGCTGGGAACGCCAACAAGCGCTGACGGTGCTGCCGCGGATTGGAGGACGGGGTTCATGCGCTGCTAGCTTATCTTACGACTGCCGCATCAGCCGAAACGTATGCATCGCGATCAGCAGGTCTTCTTCAGCGGGCAGAACGCGAATCTGAACTGCTGAATTATTGCCTCCGATATTCAATTCGCCCTTCGTCTTGTTGCGTTCTGGATCAAGCGCGATCCCAAGGTGGCCGAGGCCTTCGCAAATTTCAAGACGGGACTGGACATCGTTTTCGCCGATGCCGCCGGTGAAGACGAGGGCGTCGAGCCCGCCAAGCACCGCCACGTAACTGCCGATGAATTTTCGAATCACATAAACAAACTGGGCCACAGCTATCGAAGCAAGCGCGTTTCCCTGCGCAATAGCTTCACGCAGGCTACGCATGTCGTTCGATAGCTGAGAAACTCCAAGCAGGCCCGATTGCTTCGCGATCACGGCCTCAACCTGATCGGCCGCATCCTTGGTGGCTGGCGCGGACGACGCCAAGTCACGCAGCATGTAAATCAACACGCCCGGATCGATATCTCCCGTGCGGGTTCCCGAGATAATTCCGCCAGTCGGAGTGAGGCCCATGCTGGTATCCACTGACTTACCATCGCGCATCGCTGTAATGCTAGACCCGTTGCCAAGATGAGCGACAATCATGCGCGACGGAAGCTGATCGCGTAGCTGGTAGACGATCGATTCGTAAGAAAGCCCATGCGCCCCGTAGCGTCGGACGCCTTGGTCCCAATACTTCTCCGGAATCGCAAAGCGCGCTGCCACCTCAGGGATGGTGGTGTGAAAGGCTGAGTCGAAGCAGACGAAGTTAGGCAGATTCGGAAAAAGCTCCTCCGCCTTGCGCACGATGAAGGTCGCAATCGGGATGTGGAGAGGCGCGAAGGCAACATGGCGGTCCATCTCATCGAGGACGGCGGGAGTGACCCGCTGATGCGAAGTCAAAGTGGGGCCGCCGCTGACCATCCTGTGTCCAATCGCGTCGGGGTAAGGAAACGGAGGCTTGCTGAGCGCATCCGCGACTAGCTTGAACGCGGCTTCCGCGTCGGGCGACGCCGGCGCCTCCTCGACAATCTTATTTCCGCCAGCATCTTTGATCGAGAACTTGCCCTGGCCGCCGCTCCCGATGCCATCGACCGCCCCCTCGTAGAGCGAACGCGGCTCCTCGTTTTCAGACCCGCCCGACGCATCGAAAAGGGAAAACTTGATCGACGAAGAGCCGCTGTTTAAGACCAGGATGATCATGGGGACTAGAGGCCCGAACTCAAAGCGGCCTTGGGCAATGTTATCGCAAGGCACTGCATCAGTTCATGACTGAGACCTTGAAGGGGCAGACGCCGAAGGAACCTCGCTGCGGGTGCTTCGCTCAATCTAGGTTTTTTTACGGGACGTCTTCCGACGAGGCTTTTTAGCCCGCGTGGCTCTGGCCATACTGGCGAAGATCAATCTCATCAGACGAGGATCGAGCAGCCAGATCAACGTGCCCGGCCGCTGGGTGAGATCGACGCGCGCGATAGCGCTCTTCCGCATCCGCAGATTGCTGCGGGGGGCGATCGCCGGGCTAATCATGGACCCGAGAAACTGCTGAAGATTAGGGCTGTGTCCTACGACCAGCACGTTTTCGTGCTTAGCCAAATCCGATATCAGTTTTTGGAACTGGGCGTTTGTCGCACTGGGAGCGAGCGCTTCAGTGGCGAGAATCTTGCCTTCGTGGCCGATCTCATTGCCGACCAGCGAAGCTGTCTGCATGGCCCGCTTAAGAGGGCTAGAGGCAACGACATCGAACTGGATCCGCAGAGCGTTCAGGCAGTTCGCGACGAGAATGCACTGCTGCTTACCTTCTTTGTCCAGAGGACGCTTTACGTCGATGGCAGGATTGGCGCGGCGAGTTCCTGCGCTCGCGTGCCGCAGTATGTAGAGGTTCATTAGGGAGGCGTGTCTTTTCCCAGGTCGGGATCAGGCTGCACATGGGTGCAAGCGATCTTCAAGCCCGTTATTAGTAATTAATCCAATTGTAACAATTGAAGGTGTTTTGCATTTACTCAAGATGTCCGCCAATGCTGGCCCGCAGCATCGAGACACGAGCGGCTTGCAATTACTACGCGATTGTCGTATAATACTAAAGCGGCATTAGCTCAGAAGTGTGCAGCTCTGCTGATCTAGATAGCAAGACGTTTGATGGGGGATCTATATGTCCATAAGAACTGAGGTAGTGCGGTACCGTGATGGCGACCAGGATCTTACCGGGACGCTCTTCTTGGGAGCAACAACGACTGAGAAGTCTCCCGGGATTCTGGTCGTACACGGCGGTGCCGGGCTCGACGAACATGCAAGACAGCAAGCACTACGTTTCGCCGAACTCGGTTATGTCGTTTTTGCCTGCGACATCTATGGGGATGGCGTGGCGGGCGACCGGCAACGTGTGATGGCCCGCATCGCCGAACTTCGACAGGACATTGCGAGGCTCAGACAGCGGGCGTCCGCGGGACTGAAGATCTTGCGCTCCCATCAGCAAGTCGATGATCGCCTCGCGGTTGTCGGCTATTGCTTCGGGGGAATGACGGCGCTGGAACTCGCGAGAAGTGGCGAGAAAGTGGTAGGCGTCGTCAGCGTCCACGGAACCCTGGGAACCTCGCACCCAGCTGAAGAAGGGACGATTAAGGCTAAAATTCTCGTTTGCCATGGGGCCCTCGATCCGCATGTTCCCATGTCACAGGTAAGTGATTTTGTCATAGAGATGAACACCGCTCGCGCTGATTTCCAGCTTGTTGTTTACGGTGGCGCGATGCATGGCTTTACACATAAAACAGGGCCTCACCCTCCAGGTGTCTCGTATGACGCAGTCACCGACGCCCGTTCTTTCAACGCAATGGGTGCTTTCCTTGAGGAGCTATTCCTGTGAGTGGATGATGCGGAGTATTGAATTGCCCACCAGAAAGAAGGCAGGTCACCAGACTTTACAAAGATGAGAATAACGCACGGACCGCAAAGCGCCGAGGGTACCGATTCTAGGTACTCTTCGGAGCAAGCGTCTCAGATGCAGACCATATATTTCGTCCGCTAAGAGATAGATCAAGCCCGTCAGACAGATACTCTCGATACTCAGACAGTGACAGGTTGCGGGAACCCGGGAGCATCGGGAAAACCAGGGTCGGGGCCGAAAGGGCCAGGTAGAGGAACAGGATCAGGATCAGGCGCCGGATCGGGATCGGGCTCCGGGAAGGGCGGGTAGCCTGGGTCGTCCTTCGCATACCAATAGTTACGCCCCGGGTGGAAGGCGAACGCTGCAAAAGCAGCGACCAGCATCGGAGTACCGAAAGAGTAGGCCGCCCCCGTAACTCGGGGATTAGTGACTAGACGAGACATGTTGCGCATAGGAGTACGGCCAACGCCGGATCGGTTGCCCGTTGGTACTACGATGCTCGCCGGGCTGCGGATTTCGTAGAGTTATGCTCCAATCAACATGATGCCCGGCATTCTTCCCGTTCCGCTGCCTCACCAGCTCGCCTTCCTGCTGCTGCTTGCGCTGCCCATCGCTTGTGTCTCGTGGACGGTCACTCACGAAGAAGTATTTCGAGAGCCCAGAGAGTACTGCAAGCAGAAGAGCGAAAGATGCCGGCCGCTTCTGGTGCGGAAATTTTTCTATCTCTTTACATGCGAATACTGCTTCAGTCACTATGTGACGGCGCTGTTCCTGCTTTTCACGCGCTACCAGATGCTTTATCAGGGCTGGCGCGGATACGTCATCGCCGAATTTGCCCTGGTGTGGATTGCCAATGCTTACATGAGCACGTTTAATCGGCTGAGACTCGACATCAAACACGAAAACGTAGTAATCGCCGAGGTGCAGGCCAAGGTAGATGGCGAAGGCCTGATCCATCCTTAGCTGCGCACCCCTTCAAAGCTTGGTGAACACATGCGGGTTATCGCCCTACTCCGCATCTTATAAATATTGAGGTAACAGATATGCCGCAAAGCCCGCACGACCGCACCGCAGAACTACATAATCTTGCCGCGCACGCGCACCAGGCAGCCGCTACAGCGCACGGCAAGGGAGACCACCTGACCGCTCACGAGTTGTCCCAGAAGGCGCATGAGCACTCGACCGCGGCCCACGAACATTCTGAGCAAGCTA
>DASWUZ010000166.1:0-13523 GCA_036401395.1 Acidisarcina sp.
CGCTCGAAGAACGGCGCTCCACCCCAAAGCACTACCGGCGTTGCCAGCGCGAACTGTAGCCATGAGAGAGTGCGGGGCCCGATCCAATGCAGGATGGGCTGGCTCGGCAACACGTCGGAGACCATCAGGGCCAAAAGGGGAAGGGTGAGACCCACCCCGCTCCAGAAGCGCCTGGTCATGCTGTCGAGTTCCGGGTTTCCATCATCTGCGGTCGATTCCCGCAGCTCCAGAGCCATGCCGCAGATGGGGCAGCTTCCCGGCCCGTCCCGGCTGATCTGAGGATGCATCGGGCAGGTCCAATCCACCTTCGCCGAAAGCACGGGGCCTTCGCGGTCGAGCGCCATGCCGCACTTCCGGCAGGGCCCCGGCTTTCCCTCTCGCACCTCAGGGTCCATCGGGCAGGTGTAAACAGCTCCCACGGGGATCGATTTCGAGGCGGATCCGACAAGGACGGAGGCGGCGGACGCAAGGGGGGCGGCCGTACTCTCCGCGGGCCGCCGGTATCCATCCGCGAACCTGGCAGGGTCGGCCTCGTACTTCTTCAGGCACGAGGCCCCGCAGAAGTAGAAGGTCTTCCCCTTGAAGTACGCCTTGTTCTTCGCCTTCGCCGGATCGACAGTCATCCCGCAGACCGGGTCGATGATCGGCGGAGGAACCTGCACGGTACTTGCCATGGGACATCCTTCGCCACGAAAAGCTGGAATCAAGCGCTGAACAAATTACAACACCTTGCGAGACAAATATTCTCGAATAACATTCTTACGGCGTAGATCATACATACCCTTCACGGGGGCGGCGCAAACCCGGAGAAGCGCCCACAAACCTCGAGATGCACTTGCAGAAAGCACGCAAAGAAGCAATCCCTGATGCTTCCATCCTGGTCGCAATTTGACGTGATATCATAATGAAGTAACGATATCATCGACTGGGGTTGCGTATGCCAGCAGTGACCATCAGGAACCTGTCCGAAGAGACACACCGTGCGCTCAAATGCCGAGCGGATTTGAATGGCAACAGTACGGAGGCCGAGATTCGCGCAATCCTGGACGACGCTGTACGGCCAGCTAGCCGGATAAAGGTGGGCACGGAACTTGCTAAGTTTGGAAAGGACTTCAGATATGAACTCGCTTTTGAACGTGATACTCGCCCACCTGAGCCGGCGGAGTTCGATTGATCATCCTTGACACCAATGTCATATCGGAGCCCACAAAACAAAGAGGCAACCCCGCCGTCCATGCATGGCTTGACCGGCAGATGACCGAGACACTCTACATCACAGCAACGAGTCTTTCCGAACTCCTGACTGGGATCGAGTTGATTCAGGCTGGAAAGCGAAAAGATATTCTAGCGGCTTCCGTGACAGCTTTGATAGATAGATTGTTCGGATCGCGAGTGCTCGCATTTGACCAACAAGCTGCTGGCAACTATGCCAAGGTCGTAGGGCGGACAAGGTCGAATGGATACACGATTTCAGTGACAGACGCTCAAATAGCGGCCATTGCCGCAATCCACGGCTTCACTGTAGCCACGCGTGACACTGCTCCCTTCCTGGCCGCAGGCACTCCAGTCCTCAATCCGTGGATAGCCTGATGCGTTTTTAAGATGAAGTCAACACCCTCATCGCCTCAATCCACTCCAAGGCCGAATCCACTAGACAATCCGCGGGAACATCTTCCAGCGTGTGCGGCGACAGACCGAACCGGCATCCCAGCGCCCACGCCCCTGCATTCCTCGCCGTCAAAATGTCTACTCCGGAGTCGCCAATCATCAATGTCTCCCGAGGTGTGACTCCCGCCTCGCGAATCAGCGCATCGAGGCCAGCCGGATCAGGCTTCTTCGTGGCAAAACTATTGCCGCCGTAGATTTTGAAAAAATATGGCGTCAGCCCAAGTGCATCGCAGATCGCTTCGGAAGGGCCGATGGGCTTGTTTGTTAGCACCGCCATTGCGCGTTCGCGCCCATCCGGACCGGACCGCAGCACCTCAAGCGCCTCGATGACTCCGGGATAAACACGCGTGTAATCAAGCTTGTGTTCGCGATAATAATCCAGGAAACAATTCAGCGCGCTGTCTACATAACTCTCATCGGCGGGGTCTCCCAGCGCGCGTCGCACCAGCATCCCTGCCCCATCCCCGATATAAGAGGCGATGACCGTTTCGGGCAGCGGCTTGCGATCAAATTGCACCAGCATGGCATTAACCGAGTTGCTCAAATCGCGGCTTGAATCAATCAGCGTTCCATCTAAATCAAACACCAGCAACCGAAGATCGGCGATGGGTAGCTCGTTGAGGCGGTAGACCATTCCTTAAGCTTAAAGGAGCATAGCCTAACCAGCAGCCTTTACCTTTATGCACCTGGTTACTACCCATCTTCCGTCATGCAGTTAGCGGTCATCCGCCTCCTAAAACCGATACCATCGCGGTAAGATAGATCAGAGTTGGTGAAAGTATGCCGAAGACCCATCGTCATGAGGAAGAGCGCGCTGACCTGGTATGCAAGAACTGCGAGTATCCCCAGATGAGGCGTGTACGCCGGCAGGGTTGGTGGGAGCGCGAATTTTTTCCCCGTCTGGGCTTTTACCCCTGGGAGTGCATCGATTGCCGCCAGATCACGATGCACAGACTAAGGAAGGCTCCCAACTCGCTGTACGCCGAACATCCAGTTAGGTCGCAGGCTGATCTGGATGCTGTTTCGGCGGAAATAATGGATGCGCCGCCTAAATAATCTGGCGTTTTGCTGCACTTCCCCATCAAGCCTAATCCTGCACGAGCACGCCAGCAGAACGATACGACTTCGCTCCAACCTGTGTCTCAACAACTGGAAGATCGGGGGTAGCAGTCAGGCACTCGATTTGCCCGTCGAGCAGCAGCACGGTATCCTCAACCTTCGCGCCGCGAAGGCTAGGGTTCCACGCAAATCCTTGTGCATTGACGACTACGTTAGTTCCGCGCGGCGTCGCCAACCACTCCCGCTCGCCATATCCGCAAGCGCCGCCCTGGTGATGAAGTTCTTCCTCTCCACCGGATCCGGCCGTCTGATACGCCGCTTTTGCTACGGAGAAAAGTTCCCCGGAAGTCGCCCCGACTTGGGTCGCATGAAGCAACGCCGCATTTACCTCTGCGGCTCCAGCAAACCCCGCCAGCAAACCGTCTGGCACCGCGCCAAAATGCACAAACCGGGTGATTGAAATCGCCAGCCCCCACTTGCGCGTGCACAGGTTAAGCATGCCGTACTTCTTCAAAGAAGCACCGCGGGCGACAGCGTGTTTGTACCTGAAGATCCGCTCGTCCACTGCCATCAATAGCACCGAAGGAAGTATGCCCTCGGACAAGAGTGCGTCCGAGACCATCCCCTCCATCTCGAACTCCGTCACCACCGGCTCAAGCTGCGTTAACACTTTCGAGGTGGCTGCGGCTGTGCGTGCTCCAAGCCACCGATACCGCGAAATCTCGGCCCGGGTCAGACTGGCTCGCAGCCCTCCCAGTCCGACAACGTCAAAGTTCGCGGTCGCACTGTCAGTGCCGATCTTGCCCGTGCCACCAGCGAGCCTGCGGGCCTCTGCAACCGCCCGGTCTTCATACCAGGGAAACAGCACGGGCTCGTAATCAAGATTGGCAAATTCCTCAGCTGCAAGGCGCGGCGCTTCGTTCTTCGTCGTGAGATAAAATTTGCGGCCATCGCGCGTAATCAGCAGCGATGCCACGCCGGTCTCTCCAGGTATGAGTACACGGACCTCCGCCTGCCCCGCAGTCGCCCACGCGATATTCTCGCTTCGCCGCAGCAGCAACGCATCGAGACCAGATTCGGCAAACAGTGCATCGAGACGCGAATACTTCTCGCGCAGCTCGGCGGCCAATGCATCGTCAGTAACTATCTGCTCGTCGGTGCGAATGAGTTTGGAGCGAATCAGCTTGCTCTCATCTCCTGCGGGCATCGCTATCTCCGAGGTACAGACTAGTCCTCTAGCTCAGGGTGATAGTGACTCTGGAATCCCAGATAACGGACCGCAGCCTCGTGAATGGCGGGGGCAGTCTCTGAGAAATTTGCCGCAACGTGATGTTCAAACCCCTCGCGGCAGATATATTTCAACAGCGATTGCATCTTCGGAATCTCAACCACACCCGCGCCGCCAAAGGTCTCCAGCGGATCGTCGGTAAACCGCCCCTGGCCGGTGTAGCCGCGAATCACGCCATGCTGATCGTCCGTCGAGTAGCGCGCATAACTCATCGCCCCCGCCTTCACATGACCCACGCAGGTACCGAAGGTATTTTCCTTGCCCACCGTGCCCGCGATAATCGCCTGGAAATCCATCTTGACGTTGACTTCGCGGAAGAAATGCTTTGGCAGGTTGGAACAGTGGAAGCAGACTGCCTTATTCGGGTCGTCGCCGTAGTTATTGTTCCAGTCCAGCAGCGCGCTCGGAGTTCCCGACGCGAGAGCAAGCATATGCATGCTCAGGGTACCTGGCACGTCCACTTCGCAGGCGCTTGGAATCAGCTCCTGGCTCATCATGCTCATGATTGTGCAAGGCACGACGCCGAAATACTCTTCGAGCGATGTCCAGCACTGGACCGCACTGATATCAAGATGGTTCTTCGTCATCCACGTATCGATCACCGTGCCCAGCTTCGCCATCTTTAGCAGAGCGGCCTCCGGGATGTCTGTGGTGGTCACATATTTCTTTATGGCCGCGAGCTTGGCCTGCGCGCCGTCGTCGTTGTCCTGCAGCCGGTTGATGCGGCCGAGTATCTCTGAAAGGTCGATGGGATCGACGGTGATGCCATGCTCTTCATAGAGGCGTTCGCTATAGCGAACAGTATTGAACGCCCCCGGGCGAGCGCCTATCGCGCCGATGCGAAGGTTCTTCAGTCCGCGCACCACCCTGCAGACCGATGCAAACCATGCCAGGTCGCTTCGAAAATTTTCGGACGCTGGGTCGACCGTGTGCAGCTTCGTCAGGGAGTAAGGAATGTTGTACTGCATCAGGTTGTTGCAGATCGACATTTTGCCGCAGAAGCTGTCGCGGCGAAAAGCGATCGTCATGTTGCTGGTGCGATCGGGCGTGGCCTGGATGAGCACCGGCACGCGCAGACCCGAGAGTCGCAGTGCATCGGCGATGCCGCGCTCTTCGCCGAAGTTCGGCAGGGTCACGATGATTCCGTCGATCTCTTCAGCGTGCTGCTTGAAGAGCTCGGCACAAATCAGCGCTTCGTCGTAGGTCTCGACAGCGCCGTAGGAGGTCTGTTCCTCGCTGGTGACGATAGGGGTGATGCCCGCAAGCTGTAGAGCGGCAATCATCTGTTCGCGGCCCGTTTTTGCGAGGTGATGTGGAAAAAAGCCGCGATTGCCGACAATAATTCCGAAGGTAAGCGCCTTCTGCGTAGCCATAGACTTTCTAGTCTCCCGAATCGTTCTATTTCTTGGCTGGATTGAAACGCAGGCAGTAGAACGCCCCAAGCGCCAGCATGATCGCACCCCACCAGATGGGCGCATGCAAATGCACAAGCACTACGTTCGCCATGTTTCCTGAAACGTACTCGTAAATCCCGTAACCGAGGATGAGCACTCCATAAATGGCCAGGAGTACGCCGATAAAGAACCAGATCGAAATTGAGCCTTCGGAGTGCATAATCCCCTTCCTGTCCTGCTGCTGCCTGCCACGTCAACTGCCCAACATTTGCGCCGGGCTAAAAGAACACGAGGTTGAGTATGAAGAAACCCACGATCACCATCGCCGCCCAGAACCAGTGGTTCTTGATGAGCGGCACAGGCCCCTCATCTGGAATCTCGGTAGCACCATAGACCAGCCCAGTTAACTCAAGTTCCGTCTTCGGCACCGTCATATAACTCACCACCACTGTCACCAAGACGCAGACGGTGAATGCCCACAAAGCGCGGTACAGGTTCTCCGCCATGTCTCTCGCATCTGAAGAAAACGCCACGAACGATAATGCGTGCGGGTCGAATTTCACCCAGATAAAGAGTCCGATCGAAGTCACCGTCCCGCAAAGCAGACCCCAGAATCCGCCCTCTTTCGTGGCGCGTTTCCAAAACATTCCAGCGAGGATGGTCCCGAGCAGCGGCGCGATGAAGAAGCTGAACAGGGCCTGAACATAGTCCATGATGCCAGCCATGTGCATGACCAGGTAGGCGGCCAGGATACTCACGAACACGCCCCCCATCGTCGCCCACCGACCAATCATCACGTAATGCTGGTCCGTTGCCTTCTTGTTGATAAGCGGTTGGTATATGTCATAGGTCCAGACTGCGGAAAAGGCGCTCACATTGCCTGCCATTCCGGACATGAACCCGGCGATCAGCGCGGTGATCCCCAGCCCTAACAGTCCCGGTCCGCAGTAGCGAATCAGCATCAGGGGCAGCACTTCGTTATAGCTGTGAGGATTGGCAGCGGTGGTCGCGTTCTCGCCGACGAGGTGCATCAGCGTTCCGTCGGGATTATGCAGCAACACCAGCCCAAGCAGCCCCGGCAGGATCACGATAAACGGGACCGCCATCTTAAAGACCGATGCGATGATGGGAGCCATCTGCGCCGACCGCAAGCTGTTCGCCGAGAGTACGCGCTGGACTACGAGGAAATCCGTTGTCCAGTATCCAAACGAGATCACGAAGCCGAGGCCGAAGACGATTCCCGTCCAGTGCACGCCCATGGGGTTGGTGCTGAAGTGCGCCAGAGGCCGCCACATATGCGTATAGTCCTGCGTCGGAGCGCCGGTCAGTATGTGCACCTTGACCGCGTTGGCCAGGATGTTGGCTTTGAGGTTCGTCCAGCCGCCGGCCTCGATAAGGCCGAGAATCGGTATCAAAAGCGCCCCGCCCCAGATCAGGACAAACTGCAGCACCTCGTTGAAGATGGCGGACCGCAGACCGCCCAGCGTCACGTAGACCGCAACCGCAACCGACGACACAATGATGCTGAACGTAAGATTCCAGCCGAGGATGACCTTCATCACTACAGCCATGGCGAACATGTTCACGCCACTCATCAAAATGGTCATCACGCCGAAGGACACGGCTGCAAATATCCTGCTCTGTTCTCCGAACCGCAGCTTAAGATAGCCCGGCACCGAGTGCGTCTTCGACACATAGTAGAACGGCATCATCACCAGGCCGAGAAACAACATCGCCGGGATAGCGCCGATCCAGTACCAGTGCGCCGCGAGAATTCCGTATTGATAGGCGGAACCGGCCCAGCCCATCAATTCCAAGGATCCCAGATTGGCCGAGACGAAGCTGAGACCGGCGATCCACGCGGTCATCTCGCGACCGGCCATGAAAAATTCTTCGCTGGTATTGGCCTGGCGCTTCAGGTAGAAGCCGATCCAGATAACCATCGCGAAATAGATCGCGATCACCGCGATATCGATGGGGTTAAGGTGAGCCAGCTGCGTACGCTCTTGCAGCATCGCCAGACCTGCTGGGGTTGCGCCATGCCCAAGGGCAAAAGGGTTCATCATGCTGCTGACTCCGTGTTATTGGCGAGCGTGGCGTTGGCTGCAAAACTCATCAACATTGCTTCTTCTCCGTGGAGCCGGATTCGGCCTCCACTCAGGGCTGTTTCACTCTACAACGAATTGCACAACTCGCGATACATCGCCGTCCCTCTTCATCAAAAGCGCTTTAACGTTGGCCATACGTGGCTTTCGGTCCATGCTTGCGCTCATAGTGCTTGCGAAGCAGCGCAGACGAAACCTCTCCTGCTCCGGGATTGATCACCCGAGTACGGAAGGCCAGCTTCGCAATATACTCCAGCAAGACGCCGTTGTGCGCGGCTGCCTCGGGCGTCTTACCCCAGGTGAACGGTGCGTGACCGGAAACCAGAACGCCAGGTGTAGCCTTCGAATCAAGGTCCTGGAACCTGCGCAAGATTACCTTACCCGTATTGAGTTCGTATGCCGTCTCGATCTCAGCATCGGAAAGCGGTTCGGTCACTGGAATGTCCCCACGGAAATAGTCCGCATGGGTCGTCCCAAAACAAGGAATGGGCAGCCCGGCCTGCGCCCAGGACGTCGCAAATTCGGAGTGCGTATGGACCACTCCGCCGATCCAAGGGAAAGCACGGTAGAGCAGCAGGTGGGTCTCAACATCCGAGGAGGGATTTAGCTTACCCTCGACGATCTTGCCGTCGAGGTCAGTAATCACCATGTCCTCAGCCCTGAGCCGCTCATAAGGCACGCCGCTCGGCTTGATCGCGACCAGACCGCTCTCACGATCGATCCCGCTGGCATTGCCAAACGTATAAAGCACCAGCCCCTGCCGCTGTAGTTCAAGGTTGGCATCGAGCACTTTTTCACGGAGATCACCGAACAACATAACTCTTCAACTCTCCTCCTGGGAAAGCTTCCCGCACATGCAGCTCGTGTACGCACTCCCAATGGTCAACCGATCATACCAATTAGCCCCTCAACCCGGACCACCAGGATTTCTGCGCCATCCGGCCATTAAGAGATGGATTCTTACGGCTAAAGAGATGCCCATCGATGCAATACATGTAAAGGTTATGGGCCCCAAACCTGTTTCGGGTCCCCTCAGTACCAATCCATATAATCATCCTGCTAACACTCGCGGCCACTTAGCCATGAAAGTTTCACTCTTTATAACCTGCTACAACGACACTCTCTTCCCAGAGACGGGAAAGGCCGTGGTCCGCGTCCTTGAACGGCTCGGCCATCAGGTTATATTCCCGGCCGACCAGACCTGCTGCGGACAAATGCACTGGAACACCGGCTACCTTCGCGAAGCTATCCCCATCATCCGCCACTTCCTTAAAGTTTTTCGCGACGCCGACATCATCTGTATTCCCTCTTCATCCTGCGTGGCCATGATCCGCGACCACTACCCCAAGGCCGCCCGCGAATCGAACGATCCTGCATTCATTGCGGACGTGGAAGCCATGCTGCCGCGCATATACGAATTCTCAGAACTCCTGGTCAACAAGTTCAATATTGAAGACGTAGGCGCAACCTACCCGCATCGCGTGACTTACCACGCCAGTTGTCACTCGCTGCGCAGCCTGCATCTCGGCGACATCCCATATCGCCTGCTACGGAACGTCCGTGGCCTGGAATTCATCCCGCTCACGGCAGTGGAGGAATGCTGCGGTTTCGGCGGCACCTTCGCCATAAAGAACGCCGCGGTTTCGACCGCCATGCTCGCCGATAAATCGCAATGCATCGTGAACACCGGCGCACAGGTGTGCACCGCCGTAGACAACTCTTGCCTTATGCATCTCGCCGGGGGATTTCACCGCAACCAGATGACGGTCCGTACGGTGCACATCGCGGAGATCCTTGCCTCTACAAGCTACGGGAGTCATCCATGAGCGGACCTGCGACCGTAAACGAAGACTTCCCCACCGCAGCGCGCGAACTTCTCAAGGACACCCAGCTCCGTGCAAACATCCGTCATGCAACGGGCATCATCACTCGCAAACGCAATGCCGTAGTCGCGGAACTTAGCGACTGGGAGCAACTGCGTGAATCAGGCAGTCAAATTCGCAGCCATGCGCTTCAGCACCTCGATCACTACCTGCTCCAGTTTGAACAGGCCTGCACTAAAGCTGGAGGACACGTCCACTGGGCCAGAGACGCCGCCGAAGCCAACTGCCTCGTAATCGCACTCGTGCAGGCACACGGTGCCAGGGACGTAATGAAAATAAAGTCAATGACCACGGAGGAAATCTGCCTCAACCAGGCACTGGAAGACCAGGGCATACGCGCCCATGAGACCGACCTCGCCGAACTCATCATTCAGCTGGGACATGACAAGCCGTCGCACATCGTGGTGCCTGCCCTCCATAAAAACCGCGCACAGATCCGTGAGCTCTTTGCCCGCGAGATGCACCTCGAGGATCTCGGTGACCAGCCCGAAGATCTCGCCGCCGCCGCGCGGCACTACCTCCGCGAAAAATTCCTCCGCATCCCCGTGACCGTCAGCGGGGCAAACTTCCTGATCGCAGAGACCGGCAGCGTCTGCATCGTCGAGTCCGAGGGCAACGGCCGCATGTGCCTCACCCTTCCCGACGTGCTCATCACCATCGCCGGGATCGAAAAAGTCATTCCGCACTTCCGCGATCTTGAGGTTTTCCTTCAGACGCTGCCACGATCAGCCACCGGCGAACGAATGAACCCTTACAACTCCACATGGACCGGGGTACATCCAGGAGACGGCCCCAGGGAATTTCACGTCGTCCTGTTGGACAGCGGACGTAGCGCTATCCTCCACGATGATGAGGCCCGCCAGACACTTAAATGCATCCGCTGTGGCGCGTGTCAGAACGTATGCCCCGTCTATCACCAGACCGGCGGTCACGCATACAACTCCGTTTACGCCGGGCCCATCGGTGCAATCCTCACCCCCCAACTCCACCAGCTTAACGAGGGTGCATCGCTTCCCTATGCCTCTTCGTTGTGCGGAGCGTGCTACGAAGTTTGCCCTGTAAAAATCGACATTCCGGAAGTGCTCATCCATCTTCGTGCCCAGGTAGTCCGCCACGAACATGCCACCCTTGCCG
Organism: Acidisarcina sp.; assembly: GCA_036401395.1. Classification (GTDB taxonomy): domain Bacteria; phylum Acidobacteriota; class Terriglobia; order Terriglobales; family Acidobacteriaceae; genus DASWUZ01. Next base: position 10,532 of record DASWUZ010000166.1, read on the forward strand.
GCGGGCTCAGCCTATGGAGTCTCGGCATGAAAGCCGCGGCAGCCCTATTCGCCAGCGGCAACCGCCTCGCTCTAGCGCAACACCTCGGTCGAATCGGCCAAAAACCATTCATCGCCACCAGCGGCTTCATCGAACACCTTCCATTCCAACTCAGCGGATGGACGGAAAGCCGCGATCTCGCGCCACTCCCGCGTGAATCTTTCCGCGAGTGGTGGGCAAAAAGGCCGGGGCCTGCAGTTACCGAGATAATAAGTAACAGAGACGGTGGCAAATGACGGAGAGCGTAAATGCCCGGGCCGCAATTCTCGCGGAGATTCGAGGCAATCGTCCCTTGCCGGCCGCGGACTCCATCGCCCAAAACTACGAAGCCATCCCCCGCGCCTACGTTCGTTCTGATTTCCTCTCCAGTCAGGAGCGCGTCAATTTATTCGAAAGCCGCTTGCGCGAATACGATGCAAATGTCTATCGCGCTGCGCTCAAGTCTCTCCCGGAGGTCATCGATCATGTCCTTGCGCTCAGGAAAAAAACCCGGATTGGTGTTCCTCACGGCCTCCCGGCAAATTGGCTGCTCAACCTGAGACTATTTGTAACGGGATGTGATACCCATTCACCGCAAGAACTCGATAAACTCGAGGGCGTCCTCACCAGCTGCACGGTCGCTATAGCCGTCACCGGAACGATAGTGCTCCAGCACGACACCGCTCATGGCCCTCGCAAGCTTTCCCTCGTTCCCGACTACCACCTCTGCATCGTCTTTGCCGGCCAGCTCGTCGGCACAGTGCCCGAAGCCTTCGACAGACTCGCCCCCACTGCTACAGTGCCCACAACTTTCATCTCCGGGCCGTCTGCTACCGCAGATATTGAAATGACAAGAATCAAAGGGGTTCACGGGCCACGCTTCCTTGATGTCATCGTGGTGGTTGACTGAGTCTCACCGGCGAACCGAAAAACTTATGCCGCATCAGTAAGCTAGAGTACCTTGGCGGCGTAGCAAAAATCAGACCCGCCGCCAATGCTCAAGTATGTAGTTGTCCGTCATGCCCGCAATATAATCAGCAACCACCCGCGGAGCGCCATCCTCTATGGCCAGAGCGGCATAGGTACCCGGCAGCAGCTCCGGGTGCCGCACCCAGTACCGAAACATTGCCGTCACCACTCGCTCCGCCTGCTCATGGTCCCGCTGCAGCTCTTCTGAAATATCAAGATGCGCGCGCAAATAGGACTTGGCCTGACGGCGCTCCTCCTCCATCTCAGGCGAAAGCGCAACTAGCCGTCCGGGATACAGCCGCACATCTTCCAGGGTCACCACACCGGCGCGCTCTACCCGCCTCGCAGTCTCTCTGATCAAGTCGCTGGTCATGCGGTTCAACATTCGCGTAAGCGCGCCTGCGAGCAGTAACTTTTCGGCCGCGTCGGGATGCTCTTCCCGCATCTTTGCATAAGACCGCGCGAAGATATCCACCTGCGCCAGAGACTCGTCGAGATCAAGTACATGCGCCTCCAGCCCGTCGTCAAGGTCCGCGGCCAGATACGAGATTTCATCCGCAAGATCGATTAACTGGGCCTCCAGCGGTGGCCGCTGATCCAGAAAATATTGAGCCAGCTCAGGGTGATCTTCGAGAGAATAATCCCGCGAATGCTTGACGATTCCTTCCCTGACACCCAGTGTTAAATTCAAGCCCGGGTGGGCCGCATAGCGCTGCTCAAAGTGCTCCACAATGCGGAGCGCGTGCAGGTTATGATCGAACCCCAGCCCATGCTCCTGCATTCCGGCATTCAATGCGCGCTCCCCCGCGTGACCGAATGGAGGGTGTCCGATATCGTGCGCGAGGGCCAGTGCCTCAGCTAGGTCGCGATTCAAGCCTAGCGCCCCGGCCACCGTGCGAGCAATCTGCGCTACCTCGAGCGTATGCGTGAGACGGCTGCGAAAATGGTCGGAAAACCGCGTAGTAAACACCTGCGTTTTCCCCGCCATTCGCCGAAATGAGCGCGCATGCAAGATGCGGCCTCGATCTCGCTCAAATGGCGATCTATAGGCATGAACATTTTCCGGATAGACCCGCCCAGCCAGCGCATCACCTTCCCCGGGACCGGGCACTGCATAGGAGGCAAGCCGCGTCCCGGCGTCGACACCCGAGTTTGAAATGGGCTCTGCCACGGCTTCAGTCTACCTTTAGGACTTTTATTCCTGGTTAATTACTGGCTTCGAGAGCCATCCGCGTGTACCCATTCGGCGCATAACCTAACGGCTTGCCAGTCAGAATGCGCGCTATAGGGAGCGAGCCGTCTCAGCGAACAATCCGAGCCTCGATACTGCCATGAGGCTCATCGATTGGAACGAAAATTTGATTCGGATTGTTCTGGCCAAACGGCTCCAGGTTCACCAGCAGACAATGCCGATTGGGCATCTTCAGCGTAATTTCCTCAACAGTCGCTACGGCAGCCAGAACAGCCTCGCCCATCGCATAAAGAGTGTGCTGCACTGACAAACTCACATGTTTAGCAAAGGTCTCAAGCAAGGTCCTGGCAATGGTTTCGCGAAGCTCCTCATACTTAACGCCTGTCAGGCCGACATTTCCAACATAGGTCCAGCTCGCAGTTAGCTCTGTCCCGAATAATCGGTCTGAAGTTTCCTTCAGAGTAGTAAGTTTGTCCGTGATAAATCCTTCAAAAGCAGAGTTGGCTGTTTTCAAGAGAACCAATCCTCTAAGTCCAGATACTACCCTCAGCTCGCCATTGCGGGAGTTCGCAACTATGGTTGTCTGCACAGCTGAGTCCCGTTGCTGAAATGTTGAAGGATGCAGTGAACCACCAACAGTAATATGCGCCCACCTTTTTTCGGCTATCTCAACTCTCGCGCTACAGGCCGCCACAGAAGCTCTCAGAAGGTAATCCGACAACTCCAGGGCGAACTCCTCAATACAATTGGCGACGGTGTCCCGCGCAAGCGAATACACGGCATTTTTCATGGTATCGGTAGGAAGGATGCTAC
>DASWUZ010000167.1:0-5214 GCA_036401395.1 Acidisarcina sp.
GTTTCAGTGATAGTCGACGTTTGATGGGCCGATGGCTCCGTCCGGCCCGGCATATCCGCCACTGGTCGTCTGTCTTTCGATCCTGATGCTGTACTGCCCCTTACGATTGGGGAGGACGGCTTGATCATACGGCTGGACTACTTCCTGGTGGTGTTTTCGGTGTGGGGTTTTTTGCCTAGCTGCTTCCAGTTGGTTTCTGTCATTTCTACGTCGAACTTTTTGGCGGCTGTCTTGATGTGGTGGAAGGCCTCTTCGCGTTCGGTGTCGGAGACGTCCTTGACCTGGTCGAAACGCGCGATGGCGTTGCGAACGTGGGAGGCGTCGTTGAGAGGTTCCTTACGCTGTTTGGGGAAGGCGTAGGTTGAGTCCTTCATTTGGTTGCGCTTGCCGGTTGAGAGCGTGCCCTTGGTCTCTTGGCTTGAAGTCTTCGTCTTCTTTGCGGTTGGCATATCGGTCTCCCTGATTTTGGTAGTGGCTCGTGTCCCGCCGTTCCTCTTTTGGATGACGCATCTTTGGCGGTTGTTGCAGCGGTGAGGGGCGCCGAATGTATCTGTCTCGAACTGCCCATTTTGTAGAGGTAGCTGGACTTGCATTGAATCTGGGCAGGCGGACTTCAATACGAAGCGATTTCTCACAGAAAAGGGTGCCGAAAGTAATCAACAGGCCATTTATTGTGGGTGATACTTCAAAGTATGTGCGCTTCATGGAAATGATCACAATTGCACAATTCAGTACAGCCCTTTGGTGCCTTTACGCGATTGCCAGCCGCTACGGCGGAGGGCTAGGATGCGCGTTAGTTGGGCCTATAAGTACATAGATCGAAGTGAGTTGTCTTTACCCTTGTCCCCCCAGATGCCGAAGTTTCCAGACTCCTGGCACACAGAGCCAGCATGCGGAGTGACAAAACGATGGCGTGGTATGCCTATTGCATTAGTGAAAAGCAGGCGTTCCCTGAATTAATGCGTCACCGGAAGCCGATCCCGATGGAATCCGTGACAGGAATCTCAGGAAATCAGGTATTTCTCTATCCAGCCAGTGATCTAGCAGTACTTGTTAGCGAACAGGATCCGGCAGAAGCCTTCCCAAGTACGGCCGCCGTCGACCATGCGAGAGTGATCGCCGAATGTTTCAAGTCTTCCACGGTGCTTCCGTTCCGTTTTGGGACGGTGTTCGCGGATGACGATGCTTTGCGCCGTTCGGTTCGATCGAATCAGCGGCAATTTGCCGGGAACCTTGCGCGCCTGCGGGGCAAGGCCGAGATGCACCTCAAGGTGCTGGTCGACGACTCCTGCACGGAGAAGACGCATCCGGTGCTAATGCATGTGGTGGGCAAGGAGTACCTCAGCAGCCTGCGCGAGAATGCAACGCGGCAGCGGGAGCGGCAGACCAAGGCGCGTTCAGTATCGATCCAGATGCATCGCTTGTTTGCGCCGCTGGATGAGGAGATTACCTGCCGTCGGACCGACGCGGGCAAGATGGTCCTCGACATTGCTCACCTTATCGATCACAAGTGCATCGAGCGTTATCAAAATAAGTATTCGAGCGCGAGCGTGGTGATGAAGGACTGCCACATGCAGATGTCGGGGCCGTGGCCGCCTTATCATTTCGCTCATCGCGAAGTGCGTCCGGTGATGATTTCTACTCGGACTGCTGTGCCTGCCTAGTTACGCTTGAGTGCGGAGACGCCACCGGAACAATATCTCCGGTGGCGTCTTGCTTCACGCGGAATGGATGTGGGTTTATCTCGAGGTAAATGTCAAGGTACTGTGATCCATTCGCCTGCGGTATAGGCTCCGCCTGTGCTCTGGTATGCGACAACGACCAGGTGGTGGGTACCAGGGGCAATGGAGAGTGTTTGCACGTTGGCGAAAGATTTAGACTGAGTTACATTGTTGGCGATACTCTGTTCTACATTGTCCACATAGATCGCGATCGCGGTAATCTGGCCGCTTGCGGGAGTTGCACCCGACGAGATTTGGACGGGCGAGTTCACTGTGGAGTTAGGTACCGGAGAGCAGATTTCTGCACCCGGGGTCGCAGGGTAACAATTGTTATTCACGCTTACTGAGAAGTCTTCACTTGAAGTAAGTGCCGCGCCGGTGCTCTGATAAGCGACCACGACGAGGTGGTGGCTCCCTGGGTTAATCGGGACGGCGTGGGTGGCCTGGAAACTAGTCGACTTATCAGGGTTGTATGCGGTGTAGACGGCGACATTATCTATGTAGAAACGAAGCGCGGTAATGTAACCGCTTTGCGCGACAGCACCCGCAGAGATCGTGACGGGGGATAGAGCGGCAGCGCCCAGCGCCGGCTGACACACCTTCACTCCCGGGTTGGAAGGCAAGCAGCCGGCGGTGCCTGTGTGGTTGGTGTAGATGTAGAGGCTTGATCTGAAGTTGGGGTCGGTCACCATGGTAGCCAGATCAAGCTTTCCATCTCCGTTGAAGTCAGCCGCGACGAGATTGCCCACATTCGTCGCCGTAGGGTCAACGAGCCAGTGTTGTGACTCAGTAAATGTGCCGCTCTTAGATCCGGCGAGGATAGAGATGTAGGGTGAGATATATCCGTTGGGGCTGGTGTTGGGTTGGGTTGCGAAGGTGGAAGCGATGTCGTTGGTCCCATCACCGGTCAAGTCGCCGACCGCGACACCTGCTATCTGGAAGGGAGTGGGAGCTTTGATCGCCCCCGTCAGGAGGTTGTATGTAAAATTTCCGCCGCCATTGTTTTCAGAGTAGTAAAGGTCTGAATGATAGCTGGTCGTTGATTGGTTTGGGTTCAGAGTGTAAAAGGCCGCGTCGAGAAGACTGTCCTGATCGACCTCCGAAGTTATTCCTCCGGTAAGAGCTACAGGATCCAGCCGCGACTCGGTGAATGTGAATTGACCGTTGCCCTGGCCATGGGCAACGAAGGTGGTCCCGGCTACAGGGGCACTGTTGTTAGTGTTTTGGAAGCACAGCGTGTTTACGATCAGGCTGAACTGTCCATCGAGGTAGAAGTTACCTCCCGTGAAATTGAGTGATACGCAATAGGTGTAAGCGCTGCCGTCTGCGGGCGAATCCAGGTTGACGTTTTGCACTGTGACAGGATTCCCGAGGTAACCGTTAGGGTCGCCGAAGAATGTTTGAAAAATGTTATTAGGCGCAGACGAGGCCTGACTGGATAGGTAACCACGCGTGACAACGTCGGGATGGCCATCATGATTCACATCGCCGATGAGTAGCGAATAGCACGGATACGATAGCGGGATGGTTTGGCCAACGTGGAAAGCGCCGCGTCCGTCGTTGAGGAAGACAACGAGATTGTACGGCGTGGGCGCCGAAGGCTGAGTTGTGCAGGCCACGATGTCGGGAGCGCCATCGCCGTTGATATCGGCGACCTGCGCGTCGTAGACGGAGCCGTAACTCTGTCCGCCGCTGAGTGTAACAGGCAGATTGAAGCCGCCATTTCCGTTGTTCAAATAGATATGGGCCCCGTAGAAGTAGGAGAAGCCCAATAGGTCAGCCTTGCCGTCGCCGTTGAAATCTGCCACCCGGAGAGTATCGTCTCCTGCCCCGGGATAGATATTGGTGGTGAACCCGACTTGCGCCTGAGAGACTGTCGCAGAGATAAGAGCGGCGGAGAGAAGTGCAGTTGAGAGTTTCATCGGAACCTCGGGGTCGCTCCGGCGGCCCTGGCAACGTAAGAAAGGCCGGTGGCGTCTAAGGTTGTCCTCTTGGCATTTATTTGCAGTATTTCGGCTGTATCAGGGACGCGGCGCGCAGGTTAGGTGGGACGTTGGGTAGCGGCGACGGATGGCGCGGTTGAGGGGTTCGGAGTAGTAGTGGGCGATTGCCCAGCCCAGCGCTGCGGTGGACAGCAGGATGGCGATGAGCCATATGAAGAGCGGGCCGCGGTGAATCTTTAGATAGAGAGCGGTCCCCCAGACGACGATGAACTCGTGGGTGAGGTAGACCTCGTAGCTGTGGCGGCCAAACCAGCGGAGTGGGGCGGTCCATGTGCGGCCGGGGCGATTGCGGAGAACGCTGGCGACCATGATGAGACAGGTCGCGAAGGCGAGGATGGTGTCGTCTACGCCGCTGCGTCCGATGTAGCGCATCCAGTGCCAGGGGGGCCACACGGCGATCCAAGTTATGAGGACGGTGCCGACTATTTGCAGGGCGATGAGGGTCGCCGTGTAGCGGGTGCTGGGGTAGAGGGTGCTGGGGCCATCGGCGGCGCGGGCTCCTGACGTTGGTGAAGTGCGGTAGCGTTGCAGGCGTTCGGTCAGCAGTGCAGCCAGGCAGCCAGCTGCGATGGCGCTCATTCCGCTGAGGTAGGACTTTTCACGAGCGATGCCATCGATGCTCCAGATGGTGCGGGCGAATGGGCCCATCGCTATGAATAGCAGCAGGGTTCCGGCGAAGAGTCCCGTGCCTGTTTTTGCGGTCCGCTTGAATCTGAGCAGGAGGACGCAGAGCAGAGGGAAGAAGAGATAGAACATCTCTTCAACGGATAGGGACCAGAGTACGTCCCAGTTGGCGGGGAGGTAGCCGTGCGCTGCTTCGAGCCAGTTGAGGTGGAAGGTTAGAGCGGCGAAAAGGGCGCGGGGGAGCGTCGCCTGTCTGGGGTTGATATGGAAGCCCGATGCATTCCATAGATGGAGAGTGCTGAGCACTACGAGAACCAACAGCAGCAGCGGTGCAATGCGTGCGAAGCGAATGCGATAAAAGGTGCCGGGCTTCATATCCGCGAGCGAGCCAAATCGGCGCAGCGACGTCGTGGTGATGAGGAAGCCGGAGACGGCGAAGAATACGGTGACCCCGTTGCCGCCGTTCGAAAAGAGGAAGCCCGCGAACCAATGAGGGAGAGCGCTGCCGATGTCGTACCCGGCGAAGTGGAAGCGAAGCCAGGTATGGAGGAGTACGACCGCGACAATGGAGAGGCCGCGGAGAACGTCTATGGTGTCGAAGCGGGATGTGGTGGTGGTCGCGGCCTGGTTTGGCTTCAGTCAGTAATCTCCTGTCTTGCTACCGGGGTCGGGGAGTTTTCGGTGGTCCCGCGTCTTTTGGACTCAAGGCAGAGGCCAGGAGGAGTGAATTTACATCTTGGCTTTGATTTGGGGGAGCCATTCGGCGGCAGCGCTGGGCTCCATGGTGGCCGCAATCTGTAAGGCTTTCTCGTAGGCGGGGCGGGCTTCGGACTTGCGGTTTAACGCGGTGAGAGTGTCGCCGAGGA
>DASWUZ010000168.1:0-3116 GCA_036401395.1 Acidisarcina sp.
GCGATGAGCGTGATGCTCGTGGCCATCGTCGGCTTCTACAAGTTGCTCGTCCATGTTAACCCGACCACCGTCGCGCTTACCTTCCTGCTGTTCATCCTCTTGCTCGCTGCCAACTGGGGTCTGCGCTTCGCCATCGTCTCCTCAATCGCTGCATCGCTCGCCTTTAATTTCTTCTTCCTGCCGCCAATCGGCACCTTCACTATCGCCGATAGTCAGAACTGGATTGCCCTGCTCGTCTTTCTCGCGACCGCCCTCATTGCCAGCAATCTTTCCAACCGCATCAAGGAAGAAGCGGAAGTCTCCAACCGACGTCGCCGCGAGCTCGAACTGCTCTACGACTTTGGTCAGCGCCTCCTCCTCACCGAGAGCGAGGCCGATCTGCTCAAATCGATTCCGGGCAGCATCGTCACCGCCTTCCGCACCGCAGGCGCTGCGCTCTACCTCTCCGACGGCGACCGCCTCTACTTCTCGAATGCAAAAGATATCCAGGTCAGCATCGACGCTATGCGCGAAGCGGTCCACTCCAGCGTCACACGCACACCCGATTCCAGCACCGACCCCGCAGGCCCTCACGCCCTGCTGCCTCTGAACGTGGGCGTGAAACCGATAGGCTCGGTATGGGTCGAGGGCAATCTCCCTTCCTCTGAAACCCTTGAGGCCATGGGCAGCCTCGTCGCTCTCTCCATCGAACGCGCCGGGGCCGTCGATAAACTAGCACGCGCCGATGCTTCGCACGAGAGTGAACGCCTCCGCTCCGCGCTCCTCGATTCCGTCACCCACGACCTCCGCACTCCACTTACTTCGATCAAAGCCTCGGTCACGAGCCTGCTCTCGCGCGATGCCCTCACCCCGCCGCAGCGCATCGAGCTCCTCACCGTCATCGACGAAGAGAGCGACCGCCTCAACAACCTCATCTCCCAGGCCATCGAGATGGCCTCGCTCGACGCCCACGAAGTACAGCTTGAACTAGCGCCCCACCCCGTCCAGGAAGTAGTCACCAAAGCCCTCGAAACCTGCCACGACCTGCTCAAAGAACGCCGCGTAGAGATCCGCATGTCCGACTCCCTCCCCAAGGTCCTCATCGACCCCGTCTGGATTGAAAAAGTCCTCGTCCATCTGCTCGAAAACGCCGCCAAATACTCGCCTGAAAAAGAGCCCATCTTCATCAGCGCCGAGCGTGAGGGCCCTGCCGTAGCCGTAAGCGTAGCTGACCGCGGCATCGGCATTGATCCCATGGAGCAGTCCATGATCTTCGACAAGTTTTACCGCGGACAAAGCCAGCGCTTCCGCGTCCAGGGCACCGGCATGGGCCTCGCCATCTCCAAAGCCATCGTCGAGTCCCACGGCGGATCCATCTCCGTAACTAGCCAGCACGGCAGCGGCTCTGTCTTCTCCTTCTCCCTGCCCATTGCTTGATCCGCGCAGAGGTCTTCCCCCTGCGAGAGCAATTTTTTTCTGTCCAATCGCCCTTCGCTCTGGCACAATTCCTAAGCAAATCCGCGCCTCTTAAAACTGTCACAGACAGACACGGCCACTCGCAAAGTCGCCGGAACGGAGACTCATGAGCAACATCAACGGCAAAGTCTACGCCATGAACGCCATCACCCCCATGAAGCCCTGGAAGTCCTGGGTGGTGCGCGCCGTCTTCTTCATCCTCGGCCACGTGAAGCCGTTGCAGAACGACCTCATCAACCTCTCCTTCATCGAATTTGCCCGCTGGGTGATCATTCCGCGCCGCGGCTTTCCCCTCCTCGGTGGCAATCAGCAGGCCGAAGAACTCAAGTACGACTACCTCCTCTTCTTCAGCAATTTCAACGGGACCTGGAACCAGTACATCGACGCCTTCTCCGCGGTGCTAAGCCGCGGCCTCAACCTCATCTGGCGTTGGAGCGAGAAATTTCCCGGCTCCGTCCCCGTCACTCCTTTCAAGGAATACATCGGGCGCCAACAGTTCGACACCGACTACTACTACACCGCCTACCCTCACGCCGCCGCCAATGACATTAAGTCCGCCCACATTGTGCAGTCCTCACTCGACGATCTCCGAGCTCAAAGCAAGAGTCTGAGCGCGGCCCAGTTCGGGCCCGCCTATCTAAAGTTCGTCCTCGCTGTTCAATCCCACTTGGGCGAGACGGGCGAACCACCCGTGGTCTTCTAAATCCACCGCGCCCCAAAGTTCTGCGCCCCTCAGTGCAGCGCAACGAAAGTAAAGAATGCCTAACCAGAGCGGCACGATGTACGGCCTCACCATCCTCTCGCCGATCATCGACGACGAAAAAGCAACTCCGTCTCATGACCTGCAGATCCGCGCCTACCTCGCGGACCTGCCCACCGACTGCAAGAGTCCTTTCGCGCTCGCCCCCGGCACGCACCTCTGCCGCCTCGTCGTCATGGACGACGTCATTTACGTCGGCATGCCTTCCTGCGAAGAGCACCTCAAATCCAAGTACCTCGTCTTTGAATCCAACTGCGACGGCGGCCCCAACGGCGACCTCGACGCCTACCTCACCGGCCTCGCAAAATCCGTCGGCCCCCAGCTGGACGCTATCTGGCGCCACTGCGTCGGCTACCCCGGCGCGTCCGACATTCCCGCCTTCATCCGCTACATGCGCGCCTGCCAGCTCAAAACCAGCTTCTACTTCGCCGCCGTCAACAACAAGACTCTGCGGCAGACTCTGCGTGCGCTCCAGACCCAGCGCGCGGTCGCTGACTTCATCACCGCCAATCAAGGCCTCGCCCCCGCCGAGGTACAAACCGCCTTCGCAGCCTTCTTACAGCAACTCGACGCGCAGCCCATCCCCCTCCCCGGCGGAGTCACCGTAAAACGCGACATGAAGACAGGCGGCAGAAATGAGTAAGGTCAAAAGCGGTAAGTTGAACCCAACGGACATCCAGGGCTTCGTCCTCCGCGGATACAACCTTCCTCTCGCGCGCCATCTGTTCCTTCACCTCAACGACGCCGCGGGCGCGCGCAACCTCATTGACTCGCTCCTGGGACTCATCACCACCGGACAACACTGGGATCAGGGCAAACCTCTCAGCACCGTCAACATCGGCTTCACCCATAAGGGCCTCGTCGCCCTCGAACTTCCCCTCGCAACACTGATCAGCTTCCC
>DASWUZ010000169.1:0-8920 GCA_036401395.1 Acidisarcina sp.
CCTGAGTCCAGGTGCTGTGCGAATCCGTCAGTCGCCGAATTAGTGTAGGGCGCGATGGTAGGGTCGTGTTGATAGAAGTACTTCGCCGAAACTACATCCTTCGGCGTTGCGTTCCAGTCGAGGTCAGCGACCGCCTGGTCAGCCGTAAATGACGGCCGCCCAAACAGCGTCACATTCGACTCGTTGGTAAGTGCAGGCGATTGAGCCGAAGGAATAAGGTAAGCGCCATTCGGTAACTTGAAGTTGAAGAGTGTTAGCGCCGCCGGGTCGATTTGCGAAGCTGTAATTGTCTGCCCAAAATTGGTCTGGACGAGATTCACCAGCGCCTGAGCGCTGCGATCAGAGCCGAGGCCGGGAGTCACAGCAAGGTTTGAAATGCCAGACGCCTGGTCGGTCACCCGAATGGCGTTATATGCCAGAAACCCGAAGAGCTTGTCCTTGATAATGGGAGCGCCGACACTTGCCCCAGTCGTAAATCGATGCAGCTCTGGGACTTTCTTGTTCGCGGGAATGGCCGGATCGTCTTTATAGAAAAATGGAGCGGCGTTCAGCCAATCCGTACCACGATAAAGATAGGCCTGACCGTGAATAACGTTAGTCCCGGCCTTGGTACTCATATCGATGTGCGCGCCTGAGGTCGACCCCTGCTGCGCGTCATACATGGAGGTGTTGACGCGGATTTCCTCAATGGATTCGGGAGCCGGAGTTGGAATGGCCTGCCCGATGGCGTCGTATACGGAGGTCCCGGTAAGAATCGATCCGCCGGGCCCAAACCCTTCGCCGGTATTCGGTACAACCCGCCCACTCGAAACCTGCGACGTAGACTTACCGTTGAATAGGTTCGAAACATCGACGCCGTTAAAGAGGAAAGTGTTCGAAGTGTCGCGTTGGCCATTAGCCCAGATCGGCTGGTTGCCGAGCGCGGTCTGGGTCCCGGTGCCCGAGAGCAACTCCGCTGAGACGCCCGGCGCCAACACCGCTAGTTGGGTGAAACTGCCTGTAGCCAGCGGCACGTTTTCGATCTGTGCGCTGTCGAGAATGTAGCCGTTCGTGGTGTCAACGGCGTTCAGCAATGGCGAGGCCTCAACTGTCACGGCTGTCTGCACGGAACCTATTGTGAGGCGGGCGTTCAGGGTAACGGTGCGATCTCCCTGAACCAGAATATTCGGGAAGCGCGACTCGGCAAACCCCGCACTGGTGACGCTGACCGTGTAAGTCCCGATGGCCAGGTTATAGAACGCATAAGCGCCAGCCTGGCTTGATACCGTAGTCCGTTGGAGGCCTGTGCCCTGATCAAGGAGCGTAACCTGGGCACCCGCGAGTGAGCTCCCCGAAGCGTCGGTTACCGTACCGAGGATGCTGCCGAGGGTTTGTTGCGCGTAAAGCGGGGAGACACTGAGCAGCACGCCGACCATGAAAATGACTGCTACAGCGGGCAAACGGGAAAAGGAATGGAAGATAGGGCGGAAATTCATTTAGAAGCCTCCGAAGGGAACAAGTTGAAACGGGCACTTGCGGTTAGGTTTCTTTTCGACAGTGCTCCAACGTATGAATTTAGTTATGTTTTGTTAACGTCGGTTGACTGCGGTATGAAAGAACAATAACCGATTTTCCCGTCAAAATTATTCTTCATCGATGGCAAATAGTTGCAACTATCTTAAGAAACGATTAAGAGGTGCGGCCTCTACCGAGCGGTTCAACTAATACCTTTAGGGGAAGTGCCATGATCCTGGCAGGAACATCGGAAGGGTGCCGGGTGTTTACCCCAGCGGGGGAGATGCCAACCGAGCTCCCTGGCCGTCCATTCTCCGCGCTGATCTTCGAACCGGAAGGCACTTGTATTGCCGTAATTGATGGTCATGAAATCTGGAGGCGCGCCGTCAGTGGTGTCTGGGTAAACCTAGCAACCTCACCTACAAGCCTTCAATCGGTCGCTTCCATGGGCGGCATCCTCTTCGGCGGGGGAATGGAAGAAGCATCCATAGTCCGCATCACAGGGGACGGCCGCTCAGAGCACTTGACCGGCTTCGATCTCTGTCCGGGTCGCCAGCAGTGGTTTGCCGGAGGGCCCCCGCTCGGCGTCCGTTCGCTCACCGCGACAGCAGACGGCGCAGCCATCATCGCCGCCGTTCACGTGGGCGGCCTTCCCCGTTCCATCGATGGCGGCGCGACCTGGCGTCCTAGTGTCCCCATCCGGTTCGATGTTCACGAAGTCCGCGCACACCCCACGCGAGCGAATGTAGTCGCGGCTGCCGCGGCTGTCGGCTTGTGCGTCAGTAACGATGGAGGCGAGACCTGGGCAGTCATCTCCGAAGGACTCGGCCTTAAGAACTCCCTCGCCCTCGCCGTTCTGCAGGAGGAAGTCCTCTTCACCATTTGCGATGGCCCTTTCGCGAAGCGTCACAAATCTGGCGCTGGCAGATCGGCGTCACACGCGTCGAGCAGGTGCGAGACGGGCTTCCTGAATGGCTGGACGGTAAGGTCGACACCGCGCAGATGGCATCCAGCGGCAACCGCGCCGCCATCGTCGACGGAGGCGGCAACCTCTGGCTGTCAGACTCGGGCTCAATGGGCTGGCGAATCATTGCTACCAGGCTCCCTTACCCCTCTGGAGTGGTAATGCTCCCTGAACGGAACATTCGCCGACCTGGGATACATGAGTTGAACAGACATATGGCCGTCGCGGGTGTAAACGAGCATCCCCAAGCGGCTGAGGGACGGGCAGATTTTTCCCGTCCGGACCCGGTGCGTCAATGCGCACCAGATGCCATGCTCCGATCAGCCTCTCCGGTCCGAGCCGTGATGTTCGACCTTCTTGTTTGCAGATTGAGCATAGGTTGAGAGAGCAGCCGTTACGACCACCGCTAACGTGGCGCACCGGGGAAATTTCATTCGCGATCAGCGGCCCACAAGCTGCTCGTGGAACTTCGGATACCGGGCCCCCTCCAGCTTGATCTTCGAGGAAGCGTCTTCAAGTGCTCGTACGTCCTCAGCTGTTAGTTCCACATTCACGGCCCCGAGGTTTTCTTCGAGGCGGTCCAGCTTTGTTGTCCCAGGAATTGGAACAATCCACGGCCTTTTCGCAAGCAGCCAGGCGAGAGCGATCTGTGCGGGGGAAGCTTCTTTCCGCGCGGCGAACGAGCTGACCAGATCAACCAGTGCCTTGTTCGCTTTGAGGTTTTCCGGGCTGAACCTGGGAACGATGCTGCGGAAGTCCGTACTGTCGAACTTCGTATCCGCATCGATCTTTCCTGTGAGAAAGCCTTTCCCCAACGGGCTGAATGGAACGAAACCGATCCCGAGTTCTTCCAGGGTGGGCATCACCGTTTCTTCCGGCTCGCGCCAGAACAGCGAGTATTCGCTCTGCAGCGCCGTCAGCGGCTGCACGGCATGAGCGCGGCGGATGGTCTGTGCGCCGGCTTCAGAGAGACCGAAGTGCTTGACCTTACCTTCTGCAATTAGCTCCTTCACCGCACCGGCAACGTCTTCAATCGGAACATTCAGGTCTACCCGATGCTGATAAAACAGATCAATCGCATCCACTCTCAGCCGCTTCAGCGACGCTTCGGCCACTTGTTTGATGTGCTCAGAACGGCTGTTAAGGGCGTTCCACTTTCCCCCGTCATCGGGATTGGCCTCCCAGCCGAACTTGGTAGCAATCACGACTTTCCCGCGATACGGCGCGAGGGCTTCGCCAACTAGTTCCTCATTCACGAAGGGGCCATACACCTCAGCAGTATCGAAAAATGTGACACCCCGATCGACGGCCGCGTGAAGCAGGGAAATCATCTCCTGCTTATCCTTGGGAGGGCCGTACGACCAGCTCATCCCCATGCAGCCTAACCCCATCGCCGATACTTTAAGTTTGCTCGTTCCTAGTTCGCGCTCCTGCATTTGCTTCGGTCCTCCGATCTATCGTTTGCATTTGCCCCACCTTTTGCCGTTCCCCTCGCCGTCACGGGGACCGACCTGAGATCATAATCAACGCGGCATGAATTCGGGAACCGGATTCCGAAGCAGTATAGCGAGGAAGCGAAGGCCAATGCTGGCGGAGCAAATAGCGTTCGACCCAAAGAGCCCTGCGCCAGCGCTCGCCCAACTCCCCCACAAGCCGGGAGTCTTCGCCCTGTTCGCCGCCGACCCTCGCGCCGAACCCTACCTCAGCCGCACCACCGACCTTCGCCGGCGCATCACTCGCTTTCTTGACGCGCGTCCCGACCAGACTCGCCGCCTGCAGCTCGCCGAAAAAGTCGCCCGCATCGAATACACCGCGACCGGCTCCGACCTCGAGTCGACGCTCGTCCTCTACTCCGCATCGTTCCAGGCCTTCGGCGAACGGGCCCGCAAGCGACTCCGCCTCGCCCCTCCTGCTTTCATCCGATTCGCGGCCCAGAATCCCTATCCTCGCGCCTACGTTACGACCAAGCTAGCGCGCGCCGCCGGGAACCATCTCTACGGCCCATTCCCCTCGCGCCTCGCTGCCGAACGCTACCTCGACGAAGCGCTCAACCTTTTTCTCCTCCGCCGCTGCACATTTGAGCTCGATCCCGACCCGGCGTTCCCCGGCTGCGTCTACTCCGAGATGAAGATGTGTCTTGCCCCCTGCTTCAAGGGCTGCACCGACGAGCGCTACGCCGAAGAAGCAGCGCGCGTCGAGGCCTTCCTGGCGACCCGCGGAGCCAGTTTGCTCAACGCTCTAGCCGCCGAACGCGACGCGGCTTCTGAAGCCATGAAATTTGAAGAAGCCGCCGCGCTGCACGCTCGTTATCAGAAAGTCCACTCCGTTACCGGTCTTGTCGCGGAAGTCGTCCGCCCCCTCGCGACTCTGCGCGCCACGCTCGTCATGCCCGCAGCGGAGCCATTTCACGTAGCACTGTTTTCGCTCGAAGCCGGCCGGCTCTCAGGCCCGGCCCTTTACTCCGTCGTCGGCATGCGCCACCCCAACGAACAATCCGGCTCCAGTTCCCTCTTCGCGCACCCCTTTGCCCTGGAACCAGTACCGTTGGCTGAGGCCGTTCAGCTCGCCAACGAACCCCGGTCCGGGCCGCCCTCTCTGCCGCCCGAGCCCACTATTTCGCCGGAATCTTCTTTATTCGTCTCCGCGGCTCAAGCCGTATCCGGAACTTCAGCCGAAATTCAGCGCGAAACCAGGCGAGAGAAATCCCAGGCCAAAGGCATCCTCGAAGCGCGCCTCGACGAGGCCTTCGCATCCCTGGCAGCATCTGCCCTAGAAATCCCAAACCAGCAAACGATCAGCGACCACCTCTGCATGTTCAAGCGCTGGTACTACCGGCCGACCGCAAACCGCACCGGTGAAGTCGTCTTCCACGAACCCAACGCCACAGCACCGACAAAAGCAATCTTACGGGCCATCTCCAGAGTCTTCCGAGGCGCCACCGCGCCCGCTGCAGGAATTCTCACCTCCGGTACTCAAACATCTACTATGGTCAAGCTATGAATTGGCTACTTGAGACGCAACCGTTTTCGTCATACTTATTTCCCTCATCACGGTCCTTGGCTCGTTGATCAAGTTCATGATGACCCGTGCCAGCGACGCTAAAAACCGGGAGTTCGAAGCTTATCACCGTCTCATTAAAGAACTCGTGCAGCCATCCGAGGACGGCAAGACCTATGTGGATAGACAGTGTGCAGCTGTGTTCGAATTAGGGCGATTCAAGCACTACACAGAGCTCACGATGAGAATACTGACTGGCCTACGAGACAAGTGGCAAATTGAACAAACTCTAGATTCCCGCATCGCGGAAGAAATCAAACTTACTCTAGCGCATCTGGAAAACAAGAAAGCTTCGCCGCATGACTAAAGCGCCCACAACCAGCGCTGCCTCAATACATAAGCCAGCGTTGTGGTGGGCTGGTGTGGGTGTGCTGCTAGTTGTGCTTGCCTCTGAACTTTTTGTGCCCGCCCAAAGACAATCCCAGACCCCCGACGAAGCCAACCACATGCTCGGCGGCGTTCGCTATTGGAAATACCTCGACTTCGGCGCCAACCCCGAACACCCGCCTCTGGCGAAATTTGTTGCTACCTGGCCGCTCCTTAACGTCCCCTTCGCGCCGCCAGCGCCCTTCAACATCATGTTCAAGATGGAAAACTTCGGCGACGGCATCACCTTCCTCTACACCCACGATGCCGACGCGATGCTGCTGCACGCGCGGCTCGCCGTATCCGTTTTTAGCTTCGCGCTCGCCCTTCTCGTGCTGGCTGCGGCCACCGAAATGTTCGGCCCGACCGCGGGCCTCATCGCCCTGACGCTCTTCGTCTTTGAGCCGACCCTCGCGGCGCATGGGTCGATCGTCGCTACGGACATGGCCGTTTCGTGCTGCTACTTCGCCACCATCTACGCCTTTTATCGCTGGACGAAGCGCCCGACCACGCCGCGCCTTCTACTCTGCGGACTGGCCGCCGGCCTCGCCCTCGCATCGAAGCACTCCGCCATCTTCCTCGCGCCAGTGCTCACCCTGCTGGCGCTCACCGAACTCCTTACCTCTCAGACCGAAACCAATCTAACCGACACCAACCTAGCTAAAACCCACATTGAGGCGCGCGGCAAAAAGGCCCTTCGCTTAGCCGGAGCACTCCTCGCCATCGCAGCCATCGGCTACGTCATACTCTGGGCCTTCTACGGCTTCCGCTATAACGCCCGCCCCGGCGGCCTAGCCATGTCCCCGAGTCTTGCCGATTACACTGCCGCCACCCAGACTGGCTGGGTTATGGCCGTCATCCCCCATCTCGCCGCATGGCATCTGCTGCCAGAGGCCTACCTCTTCGGCCTAGTGGACATCGTCGTCGCCGAAACCCGCGATCCCATGTTCCTGCTCGGCAAGGACTACGCCACCGGCCACTGGTTCTACTTCCCGGTAGCCTTCCTCATCAAATCGACATTGGGCTTTCTGCTACTGCTGGCCGTCGCGCCTTTTCTGAAAGCACCCCGCACCAGGCACCGCGAGCTACTCTTCCTTCTGCTGCCCGCGCTCGGCTACTTCGCCTTCAGCCTCACCTCGACGATGAACATCGGCATCCGCCACATCCTCCCCGTCTACCCGCTGCTCGTCGTCGTCGCGGCGGCATCAGCAGCCGCTCTCGCTACAAAGCAGCAGCGATGGGGCAAATATGCAGCCGCGGCGCTCGTACTCGCCCACGTAGTCTCGTCAGCTCTCGTCTTCCCGAATTACCTGACCTATGCGAATGAAGCGTGGGGCGGGCCAACAAACACTTATCACTTGCTGACAGACTCCAACGTCGACTGGAACCAAAGCCTCAAAGACATCAAGCTTTATCTCGACCGCAACCAGATCCACGACTGCTGGTTCGCTCATTACGGATGGGACGTCGACCCTGCGTACTACCACATCCCCTGCCGCCCGTTGCCTGAGGGCCTGTCGCATAAATTCGGCCAGCCCCTGCCGCCCACGCCATCGTCAATTGACGGCACCATACTCATCAGCGCCACTGAAGCGAACGGCGACTACTGGGGCCCCGGCGACATCAACCCCTACATGCAGTTCCTGCACCTCCGCCCAGACGCCATGATCGCGAACAGCATCCTCGTCTTCCACGGACGCTTCGATGTACCGGTGCTCTCCGCCCTCGCTCACCTCAGCGCAGCCAATCAGCTCGCCACCCAACATCAACTAGCCGCCGCCCTCACCGAAGCGCAAACCGCCGTCACCTTCGCCCCGAAATCCGCCGAAGCACAAGCCGTTCTCGGCAACATACTGACGCAGCTAGGACAGCCCAACGAGGCCCGCCGCGCGTATCAGACCGCAGTAGCGCTGGCCAACGCAGACAACCCCGACTTCCAATTCGAGCGAGTACTAAACCTGCCGTCAGAATTCACTCCGAAATAGCGCCGACACTGACTTCCATGGCTAGCGAGCAGCAGCCAAATAAGCGCGCTGAAGATCTGCCACCCGCTGATCGCTCGCCTTCTTTTTCGATTCGCTGGTCGTGGTCGTGCGGAAGGGGTATGAGGCAGTTCACCTTAGCAGCTTTGCAAATTCGGCGGCGGAAGTGATGCGTGTACGCTCATGTCGCTTCAAGTCCAGCAGTCCGCTTTTGTCACCAGTGACTAAATAATCCGCTCCGCCAGCTTCCGCAACCGCTAGAAGAAAATCATCCTCTGGATCGGGGGAGCGAACGACACGCGGAAGTGGGTCAACCATAAGAGCGAGCCGTTGAAGATCGTTCACCATCCGGCCAGCCTCATGCGGACGAATACGAGAGACAAGGGCAGGTTTCCGCAGGGTGGCTCGCAACTCTCTCAGCTGCTCCCGGCAGGTCAACAAAGTGAAGGCGCCTTCGACCCACCCCCGATAGATCGTCCCCGGCGCGCCAGACTGCACCAGGAGTGCCGAAATGAGGATGTTTGTATCTAAAATTACCCGCATCGAATTATCCGCTACGAACCTTAGCGTTCAACGGGTTTGGAATGTTTACTCCGACGAACTTCGCGCACGGCTTCGTCTATCAACAACTGCAACTCGTCGGAATCCGTAGCGGCATTCCGCGCCTTGATCTCCTGAACTTTGCGATGGAAAACCTGCGCTCGCACTGCCTCTTCGATGAACTTCGACAGATCGCCCTTCTTCATGCCGCGTGCGCCGAGAAAGGTACGCAGAGCCACATCAGTGTCTCTGGATACTTTTATGTTCCAACGAACTGCGTTATCCAAAACCAACTCCCTGCTCATGCAGATAAACACCTATACATCCATCCTACCGCAACACTACGTCCGCAGTGATCTCCGAAAGCCGGCTTCGACACAGATCGCAGAAGGCAAACTACCACCCCCAGACTGCTACACTGGAAAGACCCTGAGGACGCTAAAACACCTTGGTTGAACTACTCCCCAGCATCCTCTCCGCCGACTTCGCGCACCTCGCCGATGACGTACTCGCCGCC
>DASWUZ010000170.1:0-3272 GCA_036401395.1 Acidisarcina sp.
ACCAAGACTGACCTGCAGGCAGCCCAGGCGCAGCTAACGAGCATGAAGGGCGACCTCGGGATGCAGAGTGGCTTGATTGCAACCAACCACGATGAGCTCGAAGCCCTGAAGCATAAAGGGGACCGGAACTACTTCGAATTCACGCTGAATAAAGGCGGGAAGCCCCAGCCGGTCTCAACCGTCAGCCTTGAATTGAAAAAGGCGGACGCGAAGCACAACCGCTACACGCTCAATGTGCTGGCTGATGACAAAAAGATAGAGAAGAAGGACCGCGGATTAAACGAGCCGGTGCAGTTTTACACCGGGCGCGGCAACCAGCTCTATGAGCTCGTAGTCAACAGCATCAACAAAAATCAGATCGTAGGCTACATCTCTGCGCCTAAGTCGTAAGTTCTAGTGGCGCTCCGTTCTCAGCTTTGGGGAGATGAGATCGATGTCCAGCCGCCTTGTGAGCGATCGACACGCTCACCTCGGGCTTCCGTTCCAGTAGGTAGCCAACCCTAGCGTACTGCTATGGTCGACGGTATCGGCAGAACTAGCGCTGCGATGGCTTTACGCAATGCAGCTTCATCGTTGAAACCGGAATAGGTAATCTGCCCCGTCGCATCCACCAGCAGGGTCAGTGGAATACTTCTATCGCCAAGGGCGTGGGGTAATTTGCCGGATCCATCGTGATAGTTCGGCCACGTGAACCCGTGCACTGCAAAGTAGTGGGCCGCGTTGGCTGGTACCTCATCCCAATCGACGCTGATAAAGCGTAGACCCTTGCCTCTCATCTCTTTTTCGAGGCTGCCAACCGTCGGCATCCACCGGAGGCACGCCCCGCACCAGGTAGCCCACACATCGATCAGGAGTGGCTGACCGCGAAACGAAGACAGCTTCACCTCTTTTCCATCCGGGCCGGTCAGGGAGATGTCAGGGAGCGGCTTGCCAACCAGCTGCGGCGCGGTCGGCAGGGGAATATTTTGTAAATCGGGATCTAAGGTCGCCACCTCTTTTGCATCGGCGGGCGGGGTGAAAGCGAAGAGCTGGGGATCGATCTGAGATTGGAAGTCTGCCACGGGGTAGACCGTCGTGCTGTCCTGATGCGTCGGTATTTTCAGGATGGCACTAACCGTCATTTCAGAGTCCATGTGTTCCACTTTTTTGCGGAACAGCAGCGTCTTCTTCTCGATCCAGTAGGTATGGTCCGAGCGCCATCCCTCACCTTGGCTGGTGGCATGGACCACATAACAAGGGTAGCTGCTTCCCTCCAACGTTATGGTCTCGGGAGGAAGCATCGTAGCTCCTTTCGCCTGCTCAGCGTCGGAGTCAAGGAAGGTCCGCATCTCCCATGCCTGGTTAAGTTCCATGGTGCCGAAGGAATATACCTTGGGCAAGTAGGGCACTTTCCCAGCGGGCCGCTTTACATAGGCGTTCGCTTCGCGTACGTAGTTCCATCCCGTTATTCCGTCGGAGACTTGTAGCCAAGTGCCCATCGATGATTGAGACTCCACCCGGAAGCGATTGCCGGGCGCCTTGATCACGCTGTGGATTGTCTTTTGCCAACTGCGCTGAAAGTCGTCGTTCTGCTCTCGTTCTGTGATCGACTCCAGGTGAAAGGTCTCCGCGTCGGCCGCATATGTCCTGGCTACGGCATCCAGTAACGCAGCTGCGTCGGTGAAGGGCTGCGACGGAACCTGCGCTCCAGCCAATGCTGTTGCGAGCAGGGACAGAACCACACACGCGCCACGTTTCATAGCAGGCCTCCGGCGAGCCACTCTTTTGACGAGCGAGGCCATGCTACCACTTACTAACCGTGCTATTTTTTTACTGCGCGGCTTTCAGGACGATGTCCGCCTGGTGGACGAAGGAGATGGTTACGTCGAGGGCTGTGTGGGTGTCCCACTGCTCTTTCGTGAGCGGATAGTTGAATATGACGAGCCCCTCGGCTGAACTTCCAGGGGCGATGCTGGTGTCGCGAAGCAGCGGTTCCTGCTTATGTTCGGCGGTCTCGGGGTACGCTACAAATATCTGGCTGAAGTCAGAGCGGCCGGCGGCCTGGCTGGCTTTCGTCACGTCCGGCGGCAGGGTGACGACGGCGGACATATCGCGGATGAAGATGGGAATCTTTCCGGGATTATCGATCTTTACCTTGGCGAGCACAAATAGTTGATCGAAGGTCTGTTCGATACCCGGCGCCTGACCTGTTCCACCGCCTCCATAATTCGACTGGCGATGAATCGGGTATACCCAGACCGCCTCTACCTGCCCCTGGGGCTGAACAGGTTTTTCACCGAAGTAAAAAAACGAGGCGATAGCCAGCGCCACGACAGCAACGGCTGCCAACACCACTAGAACGGTTTGCAAAGCTGAGCCGCTGTTGTTGAGTCGTGCGGGTGTGGGCGGTTGCTGCTGAGTTTGATCGGTGCGCCGCATATTGGGGTGAGTGTATAGCGGCCCGCATAGCAGCACAAGGCCCGTCGTCACGAAGCGCTTGTACGTTAATCCAAGGTGGCAATTCAAGCGGCGCGCAGCCGTCGTGTGAACGCTCTTCAGAAGTAGAAGACTGGCGGAGAGTGTCGCAGACGGTGTTCTCACGGCGGTGCGAGGACCGGATTTCCACGTTGCCGGTACTGTCTGTGCTGGATAATCAGTGCATGGCCTCAGCTACGGTCGACCTGGTTTCCCGGGCGTGGGTCTTCCCCGAGAGCCGCGCGATCGACGCCGCCGAATTAGCGAGCCGCGCAAACATTCCGCCGATCATCGCGCAATTGCTACTCGCTCGCGGGATTGAGACGGCGGCGGAAGCCGAGCGCTTCCTTAATCCCAACATCGGCCACCTGCTCGACCCTTACACAATGCTTGGGATGGCCACCGCCGTGGAGCGCGTTCAGGCCGCGATGCGCGATCACGAGACCATCCTGATCTACGGCGATTACGATGTCGACGGGACGACTGCCATCATCCTGCTGAAAACTGCCCTGGAAATGCTCGGTGGTGCGGTCCGCTTCCACGTGCCTCACCGCCTCCACGAGGGCTATGGGATGCAGAGCACGATTCTCGCGGACGCTGCCGAAGCTGGCGTCCGTCTGGTGATCAGTGTCGACACCGGAATTCGAGCCTTCGCCGAGGCGGAGACGGCGGCGCAACTGGGCCTCGACCTGATCGTCACCGACCACCACTTGACAGAGGCTGGAACCGTGCCCCGCGCGCTCGCTGTGCTCAATCCTAACCAGCCCGGTTGCAGCTACGCCTGCAAGCACATCTGTGGCGCGGGAGTCGCATTCAAG
>DASWUZ010000171.1:0-8190 GCA_036401395.1 Acidisarcina sp.
GCTCGTCGAACAGAAGTGCGCAGAGATGGGTGGGCGCATCCGTCGGCATCGCAATAAGAATTTCGGTGACTTGCTTGAAGTGCGCTTTGGAAGGCGCGGCAAGGGACTACGGCCCATTTTGCTGCTGGGCCATCTGGACACAGTATGGCCCGTCGGGACACTGGCGAAGATGCCGTTTCGCATCAGCGAGGGGCGGATCTGGGGACCAGGCGTGCTGGACATGAAGGCGGGCGTTGCGATGGGGCTTGCTGCGGTCGGCATTCTCATGCGGGCAAAGCTGCTACACCGGCCGGTCGTGATGCTTCTGAACAGCGAGGAAGAAGTGGGCAGTCCGGTGTCACGGACCGTGACCGAGAGGCTGGCGGCCGAGTGCGAGACGGTCTATGTTCTCGAGCCCGCACAGACTATCCCCTTGCCTGGGCCTGTGGGAAGCCGAAAGGTTGACGCAGAAAAGTTCCACAGCTTCGACGGCGCTTACAAGACGGCGCGTAAAGGAGTCGGCGATTTCGTTGTGCGCGTTACCGGAGTCGCGGCCCACAGCGGGGTCGATTTCGGTGCGGGACGTAGCGCCGTAAACGAACTCGCGCGGCAGATCGAAAGCATCGCCGCATTCACCGACCTCGGTCGCGGCATGACCGTGAACGTTGGCGTAATTGGGGGTGGAACGAGGTCGAATGTGATCGCGGGTGAGGCGTGGGCTGAGGTCGACGTTCGCATCGCCAAAAAGCTCGATGCGGCTAAGATCGACCGGCTCTTTCGGGGCTTGCGCGTGATCGACAAGGGCTGCCGCATCCAAGTGACGGGCGGTATCAATCGTCCGCCGATGGAGCGCACCGCGGCGACTATCGCGCTTTTCAACAGAGCTGCGACATTTGCCGCACAGATGGGGTTTCACTTGAGCGAAGCGGCTACCGGAGGCGGGTCGGACGGAAACTTTACCTCGGCGCTCGGCATCCCTACCCTGGATGGGATGGGAGCGGTGGGCGAGGGCGCACATGCGGCGCATGAATCGCTGCTGATCGAACATCTTGCGCCGCGGACGGCGCTAATCGCTGCGATGTTGACGGATGCGGATGCTGAAACGTCCTAAACTGGACGTTGCAGCGCTTGTAAACGGGAGAGCCTGATGCTGAAGATGGTGGAGTACGGAATATTTGCAGTCACGGTGCTCACGATTCTTGGGCTCATCGTCAGCAGCCAGATGCGCACGTCGCGCGACGCGGCAGCGCCGGCAGGCAGCGCTGTGGATGAAGCGGCGGACAGGGCCGCAGCCCCGCTCGGCAGCGCGAAAGAGAAGCTCTAGCTCCTCTAACCTGGTCCCCCTAGCTCTAGACCCTCTAAACCGGGACTTCCGCTTTCTCTTCGTGATACTCAAGCTCGGTATTGACCGACCATAGATTATCTTTCCGCGTCTCGCCGGCCAGGATGTTATCTACAGCAGTCATCGCAGTAAGCATGGAATGGTCCTGGTTGTTATATTTGTGCATTCCATTTCTGCCGACTAGAAATAGGTTACTGAATTTGTCTAAGTACTCGGTGATTATCCCGAAACGGTTGTAAGTGCCGAAGTAGGCCGGATAAGTACGAGGTACGCGAACTATGTGAGAATCGACCACTTCCTCGGCGCGCAAAATGCCTATTTTCTCTACTTCGGCGACGGCGAAGGCTACGAGCTCCGCGTCACTCATCTTCCAGATGGGGTCCGTCTCATAACAAAAGTACTCTAGACCTATCCACATTTTGGATGGGTCGGCGACCATCCAGGGACTCCAATTATTGAATATCTGCAGACGGCCCAGAAGTACATCAGGCTCCTGAATATAGATCCAGTTATCTTTCAGCGGGCTTCCGTCGGCCTCGTGAACCGCAAGCTTGTTCACTAACAGCCCAATGGTGATGAAGTCGCGGTATAGGAGACCCTCGCTTACATCGCGGACTTCCTGAGGCACGGCCCCATCTCCGGGCTCGAAGCTGAGACAGCGGACCAGCTCGCGCACGGGCATTGTCGAGAATACGTAGTCACATTCGACGCGGCTCGGATCTCCTGCGTCCTTGGTGGCATGGACAGCGACGATGCGGTCGTCTGAGACTTCGAGGCGCGAGACGTGCTGGCCGAGCCGGAGTTCGCCGCCCTTGCTGGTAACTAGGCCAGCGACATGTTCCCATAGCTGGCCCGGGCCGTATTTGGGATATAGAAATTTTTCGATCAGCGATGTTTCGGTGCCCGGCTGATCGACTTCGTTGTTCTTTTTTCTGAATGCAGTCTTGAAGAAATGAGTAAGGGCAGTAGTAAGCGAGAGGCCTTTGATGCGTTGCGCTCCCCACTCCGCGCTTATCTCGGCGCATGGCACGCCCCATACCTTTTCGGTATAGGACTTAAAGAACGTGTAGTAAAGCTGGCGCCCGAACCGATTAATAAAGAAATCTTCGAGCGACTTTTCTTTCCGCTGGGGTGTTATCCGGGTACGGAGATAGCTGAGGCCTATTTTTAGAGTCCGCAGAAAGCCCAAAGTACTCACAGTCTTGCCTGTCATCTTGATGGGATAATCGAAGAAGCTGCGGAGGAAATAGATCCTGCTCCGACGAGCGCGCAGCAACATGACGAGGTCGGTGGACTCTGGCCTGGCTCCATTGCCGTTTACATTCAAAATGCTCTTTTTGCTTTGGTAGCTAAGCACATGGTCAGTCTCGGCGGTAGCTTCCGGCGGCATGAGCTGCATCCACCAATCCATTATGCGGGCAGACTTTGAAAAGAACCGGTGGCCGCCTATGTCCATGCGGTTGCCTTTGTAGCGGATCGTGCGCGAGAGGCCACCTATATCGTGGCTGGCCTCAAGAATGATGGGCTTGATGTCGGACCGGCGCAAGAATTCCAAGGCGGCCGTAAGTCCTGCCGGGCCTGCACCAATAATCAAGGCGACCTTGTGCCGGTCCTTGCCCTCGCCATTAGGAGGCGCGTAATCTTCCGGCGGTCGATTTTCTAGCAATCCCTGGGGCATAGGTAAAGCGGCATTTCGGCCTATAGCTATTGTGAGCTAAGAGCAGCGAAACTTTCAGCCAGGAGGCCGGAGTGTTTCGGAGCACTCCCGTTTCCGGACTACAAATCCTAATCAGTCCCACATCGGCTCTACGTGAGCCGGGATCCGGTCAGCGCTTCAAGTAGGACAAGTGGCGAGCTTTGTGGTGCGACCATCGCCTCGGGCGCAACCAGGAAAGTCTGCTCAAGCGCATACTGCCCGGCGAGTACGGCGTGAGGCACGGTGTCGGTGTAGACCATCCAGCTCGCGCCGGGCGGGAAATTAAAAGGATACTTAGGGCAAGTGGCCTGGAAGTCCGCATTCTCTTTTAGAAAATTATGAAACCGCATCATGAAATCGTCATAAGGGGAACGCTTCAGAGACGGAATCGCCTTGCCGAGGCCAAGTGCATTGGCTGCCGAGCGGGCCGCGCGCGATATCGAATTGTCCGCATGCGGAAGCGGAATAAGCGTCGGGGCGAAGCGGCCGACAATTTCAGCGAAAGGGTCGGTCGTGACCCAGTCGCGGGTACGTGTGGGGTGAATGTTGTTGAAGAACCTCAGAATCCTTGCACCCTGCGTCGGCCGGGTGGGGAAGGCGTCAGTGTGCAGCAGGTCGTTGCGGCGGCGATGGGGCAGGTCGCGGCCCTGCTCCTCTTGGGGACGGAAGCTGGCGTAGTCAAGCCGCCATCGCCTTTCGTAAGGCGCGAGGAACTTGCTTAGGAATTTCTCAACGTCGCCAGAGTAGCGATGCATGACTGACTGCAGGCGCGAGACGGCGGCCGGGTTGGCGGTCTTGGTGTCGACCCCGCTGAGGCGGTCAAGAGCCGGTTTGTAGGCGATGTTCTTGTGCAGGGAGCTGTCTGCCTGCTGCTGGCCCAGCAGAAATTGCAGGTCTGAGGCATCGATGGGGACGGGCGTTTCGGGAAACAGCAAGATCGTGCCCGACTCAAGTGCGGCGCACCAAGCCTGTAGTTGCGCCTGAGACGCGGTCCCCGTATGCAGTGCGGAGTTCAGGCGTGCGGAGTCGATAGAAATGACGGCCATTGCTCAGTCTCCGCGCACCTTGCGGCGGACCCAGAAAAAGCCCAGGGTGGCGAAGCTCACCGCGAGCATTACGAGGCCAACCGGCAGCGCGATGAACTTGTAGGCGTCGGCGAAATCAACCGCGTGATGGCCAGCGGTGTTGTAGATCAATATGGCGAAGATGGAGACAAACGTCACAGCGAAGAAAGATGCGAAGGCCAGCGCAAACGAGAGCAGGAGTGTCGCGAAGAGTCCAAAATCCCCGAGTCGAATGCCAAAGAGTCGGCCGGAGCTGTCGCTGCTTTGCGGCCCTGATGCGGGCCCCATTGAACGATGAGTCGACGAAGAAGTGGGCGAATGAATCGTCATGGCTGGTGATGGAATGGCGTTGCAGACCGCGGTAACGCGTTTACCTCAGCTAGAATACAGGTTCATGGCCGAAGTCGTTCAGAGCGAACTAGTCGCCGCATCGCTGGTGGCGGAACAGAATGCCGTAAAGAAAGCCCCCAATGGCCTGAGCTATGCCATGTATGGGGACACGCATATCACCGGCCCCGAACTGGAACATATCGTCCAGGCGGTCCCGGCAACGCTGGCGCGCGCACTCGATGGGCGGTCCTATTATTTCGTCCCTTTAACCCTTGGCGATCAGGAAGAGACCATGGTCGCGCCGACCTATACGGTTGACCTCGGCGATCGCGCCATCTGTCATCGCAACGTGGATTGCGGTGAGTCGAAGTGCATTTTTATTTCGACGAGGCTGATGCAGGACAGATTCGCTCTGGCGTTTGAGTTTTTTATCAATGTCGGCCATCACGTGGTCGAAGCGATCGGGATTCCTGAGTCGTTTTCGACGCTCGTCTGGTCGCAGGCCGTCGCCGATGTGCGCGGGGAGACGAGTCAGGACGCGTGGGAGAGTCGCCGCCGGGCGGTGGACCGCAGCAAGGGTGAGGGGCACATGGACGAGAAGGCCAAGAACAGCTTCTTCGAGTCAGCTTTCTCCGATGCGATTGCGATCTATATGCTGGCGCTGACGCTCGATTTTGATTATGCGGATTTGCGCGAAAGGGAATATCCCTTGCTGGCTGCTCCTCTGCTCGCCGAGCGTCTACGGCATATCGCGGGGTTGTTTCCTGCGAATGCAGGGTATGAGTTTGAAGTGAAGTACCGCAAGCGCGGCTAATTTTCCGCCAGGGCGGTCGTCCCCGCCCTCGTCACTCTTCGTCAATGGCCGCCCGGCTTATCCCAACATCAAAGGATGAACTTGTCTGGCTGAACGCGGACTATCGCGCGATTTCGGACGTTATTTTTTTGCTCGTTTTCAACGAATTCTGCTTGAGTTTGTGCTCCACGATTCTCTCGATCAGGTGGTAAGGGATGGGCTGATCGAGCGGGAATTGCAGATTGCCTTTGGGGCCAGCGTACTTTGAAATGGCCTTCATTAAAGTCGCATCGCCGTTGACTGGCGGATAGAGGCCGATGTGCTTCTTAAATGCGGCGAAGTAAACAAGGATGCCATTCTGAGCGAAGGCCGGCATTCGGTAGCTGATGATTTCCTGGGCTTCGGGCGCGGCTTTGCGGATGGTAGACCGAATGGTTTCAAGGATGACCTTGACTGCCGGTGGCCGGGTTGCGATGTAGTCGTCGATGTTCTTCGGAGCAGGCTGGGTGGATTGCATATTGCTTCCTGGGTGAAGGGGTAGATGCCCGCATCCATTCTGGCTTTAGATGCGTGCCGCTACAATCGAGGGACGATCGCTCACCTGAGCGGCGATCTATCCCCCAGCCAGTGTGTTGACTGGTAGGCGGTAGAGCTAGGACTCGTTTTCAGTCAACAGTGCTCGCGCTTTGTTACGAATAGCGTCAATGTCCGCCAAATCCTGAGGGCGTCCTGCGGCGATTTTTGAAGCCACGAGGTCAGATTCAGAGAGCAAGCAGGCCTTTTGCCCACCGGCATCCTCGATAGCAACTTCGACGCGACGCCCCCAAGCCGCCTCGAAGTCTACGCCAGAAATTGCCGGAAAAATTTCGACCATGAGCGGTGCTGTGCCCATCCGAAAAAAGGCACCGGGTTGAATCAGGTCTTCGGCAGTTATCCCCGCCAACGGCGCGCCAAATTCGGCGAGGGCGGAATACAGGGCTCCGCCATTCTCTGCGTCCGGCTTGATCAGGATGTCCAGGTCTTTTGTTGCACGAGGCTGCGCATGAAACGCGACGGCATAACCACCAACGATCAAGTACTTAACTTCGTGATCGTTGAAGATGGACAAAAGTTCGTTGAAGTCCTTGTTGAAGATCATCCGACGATCCCTTCCCTGGAAAGAGAGACATCGAAAGCTCGGCTGCCGCGCTCAATCGAGCCAGCCCCGGGAGCGCTTGCCATTCCCGGTATTCTTCCATCTTCATTTCGTCGAAGCTGGTGAACCTGCGGATGGTTTTGTCCATAGTTTGATTGTAAACTCCCACGCTCGTTCCACGCGCTAATCGGGCCGCTGTCCAATCTAAAGCCTAAGGCGAGTGAGCGGCGGGCCATCACGATAGTCCCGCACGAGCCGATCGCCCGCTACAATCGCACCATGATCGCCCACCTAAGAGGCAAGCTATTTTCTAAGCGCCCCGGCCAGGCCGTCGTCGAATGCGGCGGGGTGGGCTATGACGTGGTCATCAGCGTTCCTACGTTTGCTGCGCTGCCTGCTGAGGGGGCGGAGGTTTCCCTTTTCATCTACACGGTGGTGCGGGAAGATGCTTTGGCGCTGTTCGGGTTTCTTGAGTTGCATGAGAAGCGGCTGTTTGAGCGGCTCATCACTGTCACCGGCGTGGGGCCGAAGCTGGCGGTGACGATCCTTAGCGGGCTTAGCCCCGAGCGCACCGTGAGCGCGATCCGCGCGCAGGACCATGCCATGCTTACGCGAATTCCTGGAGTGGGAAAGAAGCTTGCTGAGCGCCTCGTCGTCGAGCTCAAAGACAAGCTAGAAGACATGGCGTCGGCCCCAGTGCCCCGCATCGCCGGCCCTGCGGCCGACGACGTCCTATCGGCATTGACTAACCTCGGTTATCAGCGCCCTGCCGCCCTCAAGGCGATCGAGACGGTTGTCGAGAAAGATAAGGCCGCAGCCGCGGACTTCGACCAGCTCTTCCGCGCCGCTATGTTGGTCATTCGCTGAATTTTGCATCTTCGTGCCACCTTCCACCGTCTAGTGACGTGTGATTTTGGGCTCCCCGTTCGCCGCTCAGGTTTACCTTCTGGCTACCAATATTGACCGTTCAGCTTAACCTGTTCGGTTTTAGGGCGCGCCGAGGGTAGTCTGAGACGGTAAAGCCCTGAGATAGTTGCCGTTAGGTGGTATTGGCGTTCTTGGGCTTGCCCATTTTTGGATCCGCCTACCAATTCATTGGAGAGTGCGGAGGATTGAACTTTCTTGAACTTTAGGAGAATCGGAACCTATGTCGAAGACCGTCAAGTACGCAGAAAAAGCGGTAACCGTTGCTGCCCGGAGCGCCTGGGTTGTGTTCGACAGGCTCAACAGCATCCGCCCAAACGCGTCATTTACGCCGAAATGGTCTGACAAGCCCCTGCTGAAGTCGTACGAAAAAGAGAAGCCGCCCCTAGGCTGGCCACGTACCACCGACTCGCTCTGCCCCAAGTGCGTGCCTGAGATTCGCCAGCAGATCCTCGATGGCAAGCTGCCCCACGAGATCCTTCTCAACGAAAAGGTCGGCGAAATCAAGGCCCAGATCATCGAGCGCGACGGCAAGATCCTGATGGTCAAGGACTGCCCCAAGCACGGCCACTTTGAAGACCTGATGTCGATCGACGTCGAGTTCATGAAACACCTGGAAGACACCTTCCCGGGCCGCGACATCCGCGCCCACAATGACGAAGAGCTGCACAACCACGGTACTTCGACGGTAACGCACGGACGCGGCTCCGTGCTGACCATCGACCTGACGAACCGCTGCAACATGATGTGCGACCCCTGCTTCATGGACGCCAACCAGGTCGGCTTCGTCCACGAACTGACGTGGGAAGAGATCAAGAAGATGCTCGACGACGCGGCCCAGATCAAGCCCCGCCGCCAGATGTCGGTGCAGTTCTCGGGTGGTGAGCCTACGCTCTCGCCCTACTTCCTCGACGCCGTCGCCTACTC
>DASWUZ010000172.1:0-20360 GCA_036401395.1 Acidisarcina sp.
GCAGTCGACATGTGAAATGGAAGGGTTCCTCAACGCATCGCCCGCCTACCGGGAGATCGGATACCATTCTCACCATGCGCGCTCCTGGCTCAGAACTCCTTCTTTCAGCAATCCTGACGTTTTCCGCCATGATTGCGATAAGCGCCCCCGTATCTGCCCAACAGCAAAGCCTCCCGCAAGCCACTGGCACAAACGCTGCGGCAGCCTCCCAGCCAAATCCTAAAGACACGGAAGTGTGGGAGCCAGTACCAAGGATCGTCACGCCGGGCGCGACGGCTGCTGACCCTCCATCAGACGCCATCGTGCTCTTCGACGGCAAGAACCTCGATGAGTGGGTGTCCAACAGAGATAAGTCGCCGGCCAAATGGCCCATCGCCGGCGGGGCCTTGACTGTCAGCAAGGCGCCGCCCATAGACAACATCGAAACCAGGCGGAAATTCAGGAATTATCAACTCCACATCGAGTGGAAAATACCGCTGAACATCACAGGCAGCGATCAGGCCCGCGGCAACAGCGGCGTGTTTCTCGCCTCCACAGGCCCCGGCGACGACGGATACGAACTCCAGGTTCTCGATTCCTACGACAACAAGACTTATGTCAACGGCCAGGCTGGCAGCATCTACAAGCAGGGCATTCCCCTGGTCAACGCCAACCGTAAGCCGGGCGAATGGCAGACCTACGACGTGGTGTGGACGGCGCCAACTTTCAACGCCGACCGATCTCTGAAAACGCCGGCGTACGTTACAGTGCTGTTCAACGGAGTGCTGGTGCAAAACCATTTCGAACTAAAGGGACAAACGCTTTACCGGGGCAAGCCGTTCTATAAGCAATATGACGCTGCGCCGATCAAGCTCCAGGCACACGGCGACCCCAGCGAACCTATTAGCTTCAGGAACATCTGGGTCAGACCCCTCAACTGAAACTATCCGCGCACATCGGCCTCAATCACTTTGTGAGGTTCGGCGCCTCGACAACGCCCGACACGACAATCGTCTCAGCAATGCGGTCATGCACCGTGCGATGAGCAGGGTGAATAAAATATTGAAAGAACCCGAAGAAAGCCTCAAGTGCCGAAGCGCCGTACCCGAGCGCCCGCTCCAGCGAATCCCACAGGGTCAGTCGCCGATGCACCAGTGACACCGCCCTGATCCTCATGATCTTTTTGCCGATCGTCGCGCCATTGCCAATGTAATTCGACACTCCGATAAAAAGCACATAGTAGATCAGGCTGGCCCAGTTCTCATGATGAAAGGGATCAAACTGGATGTGAACATGGTCATGTAGCCATCCCAGACGGATCGCCACAATCGCGCCCCCCATCCCTACCGGCACGAAGGTCAGAGCTGCAACGGCAAAGTCAATCGCGAAGGCAACCGCGCGCGATGAGAACGAGGCCAGCGGAGCGCCCTCCAACTCGGCCATGCGCGCGCTTTCATGTCCCACATAGACGGCAAGTTTCCGGGCCATCCGAAAACTCTAACAGATAGCCCGCGCGTCACATGGTGGGGGAAATCCGGTCAAATTTTCAGCCTAAGCTCGGTCTCGACCGTCGGTGCGCTCCATCAATGAAGCGTCAATACCGGCAACTCGCAAAATCACTGGCCTTCAAACTCAGCCGCGATAACTGCACCCCATTCCTCGGGTCCAACATCGCGCGCATGCTTTGAAAACAACCAATGATGACCATCAAGATCCAGGGCCGCATACTGCAGCTCGCCATAAACGGTCTCGTGCAGCTCCTCGACAATCGTTGCTCCCTCAGCGCGGGTCCGCTCATAATGGGCATGCACATCCTCGACGAAGACGGTCAGGCTCTGCGTATCGTACCCAGCCTTCGCCGGGGTGGAGCGCCCGCCCCGCGTCTCTCGCAGCATGATCCACGCACCCCCAAGGTGCATCTGCGCGCCGTTCACTGGAGCGCCCTCTCCTCGGCCAAATCGATAGTGCTCGACGAAACCAAAAGTCCGCCGAAGCCAGTCAATTGCCGTTGCGACGTCCGCATAAGTGACATGAGGCAACAGAGTATTCACCGGCACCGAACGATTTTCGATCACCGCCCCCCCCAACTGCTTCGCAATTACTTCGGTCGACCGCTCACATCTTCGCAATAGAAATCAAAAACACCAGCGGCAAAACATGCACTAGCACCGTCGCGATCAATGACCTCGCGACTCCTGAAACCCGCATCATCATCGACATGAAAAGCCCATACAGCGGGAACTGCAACCACATCATCCATTGCGAAAGCGTCGCGCCAAGGTCCTCCGGTAACCCCAGCGCATGGAGCTTCAATAGTGCCACGTAAGGGTAGAGCGTTTGCAGTGCCGCAGGCCCTTCCAACGCCAGCACATCGGCCGCGCGCCGGGCTAGCGGAGTCACCGCAATCCCCAACAGCAACGGCAGCCAAACCAACCATCCGGGCCCGGCCTTCTTCCGCCTGCTCCCCGCACTGGGAGAGGAAGAGCGAGCGCTAGTAGATCGTGGGGGCAAAGGGCGGGAACTCATAGACCAGAGCATATCAGCGCTGTTTAGCATGTGGCCGCAGCATCACACACGCGAACCCACGCTATCAACTCCAGCCAGCCCTAGATCCACAGCAGACCGGCGCATAGCGTCGATACAAAATTGAATGTGCGCATCCAGCTCCACGCCAAGCTCAGCCGCGCCTTTCGAAATATCCTCACGATGGACGCCCTTCGCGAACGCCTTGTCCTTCATCTTCTTCCGCACTCCTGCAACCTCGACATCGCCAATCGAACGAGTCGGCTTCACCAATGCGCACGCGGTAAGAAATCCCGACAACTCGTCGCACGCAAACAGCGCCTTCGCCAGATGCGTCATTCGCGGCACCCCTGAATATTCAGCATGACCGAGGATCGCCGTGCGCACCTCCTCAGGCCAGCCCTGCTCCTCCAAAATCTTTACGCCAACAAAAGGGTGGTCACGGAGAGAAGGGAAGCGCTCGTAATCAAAATCATGCAGCAGCGCGGTAACCGAATAAATCTCCACCATCTCCGCCGCAGCCGGGCCCTCAAGCCCCGCAGCCTCCACCTCACCGTAGGCGCGGACACATGCCTCGACGCCAAGCGCATGTTTCAACAAACTCGACGATTGCGTGTACTCCGTCAGCAGCGCCCAGGCCGCTTCTTTCCCATATCGTGGGTCTAGCATCTCGTCGCCTGTTCCTTTCGGGAATCTTCGGGTTTCTTCCGTTTATTTTACGATTGCATCTGGTTTTCCACTTGACAACTCTGGTTCCCGCCCGTCAATCTAACAATGCAAGACATGGATAGCTGTTGCAAAGCAGGCGATGCAATCGCCTCTCCTCAATGGCCATCTATGTCCACGGCACGCTTGCTCTGGCGCTCCGTAGATGATTATGGCAACTAACCTGGCTACTGTAGAGGCACGTGAAGTGCTTCGGTGCGATCACTGCAGTCTGGTGCAATTCCGCACCGCCAACTCCCGCTGCCGGCGCTGCTATCACGCCATCGAAATCGAGCCGCCCGAGCCGCAGGTTCCGCAACTAGTCCCCGCCTCTGACGGCTCCGCACCTGACGAAGGACTTCAGGTAGCTCGCACCGTCCGCGAGATGCGACGCTCCCGCAATCTAAGTCAGCGTCAACTCGCCGGTCGCATGTCTGTCCCACGCACTTACATTTCCAAGATTGAAAACGGCAAAGCTATGCCGACTCTATCGTCGCTGCAGCGTCTCGCAACCGCGCTTGAGATCGACATCTGCGACTTGCTGCAGGACGGCCCAAGCCGCCGCCAAACCGAAGTGACCTCAGTGCTTGGCGATCCATTCCTCGCCGAGATAGCTCCCTATATTGCGAAACTAGACTCGCTGCAGCGCCAGCTCTTCCTCAACCACGTAAGAGACGCAGCCAACCCGCGCCGTCGCACGGCCTGACTCTGTGTCTCGGTCATCGGCGGTGCGAGGTCGACACCGGTAGCGCAGCGCATGCAACGGGTCCCTCAACAAAGAAGTAAAAAGTTAGTAAGAATCCTGCATAGCTTCGGCCCGTGTCAGACAATGAGTTAGCCGCACCATGCGGCGTCTAACTCGGAGCGAGTGAACTCGCCTCATTCCCATTCCTCGAAGCCTCTCAAAGTCTGCGGGAACCTTAAGCTATGTACACTCGTCTCGACCGGGCCCACAGGGCGCTCCCTGTGATCCTGGGAGTTATCACCCTCTCCTGCGCAGCAATGCTCCTCGCATGGGACGGCCACCCCACGCTGTTCTCAGTAAAGCTGCACTTAATCCTTGAAGCTAGTAGTTTAGCGTCAATCGCTCTCGCCTATCTGATCTATCAAACAGCCCACCGGCCAGCGCCCAGGGAGTGGGTCAAGGCAATCCTACTGGCCACCGCATTTCTTTTTTGGGCGGCGAACCAAATCTGGCCAAACCAGCGCCAGGCCACGGCGTTCAACGACGTAGCGATCGCGCTCTTCGTACTGGATGTTTTCCTCGTGATGATTGGCTGGCCTGCAACCTCGCCCGACGAGTCCTTCGCCGAAAGGTACAAAAGACCGGGCGCCCAAAATTGTGAGCGCAAGGGATAATCCGACGGCACATCGATGCGAGGCTAAGTCTTTTCCTAGAAAAGAGAAGGCCGTGCCGCGGCGCCGAGCAGTACATTGCTGACGCTAAAAATATTGTGGTGCCCCTCGGACCCGCCCCACGCAAACAGCAGGTAGACTACCGGCAGCCCGCCCGCATGTACCGTAATCCCAGCCGTGTAACTCCTCCTCAAATTGCTAAAGTCGATATCGCCGCGGCGCAGGCCGACCTTTGCCTCGTCCGCCGAGAAATAAACGCCCAGCGGGACTTTGGGCACCGCATGTTCGATGGTTTCACGAAGCAGAATCAAATTAGGCGCACGAAAACGATAATCAGGATAACTCGGCAGCGCAGGCTCGCCGTTCAAGTCAGACCCACCAATCGTGGGATCGAAATAAAAAGGCACCACGCTTCCGGCACTTGCAACCGACCCAACCATCAGCAGCCGGAAATCAATGGAACCTTCACGATTGATCGCGCTTGATACATGCGTGGGCGAAGGGCACCGCGTCGCGGGGTTGCTCGTACAAGAGTCGGGCCCGTTCTGGTCGCTCGCCGCCGTGAGGTGTACCTTCCTGTCCAGCGGAAACTCATGCCCGAAATCGGTAGTCCATCGACGGAAGCTATAAGTCGAATTTCCTGGAGCGGCAAATTCTTCAAACTTAAGCAGATAGTGAAGTCGTAAATACCCACCTAATATCGATGGCTGGATACGAACACCTACGCCGGGCTGTAGAAAGACCGGCTGGCTGGTGAGCCCCGGCGCGCTTGCCTCGTTATAGCTGAACTCGATTGATGGCACGGACAAGTCGTGATTGCCGCGCACGCTGGGCGCGCGCCCATTCAACTCCGCAAAGAGCGAGACGCCGCCCCAGCCAACCGGAATAATCGCGCTTCCCCCAACGATCGTCTCGGTGAGACCAAACGCAGCTTTGTTACTAGGCAAGGTGTCAGGGCCCAGTCCATAGTAATCAACGTGGTTCAGCGATGTAGTCTCGGCATAAACATTAAACAGCGGCGCGACATGAAAGAACGGCGCCTGCTTCTTTCCCGGCCCCTCCACAACTACAATCTTGCCGCCACCTAACCGGAAAGTTTTCAGATACCCGCCCGCCCGCCATGATCCATTCCCTGTAGCAACCGCGTCCGTGTTAAAAGTAAGCCGCCACTCGCTGGGGAAATCTTTGTGCTCAACAAACGCAAGGCCTGAGGCGAATCCATTCTGCGGAGCCAGGCTACCCAGAGCGATATGCAACGGCTGCCCTGTAACTAACTCCTGAGCTATGCCAGTTAGGTGGCCAAATGTGAAAGTACTGCAGGGCTTGGCCGCTTGTTCGCGGCAAGGGTGTAACTGCAACCACTCGCGGCGGAAGTCGGCGTGAATGCGAGACTCGCTACCCGAAGTCGCGCCCGACTGTGCAACAGCAACCGGCGCGGCGAAAATGACTACCAGCAGCCACCCGCGCGCCGTCATGATTTTTTCCTTTTATTCTTTTTTACCCGCTTTTTTCCGTGCGTTAGCTTTTTCGTCACCGGACGCTCGGAGGCCGCTCCCGGCCCATCACCAACGGCGGCGATAGTGAGCCCGTCACCCACACCAGGAGAGCCGATCGTATCCAGAGGCTTGCGAGGCGGCACAACTGCGATACCCACTGGCTTTGCCGACTGCTGCCTGATTGCCCGAGTCAGAGCCAGGATGTAACGTGCAGCCCCAGCCTCAGTATGAATATCGAGGGCCGTCGCCGCATCTATCGCAATGTCCGACTTATGCTCCACATGTTGAAAGTGCCTAAGCTGGCCGATTAGTAAGTCCGATGGCGCGCGATTCTTATTGAAGGAAGACTTGGGCGGTGCCGGAACGAAGATAGGTTGCATGACGTTCTCCTCACGAATAGCGTAGTTGGCCCTAACTGCGACACCCTAACTTCCACCCTCGATTGCAAAGCTGGGGCAATCATCTTCGGTTCGCTGCGTCTCAAGCGACAACTGTCCCAGAAAAGTATTCGCGGCTATCTCGCGCGGTGACCGGTCCGGGTACTCGCCGATAAAGTAATCAGTCACCGTAGCCGGGATACAAGCGTGCTCAAATACATCATTGATACAAGACCCCTTAGCCACCCAGGGAGAAACAAGTATCGCCGGCACCCGCACCCCGAGCCGATCAAAATGAAAAGCATCCAGCGTCCCTGTGTCCGCTGGCTGCGCAACAAACCCGTCCGGCAGGCAAGCCGGCGGAGGCACATGATCATAGATCCCGCCATGTTCGTCATAAACAATCAGCAGCGCTGTGTTCGCCCATAACTTAGGGTTCTGCCGAATCTTGTTATAGACCATTGCGATAAACTGTTCGCCCGCTCTAACGTCATGGTCTGGATGCTGATCATTAGCGATGAGCTCGCCATCGCCATCAGGCGAGTCGTGGTCAGTATAATTCGGCTCAATAAAACAATAAGCCGGCAAGACATTCTTATCGCACGCTGTTTCGAAGTCTTCAAATGTCCCAAAAACATCGGGCTCATTTTGCAGCAGGTTGACGACCTCCATTGTCGAACTAGCCTCATCGTAGTAATAAAGCTTGCAAGTGTGGCCCGCGGCAAGCAGCCGGTCATAGATGGCCTTGTACTTCTTGCCTTCGTAAAACACGTCCATGCTCACCTGACCAAACGACGTACCGTAGTGTGCAAACGCCCGGTTGCATATCGTCGGGCCGGGAATAGATGCAAACCACCGATTAAATACCGCGAACTCGGTCGCCAGAGTACTAAGTACAGGCAGCTTGTCCGGGCTGAAGTAGTAAAGGATGTCCGCTGAGTGCTTCGTATTCTGCTGCTGATTGAAGTAGCTCTTCACAAACCCACTCATCGTTGCCGGCAGCGGCGGGCCATTTTGCGGGTCTCCGAATATCTGTAGATTTACCGCCGCGAAGTGGTGATTGGGGTCGGGATCAAGCTGGCTCTGGTACTCCGCCAGAGGCTGCACCTTTATCTGCGCGCCGGTCGTGTCCAAGTTAGTCTCGTCACCAGTGAGTCCGTCGATGTAATCGTGCGTAGCCTTCAACCCACCCAGCATGTGGTCAAAGGAACGGTTCTCCATCATCAGCACTACAATGTGCTGCAGGGCCTGAATGCCAGGCAGGCTTCGATCAAGCGCCATTCCGAGACCTCACAATTACAACGTTCCCAGTCCGCCGTCCACTATAGCAAGTTTAGTAATTAGATGATTATCTATTTTCGCTCCGTGTTCTTACCCCCGCTTTGGGTGTGTGACATGGTTAGCAGTTTCAACAAATGACTCTACTGGTCCACGTTGCGACCCCCTCACCCATGTGCTACGGTCTGACTAGGAAGGCCGTTGCTTGCGATCCCCCAGCCGTGTGCATGAACTCTCGCCCGACGAGCAGGCCATCTATCGCCGCCTCGACGCGGCCCGCTTGCCCAAACACATCGCCATGATTATGGACGGCAACGGGCGATGGGCAGGCAAGCGCAGCCTCAAGCGTTTTTTCGGTCATCAGCAGGGTGCCGAGTCCGTCCAATATGTTGTTGAGACCGCGTCTCGCATCGACCTGCCCTGGCTCACACTCTACGCGTTTTCGCTCGAAAACAGCCTGCGTAGGCCCAAATCTGAAGTCAACTTCCTGATGCGCCTCCTGCGTTCCTACCTCGAAAACAACGTGGGCCGCATGAACGATAACAACGTCCGCATCCAATACATCGGCCGCACCCACGAGTTGCCCACCGAAGTGCAGGACAAGATGCAGTGGGCCGCCGAGGCCACCGCACAAAACACCGGCACCGTTTTGACCCTCGCCCTGAATTACGGTTCGCGCACGGAAATCGTCGACGCTTTCCGCGCCCTCTCAGCCGAAATCTTCGAGCAAGGGCGCGCCCCCGATTCCGTCACTGAAGAGGACATTCATCGGCACCTTTACACCGCGCACATGCCCGACCCTGATCTGGTCATCCGCACCTCGGGCGAGATGCGAATTTCTAACTACCTGCTCTGGCAGATCGCTTATTCGGAAATATACGTCACGGATCGGCTGTGGCCAGACTTTCGAGGCTTGCACATGCTCGAGGCCATCGAAGATTACCAACGCCGCGATCGCCGCTTCGGCGGCATCGCCGGCTCCGGGGCTCACGCCGACGCGGGATCAGAGGCACCCGCCGCGACGCGGGTGTCTGGCATGTTAGTTCCCTAGGTACATCCCTGCCCCGAAAGCGCTGTCGCTGTCGTAAGAGCACACGAAGTGTGGTGTCTACCCATCTAACTGTCACAAGCCCTGAAGGGGGGTAGATTCAAGAGATCTAACCGGCATTGGGCCTCGTGGCGGTTAAACCTCTAACCCCCAAACGGCGTCAAGGGGGTTAGATGCTTATCGATTTAGACCCTCACCAACTCGCCCAATTAGCACCTTCTCTGGTGCATCGAGTTTGACATTCGCGACCTTAATTTTTACATTAAGAGCCTGTAGGCCTGACCGGCCCCGACCCTCCGCCAGGAAGCCGAGCTCATACTGATTAATGAGCCGGATCTGCAAGTCGGCAAGGTAAGGCGCAAAGGCCACCGGACTGCCCGACATCTGGTAGTAGGCCTGCCCTCCCGTGGCCCTCGAAACCATCAGTAGATAGTCCTGCCCATTGAACCGGCCAACCGGACCGCTCCCCGCATCCTGGTAAAAAATGGAGTGGACGATCACCCGCGCCCTCTGGGCATCTGCAATAGCTGCAAGCACATACGGATTCTCTGGGTCAAAGGCTACGCCACCGTAAGCATCCGCACCGTCGGTCACCATCAGCACCTCGCGGCGCACGTCGGGGTTGTTTGAAG
Organism: Acidisarcina sp.; assembly: GCA_036401395.1. Taxonomy (GTDB): domain Bacteria; phylum Acidobacteriota; class Terriglobia; order Terriglobales; family Acidobacteriaceae; genus DASWUZ01. Next base: position 9,395 of record DASWUZ010000172.1, read on the forward strand.
GCCAGTGCTTTGCCAGATCGGATAGGCAAAAATAAGGGCTGGCATTCGCCCCCGGGCTACCCTGCGGCATCCGAAAGGCGTTGTCCGCCAACGACTGATCTGCCGTAAAGTTCTGCACAATGACCGCTCGCCCATTTTGCATGTATGCAACGCCGACTGCGGTTCCACTAGGCAAAGCTTGAACAAACCGTTTTAAGTCGGGAATTTGATTAGCCAACCCCGAACGGGCCGCGTCATCGATCAGCACCATCAACTCCAGCCCCGCGCGCTGCCCCTGTAGCGGAATGATGGTTGTAGCCTCCGCAACCTTATAGTTCACGTTGATTTTGAAGTCCTTCGGAGACAAGCTCGGCCGCGCGGCACCGTTCGGCATCACCGTGATCACCGCCGAAGACTGGACGGCGCCTTCCTGCGCCGAAACTGCAACCGACAAAGACGCGGCCGACAGCAAACCCAACAACACGTTCCGCCAATTGCTCATTCAAACCCCTTTTACTATCAATCACTTAGATGCTTGCAAACTGGGAAGGAGAGCAAGCGCTTCCGACCATGGGCGTGACGGGAGTGAAGTTGCCGCCCCGTGTATTCTCATAGAGATAGCGCCCAATCCGCCGCTCTTGCGGGGCCAAGTCAAACGATGAAACGTGTCCTCACCGCCGCAATTCTGATCCCGTTGGTGCTGCTCCTGATTTTCAAGGGTGCGTTCTGGCTTAATACGCTCGCCGCCGCCCTCGTCGCCGAACTCGCAGCCTGGGAGTATCTTGGCCTTGCAAATGCGACTGGAGCCAAAACCCCGCGCATCGTCGTCCTAGGGGCCATCGCGGTTTTATTTCTGGTAGCATTCCGTAACTCCGAGCTCCTAAGTCCTGTAGTTGGAGGACTTAGCTTACTCATCCTGATCGTATGCACTTTTAGCTCGCCGTTGGCGCGCGTGTTGCCCGATGCGGCGTTTTCGGTCTTTGGACTGATTTATGTAGGCCTTTCCCTGACCACCATCCCGCTGCTCAGCGCGCAGGAAAACGGCCCTTCGCTGCTGGTATTCCTCCTCTTCGTAGTATGGGCTGGCGACACGACGGCGCTTTATGTAGGCAAGGCCTGGGGCCGCCGAAAACTTGCCCCCGCCATCAGCCCCGGCAAAACCTGGGAGGGAAGCGTCGGCTCCGTCGTCGGCAGCATGCTGGTGACGCTCCTGCTCATTTTCTTAGCCGGATTAGCGGCGCGCCGCAACCTGGCGATCCTCAGCTACCCCGGCTCGGTTGGGCATTGGCTGCTGCTGGCGGTGCTTCTCAATGTCGCGGCGCAAGTAGGTGACCTCGTCGAATCGGCGATCAAGCGCGGCGCCGGAGTCAAAGATTCCGGGACCTTGCTCCCCGGCCACGGCGGCGTTCTTGACCGGATCGACGCCTTGCTGCTGGCCGCTCCAGTGCTGTGGTACGCTCAGTTAGCCCAGCAGTCTTTCTAGGTATGGCATGAACCCAAGTCCTTTGAATACAGAGACTTCGCATTGAAGCAGATCGCCATTCTCGGCTCGACGGGGTCGATAGGCAAGAGCACCCTCAGCATCATCGAGAGCTACCCGGGACGCTTCTCTGTCGCCGCCCTCGCCGCAGGCCAAAACCTCGCCGCAGCGCTCGAACAGGCGATTCGCTGGCGACCCGAAGTCATCTCCCTGGCGACCGCCGAGCTAGCCGACCAGCTCGCAACCCAGCTAAAAGCCGCAGGAGTAAATGGCATCGAAGTGGTACACGGGACCGAGGGAACGATCCGCGTCGCGACGCTACCCGAGGTGGACTTTGTAGTCTCCGCCATCGTCGGAGTAGCGGGCCTCCCAGCAACCTACTCGGCCGTCGCCTCCGGCAAACTAGTAGGCTTAGCCAACAAAGAAGCAATGGTAGCGGCCGGCGAAATCCTGACCCGCGAAGCCCGCCTTCACAACGTCGCTCTGCTGCCCATCGACTCCGAACACAACGCCATCCACCAATGCATGCGCGCCGGCGACAGGTCTGAAGTACGCCGCATCTGGCTGACCGCGTCCGGCGGCCCATTCCGCACGCTCCCGCTCGCCGACTTCGAACACATCACGATAGACCAGGCACTTAGGCATCCGACCTGGGTCATGGGCCGCCGCATCACCATCGACTCGGCCACCATGCTCAACAAGGGCCTTGAAATCATCGAGGCCTGCCGCCTCTTTGACCTTCCCCCGGCCGCGGTCAATGTGACAGTACATCCGCAATCAACCGTGCATTCGTTAGTGGAGTACATCGACGGTAGCATTCTCGCCCAAGTCTCTGTGACCGACATGCGGCTGCCGATTCTCTATGCGATGAGCTATCCGGAGAGGATCGCGTCCGACCTGACCTTTGATATGGCCTCGCTCGGCCAGCTTGATTTTGCGCCGCCCGACTTCAACCGCTTCCCATGCCTGCGCCTCGCCTACGAAGCAGCCGAACTCGGCGGAGCACATTGCATCGCCCTCAACGCAGCCGATGAAATCGCAGTCGATGCCTTCCTCGCCGCGGACATCCCGTTTACGGGCATCGCGCGTACAATTGAAAAGGTGCTCGAAGCGACATTGGAGTCGCATCCATCGACCATTGCCGAAGTTTTAGACCACGATCAGCAAGCAAGAGAAATGGCGCGGGAGACCATTCGCGACCAATATCCGCACGCTACAAATTAGTACTCGTACCGGTGACTCATCTAACCGGTCAATGATCTACGTATGGGGATGGATGGGTGGGACGGCCCGTAGCTGAGTTTCTTGCGGGCGAGAATCTCACTACACTAGCTTCTTCCAAGTTCAGGATCACGAATGCATTCTGCGATTATCGCTGCCTTATCTTTCTTTGTAGTGCTCGGCATCATGGTGCTGGTGCATGAATTCGGCCACTTCGCGGTCGCCAAATGGTTCGGCGTTCGCGTCGAGGTCTTTTCGATCGGCATGGGCAAGCGCCTGTTCGGATTTAAGCGTGGCGATACCGACTACCGCCTGAGTCTGCTGCCGCTCGGCGGCTACGTCAAGATGGCGGGCGAGATGGGCGGCGACGGCACGATGGACGTGTCGACCGGCGATTCCGCCATGCAGGAAGTGCTCACCGGCGAGGAGCCCCACCGCACCGCAACCTCTGAAACGCCTGCCAATGTCAGGCGCGAGCTCGACCCCGGCGACCTCAACGCGAAGCCGCGCTGGCAGCGCATCCTGATTGGCGTGGCCGGGCCGGTTTCAAATCTTGTACTCGCCTTCCTGCTGATGGCCGGGCTTTTCATGATGCACAACGAGGTGCCCGACTACTTCAGGGAGCAGGTTACCCTCGACCCCGTGCCCACGGACACACCGGCTTCACGCGCGGGGCTTCGTGAGGGGGACACCATTGTCAGCTTCGACGGCCAGCAACATCCTACTTATGAAGACGTAGGGATACGCGCCGGCATTGATGGCAATTCCACGGTGCCGTTAGTGATCGACCGCAGCGGCCAGACGGTCAAAACTCAGATCAATATCCCCGCCCCGACCAAGCAAGAGGACCTAACTCCTGAATCGCTCGGCCTCTATACCCAGGTGCAGAAGACTCCGCTGCAAGTCAAAACCCTTGAGCCTGGCATGCCCGCCGAGGCCGCCGGAATTAAGCCTGGCGACGTCATCGAGTCGCTGAAGGGAAGCCAGTTTCACTACGTGCGCTCGCTGGTAGCGTCGTTGCAGCAGAGTGGGGCGACCCCGGTCGACATCGTCGTGCTGCGGGAGGGTAACCGCCTTAATTTCACCGTACGCCCTGCGCCCATGTTGGACGAGACGGGGCAGCGGCAGTACCGCCTCGGCTTCACTTCGACCGACCCTCCATACCATGTCGAACAACTTCCGTTAAGCGCGGCCATGCACTTGTCCTACACGACGAATGTGCACTACGCCGGCGCCATCGTCACGGTGTTGCGACGCATCTTCACGCGCTCCGACACAGTGAAGCAGCTCAGCGGCCCAATCGGCATGGCGCGCCAAACGGGCGAAGCGTTTTCAGCACAAGGCTGGCAGCCGACCATCGACCTGATGGCGCTCATCAGCCTCAACCTGGGAATATTCAACCTCCTGCCATTTCCAGTACTCGATGGCGGCATGATCCTGCTGCTGCTGATCGAAGGCCTCATTCGCCGCGACATCAACCAGCAATTCAAGGAGCGGATTTACCAGGTTGCGTTCGTAGTGCTGATTCTTTTCTTTGCGTTTGTCATGTTCAATGACTTCTCGCGGCTGCCTATCTTCACTCACTTAAAGCCCTAGGTATTTGGTTCGTGCAGACGAACCCCAAATACTAGATCTCGACTCAACATGCCGACTTCGTCCCGCACCACCCTTCGCGTTCGCTATGCGGAGACCGACCAGATGGGCGTCGTCTACCACGCAAATTATTTTGTGTGGTTCGAAATTGCGCGTGTTGAACTGCTGCGCGGGCTCGGGTTCAGCTACAAAGAGTTGGAAGCCGACGATTGTCATTTACCCGTTGTCGAGGCCACCTGCCGTTACCGCGCCCCAGCCCATTACGATGAAACTCTGTCTGTAGAAACCCGCATCGCGGCACTCCGTAATTCGCTCGTAAAGTTTGCCTACCGGTTGACGCGGGAGGCCGCCGATGACCTGCCAGTCCTACTCGCCGAGGCGGAGACCACGCACATTCTCGTAGATGGGCAGATGAAGATGCGCCGGCTACCGGACCGGTACGCTGCCGCGCTGCGAAGCGCAGTGCTCAAAAAGTGGTAAAGAACGAGTGGTAGCGCACGGCTGGTAAGCGACGCAATCCGACGTAGAGTTTGACTAAATTGTGACAGCATCCGTTCCTTATCTATACTGCTGCTAGACGAGGCCTCAATTGCCCATCCTCCAGAAGTCAACGGCTGCTTCGGGTCGTGCATCTCACGCAAAGAAAAAGTTGGAGGAAGAATGACGGATCGTGAATTGAAAGGTCGTCGCTCCACGCTCAACTCGGTGCTCAACGGGACAAAGAACCGGCTTCGTCACATTTCGGTGGCCGGGATCGTTGCTGGAGCATTCTTGACGGCCGTAATGTTTTCTTCAGCAATCGGCTGCGAGACTGGAACGACTCAGAAGACCCACTTTGCGGGGGACACTTCAGACATCACGACGACTCCACCAGCGACTGCTCATGCCGACCCACCCGGAACTAAGGCGCAGGGTCAACCGCCCGTCCCCGGCTCGCCGACTGCGAGTAATGCGGATGGAACCCAGCCCCCCGACGACCTTCAGGCGCGCAACAGCTCCCTCCAGCATCACGAGGTTTCAGCGGGCAGCCCTAAGCTCTAGCCGGAACATTTCCAAAACCGCGAGCGATGAGGCAAGAGCCCGTTGATAAGGCGATCTACTGCGTCACCATCGGGATATAAAAATCGAAGAAGCTCTTGTCGTTTGAAGACAGGCACACGTTGGCGTTGACGGCGCCCTCGACTTTTCGAGTGAAGCCCTTATCGTCAATTTCTATTCGCATTGGCGTCATCGGGCATAACTCCGGATCGAGCGCATAGGCAGTCGCTACCGCATCGAAGAGCGTCGGCGTGTCGTATCCGGTCCCCGCAGTCCATTCCCCAGTGAGCTCGCGAAGGGCGCCGGTCAGCGGACTGCTACGGGCGTAGATGCTTTCACGCCGCGATTTATCGAGCAGGATCTGCGTCGAATCGAGTGGCATGACATAGAGGGGAACGCCCGATGCAAAAAGCGCTTTGGACGCGGCGATGTCGTTGAGGATGTTCCACTCCGGGTCAGGGTGGGCGGCGTTACCGTAACCGCGATTGATCGATCCACCCATGAGGACTACGCGCTTGAGTTTGCGGAAGGTAGCAGGGTCTTTGGCGATCAGCGCTCCGATGTTGGTCAGTGGGGCGACCGAAATCAGAGTGATCTGGCCGGGATACTTTCGGATCATTCCGAGGGTGAAGGCGATCGCGTCGGGGTAGGGCCGGTCAGGTGACTGGAGCGCCCAGTTCGCTTGCGTCAGGCCCTTGGCTACCGTCGTCTTCGGCCCCTCAAAGACCGGAACGGCGCTGGCGCCCGTCACCTGCAAAAGACGGGAGACGAGGCGAGCGCGCAAGTGCGTGTCCCCGAACGCGGTGGTGATGCCGAGGATTTTTACCTCGGGACTTTTAAGCAGCAGCGCCAGCGCGTAGGCATCGTCGATGTCATCGCCAATGTCGGTGTCAAAGATGATCTTTTGCGACGTCGATCTGGTGGTCATGTGCCTATGCTCGGCGAACGTGGAAACGGTGAGTGTCGTGGAAAGGGCAATTGCTGTAAGTAGTCTGCGCATCGGGTAATCATTGTATGACGGCGCTCCGGAGTTGCGCTTCGGACTATCGCGGTGCGACCCTCTCATCAATGGCGTTAAAGCAAGAGGTGCTGAGGGGTCGGGGCCTGCTGGTTTCGCGCAAGAGCGGAATCGAGTATGAAGTCGCCTACCGCTTCGACATCACGACCAAGGTTGAAAAGGCGCCGGGTAAGCCGTCGGTCGAGTCTCTGGTCGAGACACGCGGGGCCGTCAAGACGCTGGACAGCGTGATGCTGCCGAACGAGCACTACCTCCTGCACACTCCAGAGGCCACCTACCATGTCTGGCGCGATGAAGTCCGCTGGCACATTGAGCGCTGACAGTGTTGGAGCGGTTTGCCTGAAAATCAATAATAAGTGATCGAAATGGGGAGTCTCTCGGCCGGTGGCATCACTGACCATATTTGGAGCCACGAGGAGATGGGGGATCTTGCCAACTAGAATCCATTGCATGGAGATCCAAATTGAGTCGAACTCGAAAGGATTCCCCGCTAGGCAATGTTGTCCTGGTGATAAAGAGTGAAGATGGCACATTTTGATGTCTTCTTGAATCGAGAGTTGAGTCAGAAACGAATTCATACGGATCACCTGGCCGATCTTCTCTGTGGCCGTTTCAGGTACTGCCAAGACGAGTTCGATGTAATCCTGAAGGAGTTAAGCCTGAATGGAAAAGCCGAACGAAGGTGGTAAAGTTTTCAGACCGAGACCCACCTCGAAATCAATGAAGATCTGAAAACTCTAAGTGTGGGCCATACTGAGGAAGGGTCGCGTTTAATGGCTGAGCCTTGTCCAATTTGGGAAGTCATGCTGGACAACGTCAACGATGTGCCGCCGGACGAATTCGCGCAGCTTCCAGCGCACAGAGCAAGTGAGCACGACCACTATCTGTATGAAAGTCCTAAGAAGATCAATGAAACTCATACTCGCCAAGACGCAATCGAAAGCATTAAATCGTTTAGCAAGGACCACAGGCTGTCGTTTGGGACGACGACTATTCGCGAGTTACGTCAAGCGGCGCGTCCGTGAGTTGGCTAGTGATTGACGCGTCAGTCACCCTCTCCCGGTAATTTCCCAACGATCAAACGTGCTCATCGGTCTCCACGTAACAGCGAGTCTATTTGTCCCGCGCGACCACAAAATCAGGGACCCAAAGTAATGCGCGCTTATAGTCCGAATCACCAAGCCCAGCAAGCGAGAGACGTGCCGTCTCGGCGCATTCAAAGGCAGCGGCCATGGCGTAGTCGATAGACCGATTGCGCTTCAGGATCTCCAGAATCTGCTCGTGCGCCACCCGCTCAAAGCCGCGGTCGTCGAGCACGGTGATAATCGCTTCGCGATCGGCGATGGTCCCATTTTCGAGCGAGTGAATGACCGCCAGCGTGGCCTTGCCCTCGCGAAGATCGCTGGCAACCGGCTTGCCGAGCACGTCTTCCGAAGCTGTCAAGTCGAGCACATCGTCGACGACCTGGAAAGCCATTCCCAGCGTGCGGCCGTATTCGCCAAGCTGCTTCTCAAGCAGCGGCGATGCCCCAGCCAGCACCGACCCAAGCCGCATCGATGCCTCAAAAAGGCAAGCAGTCTTGCGGTAGATCAGCTCGTTATATTCCGCTTCGCCGATGACGTTGCCGAGAGTTTCGATCTGCAGCAGTTCGCCCTCGACCATCTGCTGGGTGAGGTTGATGAGCAGGTCGAGAACGCGGAAGTTCCGCTCCTCAAGCGCGATGTGGAAGGCCTGCATATAAAGCCAGTCGCCCGCGAGCACGCATTTCGAGTTGCCCCAGGTAGTGTTGGCAGAGGGGCGTCCGCGGCGCACATCGGCCCCGTCGATGATGTCATCGTGGACCAAGGTCGCCGTATGCACCATCTCGACCACCGCGCCCAGGCGAATCATCCCCTTGCCCTCGTACCCCTGGGCCTTGGCCGCAAGCAGCAGCAGCGAGGGGCGAATGCGCTTGCCGCCGCCCTCGCGAAGATATCCCGCGATCTCTGTGATCGCGCCCACGTTCGAGACGGCGTCGACGCCCAGTTCGCGCTCAATGGCGCGCAGGTCGTCGCGAAGCAGGTCAAAGACCTCTTTCGCCGTCGCTATCGCCAATGTGCTCAACAAATTCTCCGGGCCGTCATTTGTAGGCAATCAGTTGGAACGGTAGTTCGTGAACTGCACATCGATGCCGAGATCGCTCTTCTTGAGCAGTGCGATGGCTTCCTGTAGAGTATCGCGGTCTTTGCTGCTCACACGCACCGAGTCGCCCTGAATGGACGCGTTGGCCTTCATCTTGGACTCCTTGAGCAGCTTGACCATCTCCTTCGCCTTCTCGACGGGGATGCCCTGTGTCAGCGTGATTTTCTGCCGAACGCTCTGCCCAGTCGCGTGCTCGAGCTTGCCAAAGGTGAGAGCTTTGAGCGAAATACCGCGCTTGACCAGCTTCTGCTGTAGTATCTCGATAACCGCCTTGAGCTTGTACTCATCGGACGAGGCGAGCTCGATGGTCTCTTCGCCCTCCAGCTTGATCTCCGATTTGGAGTCTTTAAGGTCGAACCGCGACCGAACCTCCTTAACCGCCTGGTCGATCGCGTTCTTCGCTTCCTGGATTTCTACCTTGCTTACAATGTCGAACGAGTTTTCGCCTGCCATGCCCTGCCTCTTCGCCCGCCATCTTGGCGGTGATCCTGATATGCCACTCCTTAGAGTATCCGAGGTGCGTGTTCTCTTCCTAACGAATGGTTGGCCTCATTGAGCGCGCCAATTTATGGTGAACCGCTTTTGGATACCGGCGAGGACTAGGTGAGCTTGAAAAACCGCAGGAAGTTCTCCGTGGTTGCGGTGGCGACGGCCTCCGGCTCGATGCCGCGGACTTCGGCTACTTTAGCGGCCACGTCGCGTACCCAGGCTGATTCGTTGCGCTTCCCACGGTTTGGAACGGGCGCAAGGAAGGGCGCGTCGGTCTCGACCAGCATCCGGTCAAGCGGAACCTTGGTAGCCACGTCGCGGATCGACTGCGATTTGGGGTATGTGATGTTGCCGGCGAAGGAGATCAGGAAGCCGCAGTCAAGGGCGCGACGGGCATGCTCCCATTCTCCCGTAAAGCAGTGGAGGATGCCGCCCAGGCCCGCCGCCGCCCATTTCTCTTCGATCATGCTGAGAGTCTCGTCCCAGGCATTCGTGTTGCCGTCGGACGGGCGACAGTGGATGATGATCGGCTTCTTGCGGACGGCCGCGATCTCCATCTGCCGCGTGAAGGCGGTCTGCTGCACGTCGCGTGGGGAGTGGTCGTAGTAGTAGTCAAGGCCGATTTCGCCGCACGCAATGACTTCGGGCTGCTGTAGAAGGCCGTCGAGTTTTTCGCAGGCGCCGTCGTCAGCAAGTTTTGCTTCGTGAGGATGAATGCCGGCGCTGGCAAAAATTCGTGGCACGCCAACACGTCCTGCGTATTCGCGGCTGATGTCGAGCGCACGATGCATAGTCTCGGGCCCGTCGCCAATGCCGATGGAGAGGATGGTGCCGACGCCCGCATCCCACGCACGGATAAGGAGTGCCTCGCGGTCCGAGTCGTAGCGGTCGCTATCAAGGTGCGCGTGGGAATCTACTAGCAGACGCGTGCGCTCCGTTCAGGGGGCGGGTTGACGCCCGCTTGGAACTCGACACTCTAATGCAGGTCAGTTGAGGCTGAACCGGACCTCGACGTCCATCTCAACGGGTACAGGCTTGCCCTCGAACCTCGCAGGCTTGAACCGATATTTTTAACCGCCTCAACTGCTTTCTTGTCCAGTGAGATCGCAGCAGACCTCTCGTCATCTGGCAGGCCCTCAGCGACAGACTTGACCACGTGCACGTTCTGAGGACTGCCTTGTGAATCAACGATCAGCCCAACGTTGCAAATGCCACCAAGTTTCTTCCTTTTCGCCTTCTCCGAAAATGTGGCTTCGACATAAAAGATCACCTGGGGCGGCGCGACCTTGCTGCCTAATTTGTACACGCCAGCAGCGTCCGGTTGGGGCTGTGCGTCGGAGGAGGCTGCGGGTGGCGCAGGCGAAAGGTTCTTGCTTGCGTCCTGCGCGAAAAGCGCGAACGGTCCAAGCAACAAAGTCAACATTGCAAACACAGGGCGGCAACTCATCTATCATCCCCACGTTCAGCGAAAGTGAAAGCACCCGCGCTTGCGTACGAAACATTGTCCCACATTACTTAAGGCCAGGGTGCCCATTCATCATGGCTTTATTACGATGAGTGGGATCGACGACTACTTAAGCCGCGCCCCGATATCGATGTCTTCGAGGAAGCTGGCGAGTACTGGCTTGCCGTCGCCGAGCGATGCGGCGACAATCATGCCGTTCGATTCCAGCCCACGCATCTTGCGAGGAGCGAGGTTAGCTACTATGACTACTTTGCGGCCGACGAGTGATTCGGGAGTGTAGGCTTCCGCGATACCCGCGAGAATCTGGCGCTGTTCGTAGCCGAGGTCTACTTCAAGGCGCAGCAGCTTGTCGGCTTTGGGGATGCGTTCGGCGACGATGATCTTCGCTACACGCAGGTCTACTTTGACGAAGTCGTCGATGGTGATCTGCGCGGTCTGAGTTGAGGTCACGTGTGCTGCGGCGGACGTGAGAGTCGGGATGATGTGCGGAGCCGCTGGAGGC